>CAVCAX010000291.1:0-7587 GCA_963599995.1 Coprobacillus sp. CAG:698
CAACATACGTCTCATCTGTGCCACCAACCGCAACCTGCAGGAGATGGCAGACCGGGGTGAATTTCGGGAAGACCTGCTCTACCGCATCAATACCATTCACATTGAAATTCCTCCTTTGCGCGAACGAAAAGAAGATATCGTGCCTTTGGCCGAACGCTTCATTGCCCGCTTCTGCAAACAGTACGACAAAGCACCGCTCAGCCTTAACCCGCCGGCCAAAGACAAACTGGCAGCTCATCCCTGGTACGGAAATATCCGCGAACTGGAACATGCCATCGAAAAGGCAGTCATCATCAGTGACGGAACTTCCATCCCCGCAGAGTTATTCCAACTTCCCCGCCGCACGGAAATACCCGATACCGCCGCATCGACTCTTGAAGAGATGGAAATGAGCATGATCCGGAAAGCGCTCGACAAATGTCATGGAAATCTCTCTGCCGTAGCCGTACAGTTAGGCATCACCCGGCAAACCTTGTACAACAAAATGAAAAAGTTCGGTCTATGAATGCCCTATTCAATTCATTGGCAAACCGATATTGGTTTCGCCTTCTGACGGGTATCTGCCTGAGCGTAATCGCAACGCTGTTGGGTGTGAATGGCCACTTTTTCTGGATGGGGCTGGCCATAGGTGCGTTAATCATCAGTATCCGGTGGCAACTATGTCTCTACCGGCACCACACCCGCCAAGTGCTCTTCATGATCGATGCACTCGAAAACAATGACAACGCCTTTCACTTTCCCGAAGAACAGGATACGGCAGAAAACCGGCAGATCAACCGTGCTCTTAACCGGGTGGGACACATGCTATACAATGTAAAAGCCGAAACGGCACAGCAAGAAAAATATTACGAACTCATACTCGACTGTGTCAATACCGGACTGTTAGTTCTCAGTGACAGCGGCGCCGTTTATCAAAAAAACAATGAAGCTCTCCGCCTGCTCGGACTCAACGTGTTCACACACATACGACAACTCAGCCGCATCGACACCGGACTCATGGAACTCATCTCTTCTTGCCGGGCAGGCGACAAGATTCAAACGACTTTTGCCAATGAACGGGAGACGGTCAACCTCTCTATCCGCATATCGGATATAACGGTAAGGAAAGAACATCTCCGCATTCTGGCTCTCAATGATATCCATACGGAATTGGATGAAAAGGAAATCGATTCATGGATCAGACTGACCCGCGTACTGACGCATGAAATCATGAACTCCGTCACCCCGATCACATCACTCAGCGATACACTGCTTTCCCTCTCCAAAACGAAAGACGAAGAGATACGCAACGGACTGCAAACCATCAGCACCACCGGAAAGGGACTGCTCTCTTTTGTGGAATCCTACCGCCGTTTCACCCGTATCCCGTCTCCGGAGCCCTCTTTGTTTTATGTGAAAGCCTTTATCGAACGAATGGTGGAGCTGGGCAGGCATCAGAATCCGGCTGGAAACATCACGTTCCGGATAGATATTCTGCCGCCCGATCTGATCTTATATGCCGATGAGAATCTGATTTCACAGGTGGTCATCAATCTGCTGAAAAACGCCATACAGGCAATCGGCAATCAGCCCGACGGATACATCTCCATCCGTGCTTATTGCAACGAATCGGAGGAGGTTGTGATAGAAGTCAAGAACAATGGCCCCGTCCTTCCACCGGAAGTAGCCGAACATATTTTCATTCCTTTCTTCACCACCAAGGAAGGGGGAAGCGGAATCGGCCTGAGCATATCAAGGCAAATCATGCGCCTGTCCGGAGGAAGCATCGCTCTATTTCCGGGAAAGGAGACGAAGTTTGTACTGAAATTCAAATAGAAATAGAATCCGAACAAAGCGGTATTCAAACAAAAGAGCCCCGTCCTCTGTTCTATTCATGCATCTGTTTTATGTATCTGTTTCCATTTACACATCATTAAATAACATCACTCATGACATCACTCATCAACAATCCGCTATTCGGCGGCATTTCTGCCGAAGTGCTTTCCAATGATCTCAAAGAGATTGATTTCCATACCAAGGTTTATCGGAAAGGAGACATCCTTGCCTGCCAGGGAGACATCTGCAACCGCCTTGTCATTCTTACCAAAGGAAGTGTGCGCGGAGAGATGCTCGACGATTCCGGACGTTTGATCAAGGTAGAAGACATTGCCGCCCCAAGAGCCATCGCCCCGCTATTTCTTTTCGGAAGTGAAAACCGTTATCCGGTAGAAGTCACGGCCAACGAAACAACCGAAGTGATCGAGATACCCAAAACAAGTGTGTTGAAACTGTTCAGGAAGAACGAGAGATTTCTGGAGAACTACATGAATCTATCTGCCAACTATGCACATACGCTTTCCAGAAAACTCTTTTTCATGTCTTTCAAGACAATCCGGCAGAAATTGGCTTCTTACCTGCTTCGCCTGTCCGGACAACAGCAAAGCGAACAGATTGTACTCGACCGGTCGCAACAACAGTTGAGCGATTATTTCGGAGTATCGCGCCCGTCACTGGCACGGGAACTGGCACACATGCAAGAAGACCGGCTGATTGCGGTTGACCGCAAACAGGTAACCATCCTGCGCAAGCAGGAATTAATCCGGTTGGTTCAATAGATTCAGAGCCTGTTTCGGGTTGAAATCAAAATAAAAATCACCGGTTGTAACATTGGTTACAGAATCGCCTCGAACCATTCCTCTACTTTTGCGTTCAAATAATAACTTAATAAATACGTAGAAATTATGAATATGTTCTGTTATCAATGCCAGGAAACGGCAAAAGGCACCGGCTGTACGCTGAAAGGTGTCTGTGGGAAAACATCCGAAGTCGCTAATCTGCAAGACCTGCTGCTATTCGTAGTAAGGGGAATTGCCGTATACAATCAAAAATTACGTTGGGAAAAACGCCCTTCCGCAGAAGCGGACCGCTTTATTTTTGAGGCGCTCTTCATCACTATCACCAATGCCAATTTCGATAAAGCCGCCATTACCCGCAAAATCAAAGAAGGGTTGACACTGAAAAACAAACTCTCACAGGAAGTTACCGTCGAAAATGCTCCCGATGAATGCACATGGAACGGCAGTGAAGAGGAATTTGAGGAGAAAGCCAAAACCGTAGGAGTACTCCGCACACCGGACGAGGATATCCGTTCTCTGAAAGAACTGGTGCATTACGGCATCAAAGGGATGGCTGCATACGTGGAACATGCTTATAATCTGGGACATGAATCACCGGAAATATTCGCATTCATGCAACATGCCCTTGCCGAATTAACGCGCAATGACATGACAGTGGACCAGCTTATCAGCCTCGTGCTTGAAACAGGACGACACGGAGTCTCCGCAATGGCACAGTTGGATGCCGCCAATACGGGAGCCTACGGTAATCCGGAGATTTCTGAAGTAAATATCGGAGTCGGTAAAAATCCGGGTATTCTTATCAGCGGACACGATTTGAAGGATCTCGAAGAGTTACTGCAACAAAGTGAAGGCAAGGGTGTCGATATCTATACCCACAGTGAAATGCTTCCGGCACACTACTACCCCCAACTTAAGAAGTACAAGCATCTGGTGGGCAATTACGGCAATGCCTGGTGGAAACAGAAAGAGGAGTTTGAAAGTTTCAACGGTCCGATACTGTTCACCAGCAACTGTATCGTTCCTCCCCGCCCGGATGCCGGCTACAAAGACCGTATCTACATCACCGGTGCTTGTGGCTTGGAAGGTGCCACTTATATCCCCGAGAAA
This sequence comes from Coprobacillus sp. CAG:698, assembly GCA_963599995.1. GTDB lineage: Bacteria > Bacteroidota > Bacteroidia > Bacteroidales > Bacteroidaceae > Bacteroides. The sequence continues at coordinate 3,726 of CAVCAX010000291.1, forward strand.
GATGGCCGGAAAGATTTCTCCGCCCTCATCGAACATGCCCAACGCTGTCAGCCGCCCGTAGCGATAGAGAGCGGTAAAATCGTGGGCGGTTTTGCGCATGCACAAGTCATCGCTTTGGCTGATAAGGTGGTGGAAGCCGTTAAGAGCGGAGCCATCCGGAAGTTCTTTGTCATGGCCGGATGCGACGGACGCATGAAGAGCCGCGAATACTATACGGAATTTGCTAAGAAGCTGCCTGAAGATACGGTTATTCTGACAGCAGGCTGTGCCAAATACCGCTACAACAAACTGCCTTTAGGAGATATCAACGGCATCCCCCGCGTATTGGATGCAGGGCAATGCAATGACAGTTACTCGCTGGCAATCATCGCAATGAAACTGAAGGAGGTATTCGGCCTGAAAGACATCAATGACCTGCCCATCATATACAACATAGCCTGGTATGAACAGAAAGCGGTTATCGTATTACTCGCTTTATTGTCTTTGGGCGTGAAGAATATACACCTGGGGCCTACCCTGCCGGCTTTCCTTTCGCCGAATGTAAGAAAAGTGTTGGTCGAAAACTTCGGTATCGGCACAATCAGCACTGTGGATGAAGATATCATGAAATTCTTAAGCTGATTCGGAAAATGTAAGTTGTAAGAAAGAAACATACAGATTGCACCGGCATAAGGGAGGTGTGTCAAGACTCAATTTCATCAAAGATGAACTTTTAATATGGGTATTGACACACCTCTTCATTTTTTTCAGATGAAATACATCCAAAACGCCCTTTCATTTGTTATCTAAATTGCGTAACTTCGCAGAGTGAAACCCCAAAGACTGATTTATAACCCTTACTTATACATAGCCTATGTTATTCACTGCAGAAAACATCCTACTTGTTGGTTCTATCTTACTTTTCGTCAGTATTGTTGTTGGAAAAACCGGATATCGTTTCGGAGTACCCGCCCTGTTGTTATTCCTTGTTGTCGGCATGGCATTCGGAAGTGACGGATTGGGTTTCCAGTTTCATAGTGCCCAGACGGCACAGTTCATCGGCATGGTGGCCCTGAGCATCATTCTTTTTTCCGGAGGTATGGATACCAAATTTACAGAAATACGTCCCATACTTACCCCCGGTATCGTACTGTCTACAGTCGGGGTGTTACTGACCGCCCTGTTTACAGGTCTGTTTATATGGTGGATTTCCGGCATGAGCTGGAGCAATATCTACCTTCCGCTTACCACTTCGTTGCTATTGGCTTCTACGATGTCGTCAACAGATTCCGCATCCGTCTTTGCCATTCTCCGTTCGCAAAAGATGAATTTGAAGTACAATCTTCGTCCCATGCTCGAGCTGGAGAGTGGTAGTAATGACCCGATGGCCTATCTGCTCACCATCGTTCTTATCCAAATTCTCCAGTCTTCGGGTATGGGAGCAGGTGCCATACTCGGTTCGTTTGCCGTGCAATTTCTGGTAGGTGCTGCGGCCGGATATGGATTGGGCAGGTTGGCCATATTGATCTTGAACAAAATAAATGTCGACAATCAGTCCCTCTATCCCATCCTACTGCTTTCCTTTGTGTTTTTCACGTTTGCCATCACCGACCGTCTGCATGGAAACGGTTATTTGGCCGTATACATCGCCGGTATAATGGTAGGCAACAACAAGATTATGTATCGCAAAGAGATTGCCACTTTCATGGACGGCTTGACGTGGCTCTTCCAAATCATCATGTTCCTTATGCTCGGTCTGCTCGTCAATCCTCACGAGATGCTCGAAATTGCTTGTGTAGCCCTTCTTATCGGTGTATTCATGATTGTTATCGGCCGGCCGCTCAGCGTGTTCCTCTGCCTGCTTCCTTTCCGGAAAATAACATTCAAATCCCGACTGTTCGTCTCATGGGTCGGATTGCGCGGAGCGGTGCCCATCATCTTTGCCACCTATCCGGTAGTGGCCAACGTGGAGGGCTCCAATATCATATTCAACATCGTTTTCTTTATCACCATAGTTTCACTGGTCGTACAGGGCACCACCGTCTCCTACGTAGCCCGACTGCTCAATCTTTCTACTCCGCTTGAAAAAACCGGGAATGATTTTGGCGTAGAATTGCCCGAAGAGATCAACTCCGATCTCCGGGATATCACAGTAACGCAGGAAATGATTGAAAAAGCCGATACACTGAAAGAGATGAACCTTCCCCAAGGTACCCTCGTCATGATTGTGAAACGCGGCGATGAGTTCCTGATACCTAACGGAAGTCTGAAACTTCATGTCAATGACAAGCTGCTGCTTATCTCGGAGAAGAAAGAGGAATAATGAGGGGGGGCAAAACTAAAAAGTCCACTTTGAAAAGTTACAGATTGTAATCAATAGATATTAAAGAGCCATATCAACTCTATTTTTGAGTAATGATATGGCTCTTTTATGATTGAATAGAGAGAGAGTGAAAGTTTTCCTTCCCTAAAATTCAGTTTTGACAACCCTCATTATTTCATTGGCACATTATTCTATTTGTACATTTGTAACCCGTTCCAGGAGAAAACGGCTTTTGTTCCAGTGAAACGGTTTGTACTCTGTATTCAACCGAATCGTATTGTTGCGGAATATAAGGCCGTCTACTGATTTCGCATAAAGAATGGGAGCATCAAAGGTGTTGAATTCATTATCTTCAATCACGATGCCGCCTTCTGTGCCGCCGTGAAAATATTTTTGTTGTGATTTCAAGTCCGGTATCTCCGGATAAATAGAGATTACGGCATTTGTAAATTGAAACAGATTGGTCAACGCATTGACAAAACGGTTTTTACGGATAATCACATTCCGGCAAGCCCCCGTTTCATACCAACCGTTACAGTCGCCACACAGCAGAATAGCTGTTCCGGAAGTATGGTCAAACAAGTTATTTTCTACAATTGTCTGCTTGGGAGTACTGAACAGTGCACCCCGTGCACGATTATTGCGAACCACATTATCTGCAAACAAAACCTCCGGCGTCCAAGTCAGGTTCTCGATACCAAAACCGCTCTTCTCATTAATATCCGGATCGATAGGGTCACGAAACGTTATGCTGAACTCACGTGCACCTTGAATTTCCTCTTTGTCGTAAGGGTGAATATCTGTAATACTATTCCGGTCACCTATCAGTTCCATCGTCGATGAACGGATAAACTGCACTTCATCTCCGGTTCTTCCCCATTCGAATCCCCAAGCCTGGTTGTGCATATAACGTCCTATCAAAGTACGGTCATCCACCCGCTTTATCACTTTCAGATAAGTGCCATGTACATTGATTGCATCATCCATCATCCCCTCATACAATCCGTTTCTTGAAATGATCTTTCCTTTGCAGCCCGAAAAGTGAGTAGCATCGGCTTGGGCCGTGAAATAGCGGGGATCATCGTTTTCTCTCAGACAAACACTGAATCCATCCAATGTTATGTTCTCACACAATTGCGCCAACAATCCCATTCCCTCGGCATAATGCACTTTCACATTCGACAATTGTGTATTTACATCATGAGAAAGAAATATTCCGGGTGTAGGCCGGAAATAGGTCCGCAAGGCAATGACCGTTCCGGGTACAAGGCGGTTGTCTTTCCAACTCTTTATATTCAAACGGCGAGACGCTACTTGAGCCACCCCCTTATTGGGGAAATGCAGGTCGCTGGTATTATAAACAATGTGCCGGCTTTCTGCTTCAAAAGCAATGCCGGTGAAAGGCCGCAACATCCAGCCGTCTCCCAATGCTTCAAACACAGAGTCCTTGCTGATCCGGTAATCTACCCATGGAGCCACCTCATACGTTATCCCGTTCTCCGGAGAATTATCTATAACCTGTATCTGCGTTATATGAGGATTTTCAAAATCGATACTGAA
>CAVCAX010000292.1:0-7752 GCA_963599995.1 Coprobacillus sp. CAG:698
AGCCAATGGTTTCCTTATAATAAAAGCATTGAAAGAATCTTATGAAAATTACTCATATACTTCGGCCCGCGTTACCACAAAAGGTAAATACGAATTTACTTATGGCAAAATTGAAGCCAGAATCAGTTTACCATCAGGTGCAGGGACATGGCCGGCCTTTTGGATGCATGGTACAGATTCCGGTTGGCCCTTGTGCGGAGAAATAGACATAATGGAACACATCGGTTCCAATCCCAATATGACTTCTCATGCTACACATACTTTCGAAAAAAATGGTCTGAAAGGAACCAATTGGTTCAACAGACAACATTCAGAAAGTAGTATGGAAGGTGATTTTCATATATATACTTTAGAATGGGAAGAAAAAGCAGATAATGGAGACGACCTTATCCGCTTCTGTATTGACAACAAACAAAGTACTGTAATTTATGAACCACATAATATAAATGACGAACGAAGGTGGCCGTTTAATCGGGATTTCTTTATCATTCTAAATATGGCTTTAGGAGGCTCGATGGGAGGTAAAATTAATGATGACATTTTCAACAATCCCATAGAGATGAAAGTTGATTACGTACGTGTATACCAAAAAAAATAGACAATTATGCAAAAAAGAATCAGTATTATGATAATGTTAACTTTAGCTATTGTGCTAATGGCGTGTTCTGCAAATGACGATCTTCCATTGCCTGAACCAACTACGCCACCGGATATTTTAACAGAAGAAGGAAGCGGAGAAATAAATGGATATACTCTTGTTTGGGAGGATTTGTTCAACGAGCCGGTTCTAAACACAGATAACTGGCAAATAGAAGAGAATGGTGATGGTGGAGGGAATCAGGAACTTCAATATTACCGTAAAGAAAATGTAGCAATAGGCAAAGAGCAGGAAACAGGAAAAAACTGCTTAATTATTACAGCTAAAAAAGAGTCCTATAACGGGAAGACTGCAACTTCCGGTCGTTTGAACACCCATACAAAGCACGCCTTCACTTTCGGAAAAATAGAAGCAAGCATTAAACTGCCCAAAACTGCCAACGGATTATGGCCGGCTTTCTGGATGCTGGGAGATGACTATCAGACCAATCCATGGCCGGTATGTGGAGAAATAGACATATTAGAAATGGGACATACCGATGGTATAACTCAAAACAGAACTGAAACTTTTTTTAATGGCGCTTGCCATTGGGGACATTACGTAGGGACAGGACATCCGAACTATGCAAAAATGAAAAATGCGGATTACAGCCTACAAGAAAATTTCCATCTTTATACACTGATTTGGGATGAAAACAATATCAAGATGTACCTTGATTTAGATAAATATCCTAATACAGAACCGTACTTTGATATGGCGATTCATGACCGTTCGACAGACTCCTCTCCCGGGAAATATCTTCAAAAAGATTTTTTTATCATTCTGAACATGGCTGTCGGAGGTAACTTTACCAGTATATGGGATATAAATAAAGTAACCGCATTGGATTCTGGAGATGCTAAAATGTATGTTGACTTTGTAAAAGTATATCAGAAACAATAATATCAATCTGAAACAGCCAACAATCAATGAAATATTCAATATCCCTATTTGTTGTATCGGCACTGGCATTCTGCTCCTGCGATGATTCCCAAAATGAAAGGGCATTTCCACCGGAAGAAGAGGCCGTATCTTATACAAGCATCCAAAAACGTAGCGACAAGCGTGGAGTGTCCTATAGTTTTCAGCTGCCGGAAGTAGATACAGAATTACTGGGGAATGGCATATCATGGGCTTACAACTGGGGACCCGATACTTCATCCTCCCTATCGGCTGCGTTTACCGAATACAAGATAGACTTTTTTCCAATGGCATGGAATGACATGTTCAGCGCCGACCGTATTCGTAGTTACAAGCTTACCCATCCCGAATGCCAATATATCCTTGCTTTCAATGAACCGAACCTGAAAGATCAAGCCAATATGCTTCCCCAACAAGCAGCGGCAGAATGGCAGAAACTACGCGCATTGGCAACAGAATTAAATATGAAGTTGATTTCCCCGGCAATGAATTATGGGACTGTAGAAGGTTATAGTAATCCGATACAATGGTTGGATGAGTTTTTTCAATTGGTTCCGCTCTCTGATATAGACGGCATTGCCATACACTGTTACATGTCTAATCCTTCATCCTTAAAAAATTACGTCAGTAAATTTAAGAAATACGGGAAACCTATTTGGATGACAGAATTCTGTGCATGGGAAAAATCAATTTCCGGAGTAAAAGCACAAATGGCATATATGAGTGATGTAATTAACTACATGGAATCAGATCCGGATATTTTTCGATATGCCTGGTTCATTCCCAGAGGGAAAGAATCGGACGATGAATATCCTTACAACAAACTGTTATCCAAAAGAAAGCCCTATCAGTTAACAGAATTAGGACGTGTTTTTGTAAACATGTCTACTCTCGACAAAAACACTTATTACAATAAAGCACAAGTGATACCGGCCGAGCATTACAGCGGGATAAATGTAGAAGAAACGGCATCTGAAGAAATTTGGACGAAAGGTCCACAATTACAACCGACTACCGACAAAGGAGGCATTCTTGAATTATGCAATTTCCTCAGTAACCAATGGGTAGAATACCTGATCAATGTTCCTGAATCCGGATATTATCAAATTGACATGCGTTATGCTTGTTATCTGAAGAGTGACATTGAAATAAGTATAGGCAATGCAACTGTTGCATCTACAGAACTACCAAACACAAAAGATATTTGGAGTACCATTAGCACAAAGGCACAATTACCGAAAGGAAAACATACTATCCGTTTTAAGATGACCAGTGGAAATATCAATCTGAACTGGGTATGTTTCAAATAAACCAATCATTATAAACAGATAAAAAAACAAAAGATATGAACGTATTAAAGAGATGGACTATTTATGGAGTCGTAGCAATCAATTTGGTTGCATGCGGACAAAGTAAAGACCCCACTGAACAAAAGATCGACGATCTGCTATCTCAAATGACTGTAAAGGAAAAGATCGGACAAATGAATCAATTGACAGGATTAGGTTTATCCGAAGATATGTTGTCTGCCATTCGTAATGGAGATATCGGGTCTATTTTGAATGAATTAGATGTAAAAACAGTAAATGAAATACAGAGGATCGCAGTTAAAGAAAGTCGTTTAGGTATTCCGATTATCTTTTCCCGGGATGTGATTCATGGTTTCAAGACCATTTTCCCCATTCCATTGGGGCAGGCTGCCTCATGGAATCCGGAAATTGCAGAAACCGGTGCTCGCATAGCAGCATTAGAAGCCAGCTCCGTAGGGATCAGATGGACTTTTGCACCAATGATCGATATCGCCCGCGATCCTCGTTGGGGGCGCATAGCAGAGTCTTGTGGTGAAGATCCGTACCTGACTTCGGTGATGGGCGTAGCTATGATAAAGGGCTTTCAAGGAGACAGTTTGACCTCACCGACCAGCATAGCTGCTTGTGCCAAGCATTTTGCAGCTTATGGTGCAAGCGAAGCGGGGAAAGACTATAATACAACCTGGATTCCGGAGTTACAACTTCGTGAAGTACATTTTCCTCCGTTTAAGGCATCTGTCGATGCCGGAGTAGCAACATTTATGTGTTCATTCAACGATATCAACGGAATCCCCTCTTCCGGCAGTACTTTCTTAAACAGGAAAATATTACGTGACGAGTGGAATTATGACGGTATGTTAGTCAGCGATTGGGGATCTATCGAACAAATGATACCTCACGGATTTTGTACTGATCTGAAAGATGCGGCAGATAAGGCCGTTACTGCCGGAGTAGATATGGATATGATGAGTTATGCCTATATTAATCACCTGGAAGGACTCATCAATGAAAAGAAGATTGATGAAAAATCATTAGATGAATCTGTACGTAATATCTTACGATTAAAGTACCGTTTAGGACTGTTCGACAACCCATATATAAAAGAAGCAGAAGGAAATGCATTTTACAAAGAAGAGGCATTGACCGCAGCAAAGAGAGCAGCGACCGAGAGTGCGGTTTTATTGAAGAATAAAAACCAACTGCTCCCGTTGAGTTCTAATGTAAAGTCTATAGCGATTGTCGGTCCGTTAGCGGATGCTCCTGCCGATCAGATTGGCACCTGGTGCTTTGACGCAGAGCCGGAACATAGTGTAACGCCTTTAGATGCCATTCGGCAAGAATATGGTAGCACTATTCAAATTATTTCAGAACCGGGCCTAACATACAGCCGTGATACCAATGAAACCGGTATAGACAAGGCAGTTGCATCTGCCCGAAAAGCAGATGTCATCCTGTTTTTTGGTGGAGAAGAAGCCGTACTGTCAGGAGAGGCCCGTTGTCGTGCCGATATCAATCTCCCCGGTAAGCAAACAGATATGCTGACAGCGCTAAAAAAGACCGGTAAGCCTGTTGTTTTGGTAATAATGGCCGGAAGACCGCTCACTATCCCCCAAGAGGTAGAAACTGCAGACGCTGTACTTTATACTTTCCACGGAGGAACAATGGCCGGACCGGCTATTGCAGATTTGTTATTCGGTAAATCTGTTCCTTCAGGCAAACTTCCGGTAACATTACCCCGCATGGTTGGCCAAGTCCCGATTTATTACGCCCACAAAAATACCGGAAGGCCGGCATCCGACATTACATTGATTGACGACATTGAAGTGGGAGCCAAACAGACATCCTTAGGCTTCACCAGCTATCACTTAGATGCAGGAGACGCTCCTCTTTTTCCATTCGGTTACGGACTTTCATACGCTACATTCCAATATGGAGACATTAAACTGTCTGCTTCAAATATCGGCATGAATGATGTTTTAACCGTTTCCTGTGACATTACCAATACCGGAGAATATGATGCAGCCGAAGTCGCCCAATTCTATATCCGGGATAAGGTAGGCTCATTTGTGCGTCCGGTTAAAGAACTCAAAGGATTCAAAAAGGTATTCATCAAATCCGGACAGACCCAATCCGTCTCATTCACAATTACAACCGATGATTTGGCTTATTGGAATGCGGATATGAAAAAGCGTGCTGAAACCGGTGAATTTACCGTATGGATTGCCTCCAACAGTCAGTCCGGACCGAGTATTGATTTCGTATTAACTAAATAGTATTAACCTTAAAATGATTTGTAACATGAGAAAGATTTTACAAAACAGTATGATTGTATTGGTAAGCAGTTTGCTTTTAACCAATTTGTATGCAGCAGTTCCTGAGAATGTAGGTTCTATCATAAAAAGAGAGATCCCGATGCATGACCAGGATAATACAGAAGTATTGAGAAACTATACCATCGACTTTAAAGTCGTTTCAATGGACGGCAAAAGCTATGCATGGTTAAAAACGAGTAATAACTCAATGCCCGGTACTGCCGATTGGGCAGCCCAACTACGCTATTGGCCTAACGAAGGAGATCGTTTGGAGAACAATTTACTGAACAAGAATACAACAAGCTTCTATACCACAGGCATTGGGACCCAAGACATCAGCAACATGACCTCCATCAGTTTCTTCTTAGATACAGAGGGATATAGTGAAAGTGCCCGTTTCAATTACAATGCTACTATTGCCAACAGTGCAAATGCTTCAGACAATAAGGCACCTGTACTTACTTCTGCAACAGCAGAACCGGGAATAATCTCTGCAACATTAACATTGAACGGCAGCGATGATAGTGGAGATTTTTTCTATTACATAGAAGATGCTGCCAATGAATACCGTACGATTCTTTTTAGTAATGTTTCTACAATAACAGGATTAACAAGCGCAACTGCTTATAACTTTGTCATTACGCCTATTGATTTCAGTGGAAACAGAGGAACTGCCTATAATCTGCCTGTTAACACTAAAAAGGAAATGGCTGAAATCAAAGTAACATTTGATGCCGGAAACTGGCAACCATTTGATGCTGACTGGACAACGATCTATCATGATAATGCGATAGGAGAAGGAGTACATACCGTAATGAACGGTGGAGCTGCATGGGCCGGAATGCAAATTACCGGTGGTTTACCGGAAGGACTTGGTGCAGAAGGGGTCTCATTCTCTTATGTACATTTTATCGTTAAGTATGCAAAGACAACGGCGAATATGTGTGGAAAGTTCGGATACGGAGATACACAAATGGAAAATGCAGCTACCATAGCCGGTGAATGGCAAGATATTATTTTTAAGATAAAGCCGGATGGAAGTAAAGCGCCTATCACAGAATTGGTTCTTATCCCTGATTTTCCGGGTGAAACAACTTTCCCTAAAGATATTTACGTAAAAGAAATAACCGTAAACAACAGTGCGGAATCCCTGATTGAATCAAACGATAAAGAAAAACCGGTCATGACAAGTGCATCCGTAGTTGACGGAAGTATTGGCCATAATCAAGTAGTACTTTTCCTCGAAGCTACAGACAATTTACAGGTTGCTTCTTTTGTAATTACCGATGAGAAAAATCAGATTGAAAAAAACATTATTACTATAAACAACCAAGCAACTATTACCGGATTGACCCCTAATACCACTTACATTTTCACCGTAAGAGCAAAAGACGTAGCGGGTAATGTATCTGACAACTCTATGAATGTAACTTTTACCACTTCATCCCGTCAAAGCGAATGCAGCGGAGATTTAGGGCACTTCGGTACTCCAGACATAAAAAAAATACATTACAACATATCGTACTCGGACAACCGTGTAATCTTTACCATCAATCCATTGGACAATGAAAGAACAATCACTTTTGCACAAGTATATATTGCCGACAAAATAGGATTTACAGATATGAGTATTGAAAGTGACGGAAAAACCGCTACATATACATTGACAGATGTCTCCCCCGGTGAAGCTTTAATGACTTTATTCGTTTACAGTCTGGATGATATGCCGGGAAATGAACAAACCGGTAGCTTTCCAGGCGATCCAACTACGTACGTCTATTACATAACCGGTGATTGTCCCAAAGGAAGTGGAACCCATGACACCCCGGAAGTATCTATGGCAATATTTCCCAATCCGGTAGTCAACAACCTGACAATAACAGCAAGTGAAAACATTTCTTCAATTGCTATTTATAATGTAGCCGGCAGATTAGTTAAATACGTTTCTGCTAACTCGCCCAAAGCGACTATCGCCATGGGTGAATTACCGTCCGGAAACTATATACTGAACATTCTTAAAGCAGACGGAAGTAAAATGACGTCTAAGGTTATTAAGTTATAATCATTCACATTTAAACAATTACCATTAATTCCTCTACGAGAAACGGTCTGTTTCCCGTAGAGGATGTTTGCCTTATGAGAAAAACTCATTGCGGGCAAAAGTGGAACAATCATTCGATCGTGATAGAGGCAAAGAGCAATTACGGAAGTACACAGCCGGCCTTTCCCAAAACCAGTAGAACTTTTACAAAATGTCAATATGACATTTTAGTTGATACAGAATCCCTTTATTGAAGTAATAGATAAGACTGGTACTAAAAACCTTCTGCATTTTCATTCTAAATTTTCCACAAAGACACCCAAACAACTGATTATCTATCACAAAGACTTACTTTCTCACATTTTGTTCGCAATTTATCCTAAAAGCATATACACATCATTCTTTATTCTATTTTAGAACTGTCTAATTTCTGTCTGCTGTTAGCATAAAAAGCCCACCCGCCAAGACAAAATATATTTTTCCCGTAGAGACTCTTATGGTTTCTCGTAGAGGAACGAGTCGTTCCTCTAC
>CAVCAX010000293.1:0-8969 GCA_963599995.1 Coprobacillus sp. CAG:698
GGTGACACAGAGTCCCACAGAGTTTTTTTCTTTTTAGAAGTGTGTGGCCGCGGATCGCGTCCCAACAATAGAACAAATAGAACTCCGTGGAACTCTGTGTTACCCTGTGGTGAAATCTTCTTAATTCTTTCTTCCTTCTCTCGTGTCCGCTCCCCACATCAATTTAGAGCGGAGTGTATCGAAGAATATATGGTCATAGCGCTTAACCACTTTTATGGCATAGGAAGCTTTACGGATGGTTAGACGGGTACTTTCTTTACATGTTTCACTCCGTCCGTCAATAGCGATGAGAAAGTTGTGGCTGCGGCTTTCCACATCAAGAGTTATTTCCCAATCATCACAAATGACGATTGGCCGTACATTAAGGCTGTGTGGAGCAACGGGGGTGATGGCTATTGTTTTTGAGTGCGGCACAATGATGGGACCTCCTACACTTAATGAATAAGCAGTAGAGCCAGTAGGAGTAGCAATAATCAATCCGTCAGCCTGATAAGTAGTGAGGAATGCTCCGTTTATTGCAGTCCGTATGCTTATCATAGACGAACTGTCACGTTTCAGTACTGCTATTTCGTTCAATGCAAACGGAGAACATTGCAGGTGTTTATCTTCACAGATCAGTTGAAGCACACTCCGCTCTTCTACCGTATAGCGTCCGGCATAAATCTCTTCGAAAGTGGCCTCCATTTCAGCCGGTGATATGTCGGCTAAGAAACCTAAACGTCCGGTATTTATACCCAAAATTGGAATATTCTTGTCGCCCACCCTGCTGGCAGCCTTCAAGAAAGTACCATCTCCACCAATACTGATAACCATGTCTACAGAAAAATTGTTGCCATCAAACAAACCGGCCGGATGAATGTTTAGTTTCATATCCGACACCAGAAAGTGATAGAATTCTCTGCATAAATAAACCTCTGCCTCGTGTTTTTCTAATATCTGAAACAGAGTTTCTGCATGGGATGATTTTTTGGCTTGATATGTATTTCCGAAGATAGCAAATTTCATACTGAACAACATTAGTTAGGGTGCAAATTTGGGATTTTTTTTCCGTATTGCTGTTATGGTGTTACTAATATTTGTATTTTTGCAGCAAACAATTCATGTAATGATGACTAGATTAAGTGTGAACATAAATAAAGTGGCTACTTTAAGAAATGCTCGTGGCGGGGATGTACCCAATGTAGTGAAAGTGGCGCTTGATTGTGAGACTTTCGGGGCGGACGGGATAACCGTTCATCCCAGACCGGACGAACGGCATATCCGTAAAGCCGACGTATATGATTTACGTCCGTTGTTGCGGACGGAGTTTAATATCGAGGGGTATCCTTCGCCCGAATTTATCGATCTCGTATTGAAAGTGAAACCTCATCAGGTGACTTTGGTACCCGATTCTCCTACTCAGATTACTTCAAATTCCGGTTGGGATACAAAGACCAATATTGACTTTCTGACGGAGGTTCTTGATAAATTTAATACTGCCGGTATCCGTACTTCCGTGTTTGTTTCGACAGATACGGAGATGATAGAATATGCGGCTAAAGCCGGAGCCGACCGGGTAGAGCTTTATACCGAACCTTATGCCACCGCTTTCCCTAAAGAACCGGAGGCGGCCATTGCTCCGTTTGTAGAAGCTGCTAAGGCGGCACGCAAACTGGGATTGGGATTGAATGCCGGTCATGATTTGAGTCTCCAGAATCTGAACTTCTTTTATAAAAACATACCTTGGCTGGATGAAGTCTCCATTGGGCATGCTCTGATAAGCGATGCACTTTATTTGGGACTTGAGCGTACTATTCAAGAATATAAAAATTGTCTCCGTTAATGAATACACTGTTGTTACTGGCCCAAGGGGCTGCAAATATGGCTGACTCACTGACAACAGCCAATCCGGTACTTACCCCTGTAAATGCACCGGCAGAAATGAATATGCTTGACATGGCTATGAAAGGCGGCTGGATCATGGTGCTGCTTGCCGTATTGTCTGTAGGATGTTTCTATATTTTGTTCGAGCGTATGTATGCTATTCGGAAAGCCAATAAGGAAGATCCGATGTTTATGGATAAAATCAAGGATTATATCCACAGTGGAGAGATAAAGTCGGCTATTAATTATTGCCGTACGGTGGACACTCCTTCGGCACGTATGATCGAGAAAGGTATCAGCCGTCTCGGCCGTCCGGTGAATGATGTGCAGGCGGCTATTGAAAACGTCGGAAATATCGAGGTGGCAAAACTGGAAAAAGGCCTGCCTGTGATGGCTACGATTGCCGGTGGTGCTCCGATGCTCGGTTTCTTGGGTACGGTTACCGGTATGGTGCGTGCTTTTTATGAAATGGCCAATGCCGGTAGCGGCAATATCGACATCACACTTCTTTCCGGAGGTATCTACGAGGCTATGATTACTACCGTAGGCGGTTTGATCGTAGGAATCATTGCTATGTTTGCTTATAACTATCTTGTTATGTTGGTAGATCGTGTCGTGAATAAGATGGAAACGAAAACGATGGCATTCATGGATTTGCTGAATGAACCAGCACAGAAATAATGAACTTGCACAGAAATCAATGAACCTGTGCAGAAACAAGGTATAGAAACACCTATTGAATAAATTGATATGGCATTAAAACGAAGAGCAAGAATATCGCCCAACTTCAGTATGGCTTCCATGACGGATGTTATATTCCTGTTGCTGATCTTTTTTATGATTACTTCTACAGTGGTATCGCCCAATGCTATTAAAGTATTGTTGCCTCAAGGGAAACAGCAGACTTCTGCAAAGCCGCTGACAAGAGTGATCATCGATAAGGATCTGAACTTTTATGCAGCTTTCGGGAATGAGAAGGAACATGCTCTGGCGTTGGATGAACTGACTCCCTTTTTGCAGAGTTGTGCAGAAAAGGAACCGGAAATGTATGTGGCACTTTATGCAGATGAAACGGTGCCTTACCGTGAAATTGTAAAAGTGTTGAATATAGCGAATGAGAATCACTTTAAAATGGTGCTGGCTACACGCCCGCCCGAAACTGGTAAATAATGAACGGAAAGAGAAAGGGTGAATATGTAGGAGTGCTGGGTGCGCTGTTGGTGCATGTGGCGATTATTGCTCTTTTGATTCTGGTGAGTTTTACTGTTCCCAAGAATCAGGATGAGGGCGGAGTGCCTGTCATGATGGGGGATGTGGACATTGCACAAGGCAACTATGATCCCGCCACAATGGTGGATGTGGATGTACTGCCCCCCGAGGAGGTGCCGGAGGTAAAGCCTCAGGAAACAACGGAACAGGAAATGATAACGCAGACGGATGAAGAAACGGTTGCTATAAAGCCTAAAACGGAGCTGAAGAAAGAAAAGTCCAAGGAGGTGAAAAAGCCTGAGAAAACGGCTGCGGAAAAAGCGGCTGAAGCGAAGAAACTTGCCGAAGAAAAGGCGGAAAGAGAACGGAAAGCTGCTGCGGAAGCCGCCGCAAAACGGGTATCGGGAGCTTTCGGAAAGGGGGCTCAGATGGAAGGAAGCAAGGGAACTTCTGACAGCAGAACGGGTGTGGAAGGCAGTAAAAACGGAAATTCTTCGACCGGCTCTAAAATAGGAGCGGGCGGTTATGGAACGTTTGACCTTAGTGGACGTTCGATAGGAGAAGGTGGATTGCCTCGTCCGGTGTATAATGTGCAGGAAGAGGGACGGGTCGTTGTTTCCATTACTGTGAACCCGGCAGGACAGGTGATTGCTACGAGTATCAACCGGCAGACAAATACGGTTAATGCCGCTCTGCGTAAAGCTGCGTCAGATGCAGCCAAGAAAGCTCGCTTTAATGCGGTCGACGGTGTAAACAACCAGACCGGGACTATCACCTATTATTTTAATTTGCGATAAAGAGATTGATGCAATGCGCAGTGCAATGAATGAGTAGTGGATTGCCGTTATGTCAATGTGAGAGAATAAAAACGATTTGTTGGATATAAAAAACTGATTAACGTGCCGATCGGCCGGTGTTTTACCATTGGCGTATTGACACATCATTAACATTATGGGAACTGTATATGCCTTTTTAGCAGACGGCTTTGAGGAAATTGAAGCCTTTACTGCCATTGACACGCTGAGACGTGCCGGATTGAATGTGGAGATTGTGTCTGTGACACCGGATGAGATTGTTGTTGGTGCACATGATGTTTCTGTGCTTTGTGATGTGAACTTTGTGAACTGCGACTTCTTTGATGCAGAGTTGCTGTTCTTGCCCGGTGGTATGCCCGGAGCATCGACACTTGACAAGCACGAAGGACTGCGTAAACTGCTTCAGGACTTTGCAGAAAAGAACAAGCCGATCGCTGCTATTTGTGCGGCACCGATGGTGCTTGGTAAACTGGGGCTTCTGAAAGGTCGTAAGGCGACTTGCTATCCGGGTTTTGAACAATATCTGGAAGGTGCCGAATGCCTTGATAAACTGGTTGTCGTGGATGGGAATATCATCACCGGTATGGGACCGGGCGCTGCCATGGATTTCGCATTGGCAATCGTAGAGAAGCTGGTCGGCAAGGAAAAAGAGGAGGAACTGAGAGAGGCGATGTGTGTAAGATGTTGATGTCATGACACGTACTGCCTTGATTGTAGCCGGTGGCAAGGGGCTGCGTATGGGAAGTGATCTTCCCAAGCAATTCCTCCCCATCGGTGGAAAACCTGTGCTGATGCATACCATCGAAGCCTTTTACCGCTTTGATGAAAAAATGAAAATCGTCCTTGTGTTGCCGCAGGAGCAGCAGGCTTATTGGAGGGAACTTTGCCGGAAGTATCATTTCACGATTGAGCATGTGGTTGCCGATGGAGGTGAGACCCGCTTTCATTCGGTGAAGAATGGTTTGGCTTATGTCGGACCGGGGCTGGTAGGTGTTCATGACGGGGTGCGTCCGTTCGTCTCACGGCAGGTTATCGAGCGCTGTTATCAATTGGCTGAAATCAAGAAAGCAGTAATCCCTGTCGTCGATGTGGTAGAAACGGTCCGTCATCTTACGGATACGGGGAGTGAGACTGTATCCCGCAGTGACTACAAGTTGGTGCAAACTCCGCAAGTCTTCGATGTGGAACTTCTGAAACGGGCCTACGCACAAGAATATACTTCGTTTTTCACGGACGATGCTTCTGTGGTGGAAGCGATGGGAGAGTCTGTTTATCTGACAGAAGGCAATCGGGAGAATATCAAGATTACCACTCCTTTTGATTTGAAAATAAGTAGTGCTCTGGTGAATGTTTGATTTAACGACACGTGACATAAAATACATATCCGGTGTAGGACCACAGAAAGCGGGTGTACTCAACAAAGAGTTGGAGATATATTCCGTTCGTGATCTTATTTACTATTTCCCTTATAAATACGTAGATCGCAGCCGCATCTATTACATCCATGAAATCGACGGGAATATGCCCTATATACAACTTAAGGGGCAGATCTTAGGCTTTGAAACCTTTGGTGAAGGGCGTCAGAGGCGATTGGTCGCTCATTTCTCGGACGGTACAGGTGTGGTAGATCTGGTGTGGTTTCAAGGCATCAAGTTCATTCTCGGCAAATACAAAGTTCATGAAGAGTATATTGTTTTCGGCAAACCGACGGTTTTTGGCGGACGGATTAATGTGGCGCATCCCGATATTGACAAGACGGCGGAACTTAAACTGACGGCTGCCGGTTTGCAACCCTACTACAATACGACGGAGAAGATGAAGCGGAGCTTCCTCAACTCTCATGCAATAGCCAAAATGATGGCGACGGTGCTTCAGCAGATACAGGAACCGCTCCCTGAAACCTTATCTCCGAAGATACTGGCGGATCATCACCTGATGCCACTTACGGATGCTTTGCAAAACATTCATTTCCCGGTCAACCCGGAGTTCTTGAGAAAGGCGCAGTATCGTCTGAAGTTTGAAGAACTCTTTTACGTGCAACTTAACATCCTGCGATATACCAAGGACCGCCAACGGAGATACCGGGGCTATGTCTTTGAAACGGTGGGAGAGGTGTTCAATACCTTTTACTCCCGCAACCTGCCATTTGAATTGACGGGAGCCCAGAAACGTGTGTTGAAAGAAATACGGCAGGATGTAGGTTCGGGGCGTCAGATGAACCGCTTGTTGCAGGGAGATGTCGGCAGCGGGAAGACCCTGGTGGCATTAATGAGTATGCTGATGGCACTCGACAATAGCTATCAGGCTTGTATGATGGCCCCTACGGAGATCCTTGCCAACCAACATTACGAAACGATAAAGGAACTCCTTTTCGGCATGGATATCCGTGTGGAATTGCTTACCGGTTCGGTGAAAGGCAAGAAGCGGGAAGCCATCCTTTCCGGTTTGCTTACGGGGGATGTACGCATCCTGATCGGTACTCATGCCGTCATAGAGGATACGGTCAATTTCTCTTCTCTCGGTCTGGTCGTTATTGACGAACAGCACCGCTTCGGAGTGGCACAACGTGCCCGTTTGTGGAGCAAGAACATCCAACCTCCCCATGTGCTTGTGATGACGGCTACTCCTATACCGAGGACTTTGGCCATGACTCTTTACGGCGATCTGGATGTTTCCGTCATTGATGAGCTGCCTCCGGGACGGAAACCGATTACTACGATTCATCAATTTGACAACCGCCGCGAGAGCCTCTATCGCTCTGTGCATAAGCAGATAGCCGAAGGACGCCAGGTCTACATCGTCTACCCGCTTATAAAGGAGAGTGAAAAGATCGATTTGAAAAACCTCGAAGAGGGGTATCAACAGATATGTGAAGAGTTTCCGGACTGCAAAGTCTGTAAGGTGCACGGAAAGATGAAACCGGCCGAAAAAGACGAGCAGATGCAGCTTTTTGTCTCGGGAGAAGCACAGATAATGGTGGCTACTACGGTGATAGAGGTAGGGGTAAACGTACCGAATGCCTCTGTGATGATTATAGAGAATGCCGAACGGTTCGGCTTGTCGCAGCTGCACCAGTTGCGGGGGCGTGTCGGTCGTGGGGCGGAACAGTCTTACTGTATTTTGGTGACCAATTATAAACTGACGGAGGATACCCGGAAGCGCCTTGAAATCATGGTGCGTACCAATGACGGTTTCGAGATAGCGGAAGCCGATTTGAAATTGCGTGGTCCCGGAGATCTGGAAGGCACTCAGCAGAGTGGCATTGCTTTTGATTTGAAGATAGCCGATATCGCACGGGATGGGCAACTGTTGCAATATGTCCGCAACATTGCCCAAGGTATTGTGGATGCTGATCCGGAAGCATGCCATCCGGAGAATGATGTATTGTGGCAACAGCTTAGAGCGCTTCGCAAGACGAACGTTAACTGGGCTTCGATAAGTTGAAAAACGGTTAAACATGCAGCTTATTTACAAAATATGTTGCAAAACATATATTCTTCATAGACCCCCTATTTATAGCACTTTAAAGCCCTTTTTCTTTGTTTTTCCTTTCGATGGATATAAAAAAAAGTTAAGGAGCTATCCGGCTTTTCAAAGGAAAATACTACCTTTGAAAGAATTTTATAATAAATGTATCGTTTAACACTTTGATAACAATCCCATTATGATTGAGAAAACATTGGTTATCTTGAAGCCCTGCACCGTACAACGGGCGTTGACAGGTGAGATTATTCACCGTTTCGAACGTAAAGGCTTACGCTTGGCAGGAATGAAGATGATGCAGTTGACAGATGAAGTGCTGAGCGAACATTACGCCCATCTCAGTACAAAGCCGTTCTTTCAGCGCGTAAAGGATTCTATGATGACTGCGCCTGTTGTCGTTTGTTGCTTTGAGGGGGTGGATGCAATTCAAACAGTCCGTACGTTGGCGGGTCCTACTAACGGGCGTTTGGCAGCACCGGGAACCATCCGTGGAGATTACAGCATGAGCTTTCAGGAAAACATTGTCCATGCTTCTGATTCACCGGAGACCGCTGCAGCCGAATTAAACAGATTTTTTAAACCGGAAGAAATATTCGACTATAAGCAGGCTGTGTTCGACTACCTGTATGCGAATGACGAATATTAATTGAACTTGAGAAGCGAATGAATTTCAATTGTATTAAAACCGTAATGATTGCCGCAGCGGCTATGATCAGCCTGAACTCTTTCTCTCAGGACCTGATAGCCCGACAAGCCCCGATCGATAAGAAATTAAAATCAGTAGACTCTCTTGCACTGCAACGTCAGATCCGTGCGGAGCAGTCCGAATATCCTGCATTAAGCCTTTATCCTAATTGGAATAACCAGTATGTGCATGCGTATGGTAAGGATGCTGTCATTCCGGAATCGTATGCGATTGACTTGACAGGTTTCCACATGCCGACTCCGAGCACACGTATCACTTCGCCTTTCGGACCCCGTTGGAGAAGAATGCACAACGGACTGGACCTGAAAGTGAACATAGGGGATACGATTGTCGCTGCATTCGATGGAAAAGTACGTATCGTGAAATACGAACGTCGCGGTTATGGTAAGTATGTAGTCATTCGCCACGACAATGGACTGGAAACCGTATACGGACACTTGTCGAAACAGTTGGTAGAAGAGAACCAATTGGTGAAAGCCGGTGAGGTAATCGGTTTGGGTGGTAATACAGGGCGCTCTACCGGTTCGCATCTTCACTTTGAAACCCGTTTCCTGGGGATTGCCATCAATCCGGCTCTTATGTTCGATTTCGCAAAACAGGATATCGTAGCAGATACTTATACATTTAGAAAGACAAAAGGGTATCAGCGCGCTTCCGGTTCACATGACAGTCAGGTGGCAGGTGACGGAACGATCCGGTATCATAAAGTGAAGAGCGGAGATACGCTCTCACGTATCGCTAAGCTGCGCGGAGTCTCTATCAGCACGCTTTGCAAGCTGAACCGCATTACTACTAAGACCATTCTTCGTCCCGGACAGGTTTTACGCTGTTCATAACGAAATAGACCTTATTTGAATTACAAGTAGCCGGGCAGTTGTACATTGCCCGGCTAT
>CAVCAX010000293.1:8979-27914 GCA_963599995.1 Coprobacillus sp. CAG:698
CGGCTATTTTTTTCTTTTTTCTTCAATTATTGCTACCTTTGTGCTCTATTTGTAAGGATATGAAAGATACCAAACAACAATTTGAGCATGTCATCGCTTTATGCCGTGACTTATTTTCCAAGAAACTGCATGATTACGGCCCTGCATGGCGTATTCTGCGTCCGGCTTCCGTAACCGATCAGATCTTTATTAAAGCCAACCGCATCCGCAGTATCGAGACCAAGGGCGTGACACTGATAGACGAAGGTATTCGTTCGGAATTTATAGCAATTGTCAATTATGGTATTGTCGGACTTATACAGTTGGAACTCGGTTATGCCGATGCCGCCGATATAAGTAATGAAGAAGCGATGGCTCTTTACGATAAATATGCCAAGGAAGCATTGGAACTGATGCTTGCCAAAAATCACGACTACGACGAGGCATGGCGCAGCATGCGTATCAGTTCTTATACCGACCTGATTCTGATGAAGATCTACCGTACCAAACAGATTGAAAGCCTGTCGGGACATACATTGGTTTCGGAAGGTGTCGATGCGAATTATATGGATATGATTAATTATTCCGTTTTCGGCTTGATTAAGATTGAATTTGAAGAATAGGAATTTACATATTATCCAAAAGGTGTGGACCAATGCCTGCCGCTTTCTGCTGGCAGTGGCGTTTATCTTCTCCGGATTCGTGAAGGCGGTCGATCCGCTGGGATTTCAGTATAAGATACAGGATTATCTGGAAGCTTTCGGCATGTCGTCCTGGTTTCCCTCTTTTTTCCCTTTGCTGGCGGCGGTTATCTTATCTGCCATAGAGTTCTCCGTCGGAGTCTGTCTGTTCTTTGGAATCCGAAAAAGGACAACGACTCTGCTGGCTTTCCTGCTGATGGTATTCATGACCCCGCTCACCCTTTATCTGGCATTGAAGAATCCGGTTTCCGACTGTGGCTGTTTCGGTGATGCCTGGGTGCTCACGAACTGGGAAAGCTTCGGGAAGAACGTCGTGTTGTTTATTGCCGCCTATTCTGTTTTCCGGTGGAAAAAGGAGATCATACGTTTCATCTCGGCAAAGACGGAATGGCTGGTTTCATTGTACACTGTCTTGTTTGTGTTTGCGCTTTCGTTTTATTGCCTGGCCCATTTGCCTATTCTGGATTTTCGTCCTTATAAGATAGGCAAGAATATTCTCCAGGGAATGGAGATACCGGACGGAGTGAAACCGGATGTCTATGAAACAACTTTCCTTCTGGAGAAGAACGGTGAGGAGAAAGAGTTTACGCTCGAGAATTATCCGGATAGCACCTGGACTTTCGTGGATACACGCACTGTTCTGAAAGAGAAAGGATACGAACCGCCCATCCATGACTTTTCACTGGTGGAGCTGAGTACCGATGAGGACATAACGGATAAGGTACTGACGGATATGAACTATACCTTTCTGCTGGTGGCGCATCGGATAGAAGAGGCGGATGACAGCAATATCGACCTTATTAATGAAATATACGACTATTCGGTGGAAAACGGTTATGGCTTTTATTGCCTGACCTCTTCTCCGATTGAAGAGATAGAACTTTGGCGTGACAAGACCGGGGCCGAATATCCGTTCTGCCTTGTAGACGACATTACGCTGAAGACCATGATACGTTCCAATCCGGGATTGGTGTTGATAAAGAACGGCACGATTCTGAATAAATGGAATGATACGGATCTGCCGGATGAATATGCCCTGACCGGCAAACTCGATACCCTCGATCTGGGCAAACAGAAGAAAGTTACTGACAGTCATACCATCGGTTATGTCTTTTTATGGTTCGCTATTCCTCTGTTGTTAGTCTTGGGTATGGATATTCTGGTGGTAAGACGCCGTGAAAAGAAAAGTGAAGCTCTTCGCAGGCGGAATGCTGAATTGCTGAAAGCCGTGAAGCTTTCTGCACAAGAAGAGACTCCGGAAAATGAAGTAAGCAACGATGATAGTACAACGGATGGTGGTACAAAGAATGACAAAATGAATCTTAATGACGTATAATTGATTTTAAATCAGCATCATGCCAATAAGAACAATATGACTTAAATCGTAAATTGCCAAGCGTATGTCTTAAATGATATTACTTCTGGATAATATTCTTTTTAATAATATTGTCTCTTAAATGACATTGTACTTTAAATGATATTGCCTCTTGATTCATCTATCGTGTAATTTCAATCGTAAATCGTAAATTGTTAAATCGTAAATATATTAACCCTTTTAATAACAAAAACAAAATGAGAAAGAACATTGTAGCAGGAAACTGGAAAATGAACAAAACCCTTCAGGAGGGTATTGCTCTTGCAAAAGAATTGAATGAAGTATTGGCTGCTGATAAGCCTAACTGTGATGTGATCATTTGTACTCCGTTTATTCACCTGGCTTCTGTAACTCCGATCGTTGATGCTGCGGTTATCGGCGTAGGTGCAGAGAACTGTGCAGATAAAGTGGAAGGTGCTTATACCGGTGAAGTTTCAGCCGCTATGGTTGCTTCTACAGGTGCAAAATATGTAATCCTGGGCCACTCTGAGCGTCGTGCTTATTATGGTGAAACAGTTGAAATCCTGAAAGAGAAAGTTAAATTGGCTCTGGCTAACGGCCTGACTCCGATTTTCTGTATCGGTGAAGTGCTGGAAGAACGTGAAGCAAACAAGCAGAACGAAGTGGTTGCTGCTCAGCTGGCTTCTGTATTCGACCTCTCTGCCGAAGATTTCGCAAAGATTATTCTGGCTTATGAGCCGGTTTGGGCTATTGGTACAGGTAAGACTGCCACTCCTGCCCAGGCACAGGAAATCCACGCTTTCATCCGTTCGGCTGTTGCCGAGAAATATGGCAAGGAGATTGCTGATAACACCTCTATCCTTTACGGTGGTAGCTGCAAGCCTTCCAATGCGAAGGAATTGTTCTCAAACCCGGATGTTGACGGCGGTTTGATCGGTGGAGCTGCTTTGAAGGCTGCTGACTTCAAGGGTATCATCGATGCTTTTAAATAATTAACAGACTGTGAGTTGCAAGCTGTAGAGAATGTTCCGTTACTGGAAATACTCCCTGGCTTGTAACTCGTAGTTTATAATTATTGTAGTCTTTATCATTTGCGCGGTTCATGGCTGCATGGCAGTTTACGACCCGCCCCAAAACTACTTTTATGAGAAAACTCAGTTTACTTTGGTTGTTGTTTGCCTTTACCGGTATCGCCCAAGCACAGAATATTGTCAATAGTCTGGAGCGGAACGTGCCCGGACAGGGGAAGGTAACCATTCATCAGGACCCGCGGATCGAAGCATTGTTGGGAACGGAATATGTTGCTACCGGAGAACAGACGGTTTTGAAGTCGCCCGGTTATCGTGTACAGGTGTATGCCGGTAATAATTCGCGTACAGCTCGTAATGAAGCTACCAACATGGCTGCAAAAGTGAAAGAATATTTTCCGGAATTGAAGACCTATGCCTTTTTTACTTCTCCTCGTTGGCTTTGTCGGGTGGGAGATTTCCGTAGCATCGAAGAAGCGGATGCTATGATGCGGAAGCTGAGAGCGACCGGTGTATTCAAGGAAGTTTCTATTGTAAAAGATCAAATAAATATCCATTTATAATTTCGTATGTTAGAAAAAGAAGAAATCGTCTCTCCGGTGTTGGAGGATTTGAAGAATCATTATCGTAGTATCATTACTTTGTTGGGCGAGGATGCCGAAAGAGAAGGTCTGTTGAAGACCCCGGAACGGGTAGCCAAAGCCATGTTGAGCCTGACCAAGGGGTATCACATGGACCCTCACGAAGTATTGCGTTCGGCTAAGTTTAAGGAAGAGTATAGCCAGATGGTGATTGTGAAAGACATTGATTTCTTCTCTCTTTGCGAGCATCACATGTTGCCCTTTTACGGCAAGGCGCATGTGGCATATATCCCTAACGGCTACATCACAGGCTTGAGCAAGATCGCCCGTGTAGTCGATATCTTCTCTCATCGCCTGCAAGTGCAGGAGCGCATGACCCTGCAAATCAAGGAGTGCATTCAGGAGACTCTCAACCCATTAGGAGTAATGGTCGTGGTAGAGGCAAAGCACATGTGCATGCAGATGCGTGGAGTGGAAAAGCAGAACTCGATCACTACTACCTCTGATTTTACCGGAGCTTTCAATCAGGCTAAGACCCGGGAGGAATTCATGAATCTGATAAACCGGTGAAGACGGTGACAACTGATCACTAATGAAGCACCACCCTGTCTCCCAGCCTTTTCGCCATCAGGCTTTCTATCTGCTTCATCTCTTTGTAGCGTTGCATAAGGGCGGCGCATTTCTCATCGTCGTCTTCATTGGCGGGGTCCTGCAGGGCATACATGATATGCTTTAATTCGGCAGCTACAATTGCATTCTTGAAGTTGATCATCAGCATGGGAACCAATTCGTGGAGACGTTCCTCATCCGGGGTAATCTTCTGCGTCTTTGAGTGGAACTTGCTCAGCTGATACCGGTCACTGGCCAGTTCGGTGGCAATGGCGCTGATCTCCGGATCGGGATGAGCTATGAAGTAGCGTTCGGCAATGAAGCCCGGATCATGGACATGAGCCATTGCCTCGGTCAGGATACGGCGGTGCATCGGGTTGTGGAAGGCAAGATCGTCTTCTTTCAAATCACTGACCACATATTCGATGACGCTGGTCGGTACCTCTTTTCCTTCCTCATCTTCAAAGTTACACATGATCTTCTCTCCATACCGTATGATCGCTTGGATAACCTGCCGTTCGTATTGATAGAATTCTTGCCCCTCTTTTCCTTCCTGCGGGATATAGGACTGATAAGAATCTGCCACATCGTCTGGGGGAAACGGAGGGGGAAAATCTCCGTTCTGCACATCGGCCGGCATTCCCGAAGGAACATTGTTGGAGTGAAGGACGGGCTTGTTTTCTTTTTCCGCCTGTATCTCCCTTCGCTTGGCAACCTCCGAAACGAGCAGTTTATCCTCCACACGCAGCAGTTGCCCGCACTCTTTGATGTACACATCGCGTACAATGGCTTCCGGAATGACCGAGATGCTTTGCACGATGTTGTTGATCAGTTCCGCCCGTTTGATGGGGTCTTTACCGGCATCTTCCAGTAGCAGGTTGGTCTTGAAGCGGATAAAGTCCGTCTCGTGTTCTTTGATGAACTGCTGAAACTCGGTAGCATTGTGCTTACGGGCAAAAGAGTCCGGATCGTCACCATCGGGCAGAAGGCAGACTTTAATGTTCATTCCCTCTTCCAGCAGCATGTCGATACCGCGGATGGAGGCCTTGATGCCTGCCATGTCACCGTCGTAGAGCACGGTGATGTTATTGGTAAAGCGGTGGATAAGGCGTATCTGGCCGGGAGTCAGAGACGTTCCGGACGAGGCGACCACATTCTCCACACCCGATTGATGCATGGAGATAACGTCTGTATAGCCTTCGACAAGGAAGCACCGGTCTTGCTTCACAATTGCCTGTTTGGCAAAGTAAATTCCGTACAGTTCGTTGCTCTTATGGTAAATTTCCGATTCGGGAGAGTTTACGTATTTGGCCAGTTTCTTGTTTTCCGTGCTGAGCACGCGCCCACCGAATGCCACTACCTTGCCCGAAAGCGTATGTACCGGAAACATGACGCGTCCCCAAAAACGGTCGCGCAGACGTCCGTCTTCCGTTTCGTAGCAAAGCCCCGTTTTGACAAGGTATTCTTTCTTGAATCCTTTGCGGATGGCTTCCTGTGCCAGTGCATCGTGGCTCTCGGTGCTGAAGCCCAATTGGAATTTTTCAATGATATCGTCCCGGAAACCTCGTTGGCGGAAATAAGCCATACCGATGCTTCTACCGTCTACGTGGTTCTTCAGTATGTTCTGAAAGTAGTCACGGGCGAAGTTGTTGACTATGAACATACTCTCGCGCGTGCTTTGCGCCTGTTTCTCTTCATTGGTCAGCTCCCGTTCCTTGATTTCGATGTTGTACTTTTTGGCCAGATATTTCAAGGCTTCGTAGTACGACATCTGTTCGTGCTCCATGATGAAGTGTACGACATTTCCACCTTTCCCGCAGCTAAAGCATTTGCACAGTCCTTTCGAGGGCGAGACGCTGAAAGACGGGGTCTTTTCATTGTGGAACGGGCACAAGCCCACATAGTTCACCCCACGCTTGCGCAGCGTGACAAATTCCGACACTACATCTACAATCTGTGCGGCATCGAGTATACGGTCTATGGTTGCTTGATCTATCATGGATTCTCCTTTGCTTTTTTGCGGACACAAAGATATTATAAAAGTTAGTCACTATCAAATTTGATAGTGACTAAAAGAGCCTGTCTGAATTTTCCCCGGTCTTGTTCTGATAGTTGGGATGGAGGAGAATTCAAGCAGGCTCTAACCCTGATTTGTCCCGGGTAATGCGGAAGGCTATTTGATGTTTTCCCGTATCTTCGTCAGATACTTTTTCATCCCTTCGGCATCCTTGTTTTCTATAATCTCCAGCAGGTTCTTCAATTCCGTCCGGATGTTGGCTACCTGTGCCGGAGTGCGGGGGTTGAAGAGAATCTCCTGCAAGAGATAATCGTCTTCGCTCAGAAGTCCCTTGGCGATGGCCATGTGCTTTTTGAACGTTGTCCCCGGAGCTTCCTGATGCTTCATGACGGCGGCAAATACAAACGTGGAAACGAAGGGAATGGAGAGTGAATAAGCCACCGTCTCATCGTGCTCGTCGAAAGTGTATTCGAATATGTTCAGCCGGAGACTGTTGTACAGGTCTTTGAAGAACACCTTTCCTAAATGGTCGCTTTCGCTGATGATGATGGCGCTCTCACTGCTCAGGTTGCTGAGGCTGGCAAAAGTGGGGCCGAACATCGGATGGGTGGAGACGTAGCGGAAGCCGCTCTCTTCATAAAACTTCTTCAGACCGGTCTTTACGGAAGCGATGTCGCTCAGGATGCAGTCTTTGGGCAATACAGGCAGAACTTTACGAAAAGCATCCAATGTATATTTTACCGTAACTGCATTGATGACCAGTTCCGGTTCGAACTCTTTGATCTCTTCCAGCGTGGTGAAGCGATACGTATTGTAGACGAAACGCAACTGGTGCGGGTTGACGTCGAACACGGCCGTCTCGTGCTGAAAACTCAGTATGTCAGTAAAGAAGGAGCCCATTTTTCCGGCTCCGAGAATTAAAATTCGCATACGATATGATTGGTTTAAGGAGCTTCTTGCTTTTGATGGCAGGAGAAGCTGAAAAGATACGGGCATAATTCCCGTCTCACAGTTGTGCGACGACTTTCTCACAGTTGTGTGACGATCATCTCACGGTTGAGAGACGAGCGCCTCACTGCTGTGAGGCGCTGCAAACTCCGGTACGGATGTCTCTTTCTAACCATGACGGGTTTCTTCTCCCGTGATGAACTCTGTTTACTTATTGATAATCTCCATTTGTTGGCGGACCGATTCTTCGTGTATCGCTTCGAAGATGGTTTTCATGAACTCGGCTCCCATGCCGCATTGTTCGCCTTGCGCACCGCGTTTTTCAAGGATTTCGTTATAGCGTCCTCTTTGAAGAACGGTGATGCCGTGTTCTTTCTTGTACGTACCGATTTCGCGTGCCACGCGCATGCGTTTTGCCAGTTCCTGGATGATGTTGTCGTCACATTCGTCAATCTGCTTGCGCAGTTGGCTCAGGTTTTCGGTGGTTTGTGTCTCCTTACGGATAACGAGCAGGTTCAGGATGTAGTCCAGTACATCCGGAGTGACCTGCTGGGCAGCATCACTCCATGCACAATCCGGATTGCAATGACTCTCCACGATCAGTCCGTCGAAGTTGAGGTCCATGGCCTGCTGGCAAAGCGGTGCTATCAGTTCACGTTTTCCGCCGATGTGGCTCGGATCGCAGAATATGGGCAGTTCCGGCAGGCGGCGGCGCAACTCGATGGGGATGTGCCATTGCGGCAGGTTGCGGTACAGCTTCTTCTCGTAGCTGCTGAAACCGCGATGGATGGCTCCCAAGCGTTTCAGACCTGCATTGTTGATGCGTTCCAGTGCACCGATCCACAGTTCGAGGTCGGGGTTTACCGGGTTTTTCACCAATACGGGGATATCCACTCCTTTCAGCGCATCGGCTATTTCCTGTACGGCAAAGGGGTTGGCAGTGGTACGGGCGCCTACCCATAGGATGTCGATACCCGCTTTCAGACATTCGTATACATGTTTGGCAGTTGCCACTTCAGTAGCGACATACATGCCAGTCTCTTTCTTTACCTCTTTCAGCCAGTCCAATCCTTCTACGCCGACCCCTTCGAAACCGCCCGGTTTGGTACGTGGTTTCCAGATTCCGGCACGGAATATTTTCATTCCTTTAGAGGCCAGGTCTTTGGCGGTGGTCATTACTTGTTCTTCTGTTTCCGCACTACACGGACCGGCGATAACGATCGGCCTTTTGGCTTCGACGCCCGGCAATAAAATTGATTCGAGTTCCATAATTTAATGATTTGCTTGTTGGCCAACGCGTTGTGTGGCGGTTGGCCGGAGCTTTGATTTATTGTTATTTGTTATTTGTCTTTGTTGTTCTCTGAACGAGTGCATCGGCATCAGACGATCTTTTTTATTCTTTCCAATGCTTCTGCCAGTTTGGCGTCCTTGCAGCAGAGGGAGATACGGATGTATCTTGCACCGTTGCTTCCGAAAATAAATCCCGGAGTGATAAAGACGCGGGCTTCATGCAGAATCTTTTCGGTCAGCTCTTCTACATGGGCGTATGTATCGGGAATCTTCCCCCACAGGAACATTCCAACCTGGTTTTCGTCATAACTGCATCCCAATGTCTTCATGATCTCTCCGGCCAGATGGCGGCGGTTGCGATAGTTGCAATTGTTGCTTTCGTACCATTCGGCATCCGCTTCCAGCGCCTTGGCGGCAGCCAGTTGCATGGCGCGGAACATACCGCTGTCGATGTTGCTTTTCACTTTCAGTATCCATTGCACGAATTGCGCATTGGATGCCAGCATACCGATTCGCCATCCCGGCATGTTGTGGCTCTTACTCATGGAGTTGAACTCAATGCAGCACTCCTTGGCTCCCGGCACGCTGAGGATGCTCAACGGATGGTTGTTCAGGATGAAACTGTACGGGTTGTCGTTCACGATGATGATGTTTTTGCGACGGGCGAAGTCTACCAGACGTTCGTACATCTCCATGGTAGCGTTAGCTCCTGTGGGCATGTTCGGGTAGTTGGTCCACATCAGTTTCACCCGGCTCATGTCCATCTTTTCCAGTTCATCGAAATCGGGCATCCATCCGGCATCTTCTTTCAGGTTGTAGTTCACGATCTCTGCCCCTAAGATTTTGCTCAATGAAGTGTAGGTAGGGTACCCCGGGTTGGGCACCAGCACCTGTTCGCCCGGATTGACGAAAGCCAGTGTTACATGCAGGATTCCCTCTTTCGATCCTATCAGGGGTTGTATCTCCGTTGCCGGATTCAGCTCCACACCGTACCATTTCTGATACCAGGCGGCAAAACTTTTACGTAGTTCCGGAATACCGATATAGGGCTGGTAGCCGTGTCCGTCCGGATTCTGGGCCTCTTTGCACAAAGTCTGCACGGTTTTCTCAGACGGCGGCATGTCGGGACTGCCGATGCCCAGGCTGATAACATCTTTGCCTTCCGCATTCATCTGCGCCACTTCTTTCAGTTTCTTAGAGAAGTAGTATTCGCTTACGCCGGCCAGCCGGTCGGCAGGAGCTACATTATATGTTTGATTTTCCTTCTGCATATTCGCCTAATATTTTAAGTTCTTTGGTTAATGGAGTAATTGCGGCAATCGCCTGTTTATATCTCAGATAGTCGTTGAATGCCACGTCTACATAAAATTGATATTCCCATTCCCGGCCGATGATGGGGAGTGACTGTATCTTGGTCAGGTTGATGTTGTAGAAAGATAGGATGGAGAGCACTTGCGACAGGCTGCCTTCCGTGTGGGGCAAGGTGAACACCATGCTTGCCTTGTTGATTGCTGATGACTGGTAGCGGCGGAGTTCGTCCACTTGCCAGGGATCGGCCACCACGAGAAAACGGGTGAAGTTATGTTTGTTGGTCTCGATGCCCTCCTGCAGTATTTTCATGCCGTAGCGTTCGGCGGCTACTTTGGAGCAGATAGCGGCGTGTCCTTTCAGGTGTCCGGTTTTTATCATTTCGGCGCTTAAGGCGGTGTCTTCGCCTTCCACCACCTTGATGTCGGGGTGCTGTTGCAGGAATTCGCGGCATTGCATCAGTGCGATGGGGTGGGAGTTGACTTCCTTGATGTCGTCCCAGTCCTCTTCGGGCAGGCAGACAAAGCTGTGTGATATGCGTAGCTTGTATTCTCCCATAATCTGCGTACCGCTTTGGCGCAGCAGTTCGTTGTTGTGCAACAGGCTCCCCGCGATGGTGTTTTCGATGGCCAGCATGCCGATGACCTGGCTGTCTTTGTGGATCGCCTGAAACACATCCTCGAAGGTGGCGCAACAGATTAACTCTATTTCTTCTCCTTCGAAGTACTTGTGTGCGGCGATATCATGATAAGAGCCGAGTGTTCCTTGAATTGCTATCTTCTTCATTTCTTTCAGTGTGTGATATAAAAAAATCCCGCATCCATTGTGGAGCGGGATTTATATGATTACTTTCTTCATTCAGTTCTTAAGCATCACTGTCACTTGATACATACAAACTCCCGCTCTACTTTCTGGCTAAAGTAAAAGTAAAAAAAGAAGTAATATGTAAAGCGAAATGCGTTCATACTGACAGATGTTTCTGTTTTAATTCGGGGACAAATGTAATACTTTTCTTTTAAACTCAAGCAAAAAGTGAGTTTTTTTTGCATTTTCCTAAGAATATGTTTGTTTTTCCTTGTCGGATGGAGGTGATGCACATCAGAATATGCCGGGTATGGTCTCTTGTTTTGGGGGCAGATTATTGAATTGTCCGTTGATGCTCTCTTCCTCCTTAGGATTGATTTCGAGGGCTTTCTTCATATCTTCGATGGAGCCGTCTTTGTCACCGTTCAGCAGTTTGGCCCGGCCGCGCTCGTGATAAGCTTTTCCGAAGTTGGGATTTAGTTCGATTGCTTCGTCGAAAAGGCTGATGGCCTCTGTCAGTTTCTTCTGCGTGATAAAGAGTTGGCCGAGATAGAGGTAAGCCTGTTCGTTGAACGGGTTGATCTCCGTGACGTTCCGGTAATCGGCTTCTGCCTCTTCGGGTTTCCCTTCGGCTTCCAGCAGTTTCCCGTGCAGCAGGATGGCAGTCTCGTCTTCCGGCTTTTGGGTAAGTACGGCTTCGATGTCTTCGGCGGCTTCTTTGAGCTGGTTCATTTTTAGCAATGCTTCGGCGCGTAGCAGGCGGGCTTCTACGAAATCATCTTTCAAGACGATGGCTTTGGTCAGATGTCCGACGGCCATGAGGTCATCATTCATACCTTGTGTGGCTTTGCCGAGCAGGTAGTGTGCCATGGCGTTGCCTTCTTCTATGTCGATGGCCTTTTGAGCGACGGCTTTCATGGTTTTATAATCCTCTTGCATGTAGCATACGTTGGCCAAAGTAAGATAAGTGTCGGTCAGTGTAGGCTCCAGCTCCACCATGCGGTTCAGCGTTTCGCGGGCTTTGTCCAGTTCGCCCAGCTGTATGTAGAGTTGGCTAAGATAGCTTAGTGTCTCAAAATCTTCTTCGATGGCGAGGGCTTCGGTGAAACATTTTACGGCATAATCCGGCCTGCCCATACGTTGGGCGCGCAGTCCGTCATATTTGAATATCTCAAAGTTCTTTTTAGCGGTTTTCTGTTTCTCGTTTTCCGGGTTTTCGGATTTACCGGAAAAGAATGATTTGAAGAAGTTCGGCATATATATAATGTATTTATAAGATTATCTATGTATTTATAAGATTATCGGTTGCAAATGTAGTAATTCTTGTTTGATTTACCGCATGGATTTGTGCATGGATTTACGCATCGGATTATGCCTGATTTTATGTACCGGTTTATGTCCGGTTTGCATGGAGTCTCTTGGGTGAGGGAGACTTCTGTACGGGAAGGATGGCTCTTGTGCAGTTGGGATGTTCCCGTGTGCTCTGTCAGCCGATGCTCAGTATGCCGTCTTTTATTTTTATGTCTCCTTCTTCGAGCAGATATTGAATGACCTGCGTCAGTAAATCCCGGTCGGCTTTTGTCTTTTCAGCAACTTCGGCAGGAGTGAGCGTTTGTTCCTGAAGTACGGCTAACAATTCTTTTTTTAGTTTCTCGAAAGTATTGGCAGGCAATTCGTGTGCGGCATGTCCGCTGAGGCATACATCGCATTGTCCGCAATTGGTTTCATTCTTCTCACCGAAATACCGGAGAAGCATGCGGCTGCGGCAAGCGGTTTCGGAGGTGACGTAATCTACCATTGCCCGGATCCGTGCTTCATAGCGCTTTTTGCGTTCTTCGTATACGGAGGGGGGGATGTGCAGATGGTTCAGTTCGACACGTTCGCGCGTATATATTATATAAGGTGTCTTTTTGCGTGGAATGTAGTCGACGATACGGCGTTTGGACAGTGACACTAAGATGTTGTAGACTTGCTGGCAGGTCAGTCCGGTACGCAAGCTGAGAGCTGTTTCGCTGATGTAGGCATAATCGGTGAAAAGTCCGGTGTAGGAGCGGAGAATGGTTTGCACCAATGTTTCCGCTTCATTTCCCATTTCGTGCAGCTTATACAATTCGTCGCGGCGGATGGTGAAGATGATGCGTGAAGCGTTGTCCTGCTCATCGGTATATTCTATGTATCCTGCTTGGGTCAGTATTTTCAGTGCACTGTCCGCCGGTACGGGAAAATGCTTGAACTTCCGGCAGAATTCCTCCAGATTGAACTCCTTCGTGCAACCCAGTCCGTCTCCCATCGCCATCTGGTAGTAGTATTGGAGATGTTCGTATACCTTTTTTATATAATCCTTGTCGGGAAAGGTGTCCGGGATACGTTTGTGAAGCGTCGTTTTATCCGATTTGGAATACAGGATTACGGCATACGCCTTTTCACCGTCGCGTCCGGCACGTCCGGCTTCCTGAAAGTATGCTTCGGGAGAGTCCGGGAGGTCGAGGTGAATCACCAGCCGCACATCGGGCTTGTCGATTCCCATCCCGAAAGCATTGGTTGCCACCATCACCCGGCATTCGCCGCTCTGCCAACGTTTCTGACGGATGTCTTTAACGGCATTGTCCAGACCGGCGTGGTAGAAGTCCGCCGTAATCCCCTCCTGGGTCAACAGCTCGGTTGTCTCTTTCGTGCGCCGGCGGCTGCGGACATAAATGATGGCACTGCCCGGCATCCTGCGGAGGATATGCAGCAACTCGGCATTTTTGTTATCCGTCTTCCGTACGATGTAGGCGAGGTTCTTCCGCTCGAAACTCATGCGGAACACGTTTCTTTCCCTGAATTTCAACCGGCTTTGGATATCTTCCACTACATCGGGAGTGGCTGTAGCCGTCAGGGCCAGCAAGGGAACGTCCGGCAACAAATCGCGTATGTCGGCAATCTTGAGATAAGCGGGGCGGAAGTCGTATCCCCATTGGGAGATACAATGGCTCTCATCGACCGTGATCATGCTGACTTTCATGGCACGGAGCTTCTGCTTGAAGATATCCGTATCCAGCCGTTCGGGAGAGATATAGAGGAATTTGTAGTTACCGAAGATACAGTTCTCGAGTGCGGTGAGGATCTCCTGCCGGGTCATGCCCGAATAGATGGCAACGGCTTTGATGCCCCGTTGCCGGAGATTCTGCACCTGATCCTTCATCAGGGCGATAAGCGGGGTTATGACAATACACAAACCGTCTTTGGCGAGGGCCGGAACTTGGAAAGTGATGGATTTCCCGCCACCCGTAGGCATCAGGCCCAGTGTATCCCGTCCTTCACCGATACTTTGTATGATCTCCTCCTGTATGCCGCGGAAAGAGGCATATCCCCAGTACTGTTTGAGTATCTCGTGATATAACATAAATTTTATTTACGATTGGACGATTTACGATTGAACGATTGGAATAACACCTGACTGACCAGTTTGTGGCGCATAAGAAATTTTAATCGTCTAATCGTAAATCGTCCAATCGTAAATCTATTCAATGGGTTTTATATCTTCAATCTGTAATTGCACTTCGCCTCGCTTATGCGTATTCTCTTCGATGGTGTAGCAGATGTCGAACGAACGTTTGGTCTTGATGTAACGTACGTGCGAACTCTGCCCGAAAGCAATGCCGTTCATTACGTTGTTCGATTTGTTGTCCACCAGTTCGAGCTTGATGTGCTCCTGGTCGCGACCCACCACCTTGCTCGTTCCATAATCGTAGACGTGATGTGTACAGAATACGGGTTTTTGATTGTCGGGCCCGAATGGATTGAACTTCTTCAGGTCGTTGAAGAATTTCGAAGTGATGTCCCGGAAGTCTATCTCGGCATCGATGTCTATGACGGCGCTCGTCTGTTCCGGAAGAATGTGTTTCGAAACGTATTCTTCAAAGCGTTGGGTGAAGGCCGGCACATTCTCTACCTTCATGGACAGTCCGGCGGCATAGGTGTGTCCGCCGAAGTTCTCCAGCAGATCCCGGCAGTATTCTATGGCCTTATATACATCAAAACCGGAAACGGAGCGGGCGGAGCCGGTGGCCATGTCGTTGGTCCGGGTTAATACTACGGCAGGCCGATAGTATATCTCCGTCAGTCGTGAGGCTACAATGCCGATGACCCCCTTGTGCCATTCTTCGTTGTAAAGAACGATGGAACGGCGGTCTGCCAACCCTTCCAGATTCTCTACAATCCGGTTGGCCTCTTCCGTCATGGTTTTATCCAGGTCCTTGCGGGTTTCGTTGTATTGGTTTATCTGGTTGGCCTTTTCCAGAGCTGTGGAGAAATCCTTTTCAGTCAACAGGTCTACTGCTTCCTTTCCGTTTTGGATACGGCCGGAAGCATTGATACGCGGTCCGATTTTAAATACGATATCACTGACGGTAATGTCTTTCTCAGCCAGGCCGCATACGTCGATGATGGCTTTCATCCCCACACTGGGGTTGCTGTTGAGCTGTTTCAGACCATGATGTGCCAGGATGCGGTTTTCTCCCATAATCGGCACGATGTCCGAGGCGATGCTGACAGCCACGAGGTCGAGTAACGGAATGAGGTGGTGGAATTCGATGCCGTTGCTGATGGCAAATGCCTGCATGAATTTGAAGCCTACTCCACATCCCGATAAGTGTTCGTACGGGTAGGTGTTGTCTGTCCGTTTGGCATTGAGAATAGCTACGGCAGGGGGTAATACGTCATCGGGAACGTGATGGTCGCAGATAATAAAATCAATTCCCCTTTCGCGGGCATAGGCAATTTCTTCAACGGCTTTGATGCCGCAGTCGAGCACGATAATCAGGCTGACACCGGTGTCGGCGGCATAATCCACTCCTTTGCGCGAAATCCCGTAACCTTCGTTGTAACGGTCGGGGATGTAATAGTCCAGGTTTGAATAAAACTGCTGGATAAACTTGTAGACCAATGCCACGGCCGTGGTACCGTCTACGTCATAATCTCCATAAATCAGAATACGTTCTTTCTTTCCCATCGCCCTGTTCAGACGTTCCACTGCAATATCCATATCCTTCATTAAGAACGGATCGTGCAGGTCGGGCAGTTGCGGACGGAAGAATTTCCGGGCTTCCTGTACCCGTGTAATCCCCCGTTGCACCAAAAGTCGTCCCAGAATAGGGCTAATCCCTAACTCCTGGGCCAATGTCCGGCTTGTCTCTGCCTGTTCTGATGTGATGGGTTGATAATTCCATTTGTGATTCATTTTATATATTGTTTTTTTCTTTTCTTATCTCAAGGGTGCGGAGAGGCACTTCTCTCCAACAAGCTGTAAAAGTACGAAAAAAACAGGAAGCGTAAAGGGAATGTTGCGAAAATATTTCAGAGGGATCACGGCTCTTTCATTTAAAAACTCTTTTAATGGTGTTAGAGGCCTATTTTTTCGAAAGGAAATATGTATAAAACTACGGCTCTTAGAAATAAATGCCGTATATTTGTACATATAAAACAAGGATAGTATGGGTGATAAATTGAGACTTCTGATAGAGCAACATGGAAGATATATCACCCGTAAGGAGATTATCGGCAACCGTTACTTGTATTACCGGCTACTGGAAACAGTGAAATCGGGTGAGATCATCCGTCTGAAGCCGGGGGTGTATTGTCTGGAGGATGCAATGGCAGGCACCATGATTGATCTTAAAAAGATAGTACCTGACGGGGTGTTGTGTCTTTACTCCGCATGGGCGTACTACGAACTTACCACACAGATACCGCAAGGTTTCTATGTCGCCATACCGAGAAAACAAAAGATAACGTTGCCCGACTACCCGCCCATCATACTTAATTATTGGGACCGTTCCATCTATAGTGTCGGTATTGTCCGCCGGCAGATAGACGGTTTTGAAATACCCATTTACGACATGGAGAAATCGGTTTGTGACGCCATCCGTTACCGGAACAAAATCGGGATTGATGTGAGTTCTGAAATATTAAAAAACTACCTGTCACGCCAAGTCAATGCGGATAGCCGGAGTACTCAACAAATATCTGGAAATCCAACTATGACCAAAGAATCGAAAGACTGCGGCAAGTCCGTAAAGGCGAAGCTCCTGAATCTGTCAAAAAAGGAAGGACTGCCTTACCAGCCACTATTGATACGCTATGTGCAGGAACGGCTTCTATACCGTCTGGCACAGAGCAAGTACAAAAATCGCTTTTACCTCCCGATTTCGGGAATGCGTCACCCAAGAAACTTTTTCAAATCAAATAATGGCTTGATGTGACGTTGTGTGTATATCCCGTACTGTTGTGATGATAGGACGGAATATTTTTTTAAAGTATTGGCAGTAACAGGTAAATATTGCCGAAAATTTGAAAATGAAAGTAGGAATACATGTTATTAGGCATAAAATAATATAATTCATCTGAAAGGTGTCCTTTCCTGAAAAATAAAAGCTATATTTGTGATAAAATCCCAAATAAGGCAGTTAAAATATGATTATTCAATTTACAATAGGGAATTTTCTATCTTTCAAAGAACAATCTGCATTGTCATTAGCGGCATCGGCTTTGAAAGAAGTACAGGTTCCGGCTGAAGATATAATCTTTAGTGTAGGGACTGCCGGATTATTGTTAATGAAGAGTGCTGTTGTTTACGGTGCCAATGCATCCGGTAAATCCAATTTCATTAAGGCTTTTGAGTTCTTTAAATGGTATGTGATAAATTCATCGAAAGATATTCAGGCAGGGGAACGTGTTAATATAGAAAGTTTCCGGTTAAACTCGCTTACTGCGGGTGAACCAAGTTATTTTGAAGCCATATTTTGTGATGAAGATAATCAATATCGTTATGGATTTGAAGCTGATAGTTCTTTGGTACATTCGGAATGGCTCTATCAAAAAGCTAATAAAAAGAGGGCTAAGGAGGTGGAACTATTCTACCGGGAAAAAGGTAGCTTCGATATTCATACCAAGTTTATCGTTGGTAAAGAGCTTGCAGGTAAACGAATGGTGAGAGCAAATGCATTATTACTTTCTGTTGCGGCACAATTTAATGATCCGACAGCAGTAGAGATAATGAAATGGTTGAACGATACCACTATTATTTCTGGTTCTAATGATGAGAAGATATGGAATACCGCCACTATCCAACTGGATGACATCAGAATGAAGCAGAGAATTGTAGAGTTTTCTCGCTATGCTGATTTAGGTATTGAGAATATTGAAAAAATTGATAATACTATTGTCAGTACGCATACGCAGTACGATGATGAAGGTAATGAAGTCAAAGCTATTACTTTCCCATTCAGGAAAAATGAATCGGAAGGTACAATTAAGTATTTTTCTTTAGCATATCCTATTATTGATGCTTTGGATAATGGAAAGCGTCTGATTATAGATGAATTTGATTCTAAGATGCATCCACGTCTTACGTGTAGGATTATTGCTTTATTTAATTCAAAAGAAACATATCCGAAAAATGCCCAATTGATTTTCACTACTCACGATACTAATTTGTTGAGTGCTAATATATTCCGAAGGGATCAGATTTGGTTCACACAAAAAGACCGTTATGGGGCGACCGAACTTTATTCATTAGCTGAGTATAAAGTTCGCAATGATGCTTCGTTTGAAAAAGATTACTTATCCGGAAAGTACGGAGCTATTCCAATTGTCGGAAATTTAACCCGTTTGTTTAATACGCAAGAAAAATAAACTATGGCGGCTATAAAAAGGAAAAATATAAATCCGCGTATCGAAAGAAGAATAACCCGTATTAGTGGTGTGCGTGAAGTGAAACAAACATTTCTGATTATTTGCGAAGGGGTTAATACTGAGCCGGACTATTTTAATGCTTTCCGCTTGACTTCTGCCAATGTGAAAGCTATCGGTCAAGGTATGGGAACATTAGTATTAGTACAGAAAGCTATCAATATAAAAGAGCAGGAAAGGCAAAAAGGAAGGACATATAATCAGAATTGGGTGGTCTTTGACAAAGACGATTTTCCAGAAAATGACTTTAACTCTGCTATACTATTAGCACGCCAAAATGGCTTTGAAGTGGCTTATAGTAATCAGGCCTTTGAATTTTGGTTCTTGCTTCACTTTAATCTGTATCAAGGGGCTTTGCATCGTTCCAGATATGAAAAAATGTTGAGTACTTTGCTCGGATTTGCTTATACAAAGAAGTCGGGTGTAAGCTCTAAAATGTTTAATGCTTTATTCCCTAAACAAGAATAAGCTATTAATCATGCTAAAACTATCATGAGACAATTTGATGGGAATAACCTGGCACAACAAGAGTCTTCCACTACTGTTTATTTGTTAGTGGAAGAATTGAATAAATTTCTATAATATAAAACTTTTAATTTACAG
>CAVCAX010000294.1:0-3788 GCA_963599995.1 Coprobacillus sp. CAG:698
GATATAAGGTTCACACAAGCCGCTTTATATTTATATTTAAGTAAATATACATTCTTCGCATTATCTATATTATATCTCGCACTTTTTGCCTAAATTTGCAACCATTAAATGAAAGGTTATAAAAAGTATTGGTATGCTTACGATTAAACAAATTACAGAAAACACCGACGCGGTAATCCGTGGTCTGGAAAAGAAACATTTCAAAGACGCAGCAGCAGCCATTGCCAAAGTCATTGAAGTGAATGACAAGAGACGTAACACACAGAATCAATTAGATAAAAACCTGGCAGAGGTAAACTCGCTGTCGAGAACGATCGGCCAGTTGATGAAGGAAGGCAAGAAAGAAGAAGCAGAATCTGCACGCACACGTGTTGCCGAACTGAAAGAGACCAACAAGACTCTGGACGCAACCATGACTGAAGCTGCCACCGAACTTCAGAACCTTCTGTACACCATCCCCAACGTTCCTTACGATGACGTGCCCGAAGGCGTAGGCGCAGAAGACAACGTAGTGGAAAAAATGGGAGGAATGGAAACCGAACTTCCCAAAGATGCCCTGCCCCACTGGGAACTGGCCAAGAAATACGACTTGATAGACTTTGACCTCGGCGTAAAAATCACCGGAGCCGGTTTTCCCGTATACAAAGGTAAAGGAGCACAACTGCAACGTGCGCTCATCAACTTCTTCCTCGATGAAGCACGCAAGTCCGGATATACGGAAGTCATGCCTCCGACAGTAGTCAACGCCGCTTCCGGCTACGGAACAGGACAGCTGCCCGACAAAGAAGGACAGATGTATCACTGTGAAGTGGACGATCTTTATCTGATCCCGACAGCAGAAGTGCCGGTAACCAATATCTACCGCGATGTCATCCTGGACGAGAAACAACTTCCGATCAAGAATTGCGCTTATACCCAGTGCTTCCGCCGCGAAGCCGGTTCTTACGGTAAAGATGTCCGCGGACTGAACCGTCTGCACGAATTCTCAAAAGTGGAACTGGTACGCATCGACAAGCCGGAACACTCCCGCCAGTCGCACAAAGAGATGTTGGACCACGTAGAAGGCCTGTTGCAGAAACTGGAACTCCCCTACCGCATTCTCCGTCTTTGCGGAGGAGACATGAGCTTCACCGCTGCCCTCTGCTTCGACTTTGAAGTATATTCGGAAGCGCAGAAGCGCTGGCTGGAAGTAAGTTCCGTCTCCAACTTCGACACCTACCAGGCCAACCGCCTGAAATGCCGCTACCGCAATGGCGAAAAGAAGACCGAACTCTGCCACACACTGAACGGATCTGCATTGGCACTGCCGCGTATCGTAGCCGCACTGCTCGAAAACAACCAGACACCGGAAGGTATCCGGATACCGAAAGCACTGGTTCCCTATTGCGGATTCGAGATTATCGATTAAAGGAAATGGTCACAGATACACAAGAAGCCGCCCCAAAAAGGCGGCTTTTCTTTTGTTATTTCCAAATAAGCCGTATCTTTGCCAAAATATCATTCTGATAGCAGTTACGTAATAAATCCAACAAATTAATTAGATAATGAACAAAATCATTAACAAAGAACATTTTTCCGAGAAAGTGTTCAAACTGGAGATAGAAGCTCCGCTAATAGCGAAATCCCGTAAAGCAGGGCATTTTGTCATTGTTCGCGTAGGCGAAAAGGGCGAACGTATGCCACTGACTATTGCGGGCGCTGATGTTAAAAAAGGCACCATCACTTTGGTTGTGCAAGAAGTGGGACTTTCTTCTACCAGACTCTGCGAACTTAATGTAGGTGATTATATCACCGATGTTGTTGGTCCACTGGGGCAAGCCACACACATCGAGAACTTCGGAACAGTGGTCTGTGCCGGCGGTGGCGTGGGCGTAGCTCCGATGCTGCCTATCGTTCAGGCTCTCAAGGCTGCCGGAAACCGTGTCATCACCGTTCTGGCAGGACGAACCAAGGAGCTGATTATCCTCGAAAAAGAGATGCGCGAAAGCTCGGACGAAGTGATTATCATGACAGACGACGGCTCTTACGGCCGTAAAGGACTCGTAACGGAGGGCGTGGAAGAGGTCATCAAACGCGAAAAAGTAAATAAATGCTTTGCCATCGGCCCGGCCATCATGATGAAATTCGTATGTCTGCTGACTAAAAAATATGAAATCCCCACAGATGTATCGCTGAACACCATCATGGTGGACGGTACAGGCATGTGCGGTGCCTGCCGTATTACGATCGGCGGTAAAACAAAATTCGTGTGTGTAGACGGTCCGGAGTTCGACGGACATCAGGTGGACTTCGACGAAATGCTGAAACGTATGGGTGCTTTCAAAAGCATCGAACGCGAAGAGATGCACAAACTCGAAGAGCACTGCGAAGCGACTCAAGCCAAAGATGAAAACAGCCGCAACGCCCCTTGGCGCGAAGAGCTGCGCAAAAGCATCAAAGCCAAAGACCGCTCGAATATAGAACGCTGCAAGATGAACGAGCTCGATGCCGAATACCGTTCGCACAGCCGCAAAGAAGAGGTGAACCAGGGATTGACCCAAGAACAGGCCCTGGTGGAAGCCCAACGCTGTCTGGACTGTGCCAATCCGGGATGTATGAGCGGCTGTCCGGTTGGAATCGACATCCCCCGTTTCATTAAAAACATCGAACGCGGTGAATTCCTCGAAGCAGCCAAGACACTGAAAGAGACCAGCGCCCTTCCTGCCGTATGCGGCCGTGTATGCCCGCAGGAGAAGCAATGCGAATCCAAATGTATCCACCGGAAAATGGGCAAAGAGGCCGTAGCCATCGGCTACCTCGAACGCTTCGCCGCCGATTACGAACGCGAAAGCGGACAGATGTCCGTGCCTGAAATTGCAGAAAAGAACGGAATCAAAGTAGCCGTGATCGGTTCGGGTCCCGCCGGACTCTCCTTTGCAGGAGACATGGCCAAATACGGATACGATGTCACAGTATTCGAGGCACTGCACGAAA
This sequence comes from Coprobacillus sp. CAG:698, assembly GCA_963599995.1. Lineage (GTDB taxonomy): Bacteria > Bacteroidota > Bacteroidia > Bacteroidales > Bacteroidaceae > Bacteroides. Next base: position 2,974 of record CAVCAX010000294.1, read on the forward strand.
TCGGCGGTGTATTGAAATACGGTATCCCCGAATTCCGTTTGCCGAACAGGATTGTGGATGTCGAGATAGACAACCTGGCCAAGATGGGAGTCACTTTCATCAAAGACTGCATCGTTGGCAAGACAATCAGCGTGGAACAGTTGGAAGAGGAGGGTTTCAAAGGCATATTCGTTGCTTCCGGCGCCGGATTGCCCAACTTCATGAACATACCGGGCGAGAACTCCATCAACATCATGTCGTCCAATGAATACCTGACCCGTGTCAACCTGATGGACGCCGCCAATCCGGACTCCGACACTCCGGTGGCCTTCGGCAAGAATGTAGCCGTGATCGGTGGCGGCAATACGGCGATGGACTCCGTCCGTACAGCCAAGCGTCTCGGCGCGGAACGTGCCATGATCATCTACCGCCGCTCGGAGGAGGAGATGCCTGCCCGCCTGGAAGAGGTGAAACACGCCAAGGAAGAGGGAGTGGAATTCATGACCCTGCACAACCCGATCGAATATCTGACGGATGAGCAGGGACGCGTAAAGCAAGTCGTCCTGCAGAAAATGGAACTCGGCGAACCGGACGCATCCGGACGTCGCAGTCCTGTGCCCATTCCGGGTGCTACCGAAACAATCGACATCGACCTGGCCATTGTCAGCGTAGGCGTATCTCCCAACCCGATTGTACCAAGTTCGATAAAAGGCCTGGAATTGGGGCGTAAAGGTACCATTGCAGTAAACGACAACATGCAGTCGTCCATCCCGACCATCTATGCAGGTGGAGACATCGTACGCGGCGGTGCCACCGTTATCCTGGCAATGGGCGAC
>CAVCAX010000294.1:3948-5281 GCA_963599995.1 Coprobacillus sp. CAG:698
GGCGGCAGCCATGAACGAGCAGCTTAAAAAATAAACAAGGTACGCCAAAACCCGGTCTCAGAGAGTCAGCATCCGCAACCTTTTCGGGTACTCACTTGGGTTTTGGCGCACCTCCCGATAAAAAAATCCCGCTTACACCATCATGTAAACGGGATTTTTTATATCTCAAGAACCGATATCCGACTCTCCTATTTCACCACGCTGTTCGTTGCCGGATCCGGAAAAATCACTGTCGGCTTAAACGATTTCGCCTCTTCAAAATCCATCAGCGCATACGACATGATAATCACAATGTCGTCCGGCTGAACTTTCCGGGCTGCCGCACCGTTCAGACAGATCTTGCCCGAACCGCGTTCGCCTTTGATAATATAGGTTTCAAAACGCTCACCGTTGTTATTGTCAGCGATATACACCTTTTCACCGGCAATCATGTTCGCAGCATCCATCAGGTCTTCATCAATCGTAATGCTACCCATGTAGTTCAGATTGGCCTCCGTGACGCGAGCACAATGGATTTTCGACTTCAACACTTCAATCATCATAAGAGTTTGGTCTTTTTTATGTTTAAACTTCTTTGTATTTAATGTTATCAATCAGACGGACTTCTCCACAAAATACTGTGATACAACCCACTGCATACGATGTATCCTTCCAATCTCCAATCTTCTGCAAAGTATTTCCGTCTACTATCTCAAAATACTCCAGACGAAGCCCCGGTGCAGCAGCAATGGCGTCTTCCACCATCTTTTGAGTCTCACTCACCGAATGAGTGGCTGCAAAGGTACGACTTTTAAATAATGTGCGGGAAATATTTAAAGCATTTTCACGTTCTTCGGGTGACAGACGGGCATTCCGGCTGCTCAGCGCCAAACCATCCTCCTCACGGACAATGGGACAGCCCACAATCTCAAGGTCAAATTTCATCTGACGCACCATCTCACGGATAATAGCCAACTGCTGGAAATCCTTCTCCCCAAAATAGGCACGATGCGGCTTCACGGCATCAAACAGCTTGCTTACGATCTGGCACACCCCGTTGAAATGTCCGGGACGGAACGCACCTTCCATTACCGTATCCAGAGGAGCGTAACTAAACCGGCGCGTATCGGGTTCGGGATACATCTCCTCTACCGAAGGAGCAAAAACCAAAGTAGCTCCGCACTGCTCGAGCAGCTTGCAATCGGCCTCCAATGTACGTGGATATTTTACCAGATCGTTTTTATCATTAAACTGAGTAGGGTTTACAAAAACGCTGACTACCGTTACGTCATTCTCATTTACACTACGCTTCACAAGTGATGCGTGCCCTGCATGCAAAGCACCCATAGTAGGC
>CAVCAX010000295.1:0-1368 GCA_963599995.1 Coprobacillus sp. CAG:698
ACATTGTACCGACAAAAAGGCAACATGCCGCAAAGAGAGAGAGCTTTAACAAAAATGAGGTTTGCATAAGTAATAAATTTAAAGGATGCAACTAACTTAGATTATATAAGTAAATTATGTATAGAATATCCTAAAACAACAAGATGTTCAGGGTTTTACCGTGTCAGAAAATTTACTTAACTTAGTGTTGCAAAAAAAAATCAAACAAACCTCAGACAGAGATGGTAAAAATACGAATAAAATTCGGAGAATCACATTTTAGAACGATATATTTCCTGCATCATAGTGTTATATTGTATGCAGACGTGTATTTTTACTTCATCAAATCATAAGTACACATAGGACTTGCCATCTTGTAACAACAAAGGAAAGGGAGTATCTTCGTTATAATCGCCATATTTAGCCATCGTAAGTAACATATTTACGATGGCTAAATGACATAGACTGATCATTATTTCACTTTTCCGGTAAGCAGTTCGTTGTGAAGGAAATCGTATACATAACGTGGACTTTGGTAATATAATGCTGCTTTATCATCAATAAGCCGTTGATACGTCTCAGAGTTGATAACAATGTCAAGCGCATCAGTCATAGTTGATGCATCACCATTATCTATAAGCAACATGGCAAGTTTAGTTACCATATCGTCTTTCATTATTTGTTTCTCATCAATCATCGTCTTATCCTTTTTAATATTGACAGAGCCTTTTCTGTTCCAAAGTAATATTGTACAGTCAGACCTTTCATGTATTTCAGCTTGCTTACGAGTGTCGGAAGGTCAATAAGTTGGTTCTCGTATTTCCACAACTGCACTCCCACGCGATCGTCAGCAATAGGGCCTATTACGATGTCATAGTCGTGAATGGGTTTATCCGTAGCATTGTTGCGATTTGCAAGGATAAATTCTGCCCATTGCTCACTATAGTCTTCAAAATGAAGAGTATGCAGGGACTTAATATCAGCCTCGTTAACTTCAAAAACCATCACTATGGGCACACCTTCCAATAGCTGATCGGTCTTTATGTTTGCCATATTGAGTGCTTGGTCATAGTCTGGCGACAAGTAAAATCCTTGCCCAAAGTCTTTATTAGGCTTTGATTTACTTAAGTCTATTTGGTCAAAGACTGCATTGGTGCCGTGATACAGTTTCATGCAATACCTCCTCCCAACTTGTGGCAGTATTGTGTCAAATCGTCCACTACCGATGTGAATGACTGCGTGTGTAAATAGTCATAGTGTTGCTCTACAAAGTTCATTCCTTTGTAGCGTAGCAAATAGTTGAAAGCCTGCTTTAATGTAAGCCCATGACGCTTGCCAAACTCTGTGAGAAATATCACGGTCCATTCTATTTTATCCTTAACATTATAT
>CAVCAX010000295.1:1378-4119 GCA_963599995.1 Coprobacillus sp. CAG:698
CATTGTCTGTCTCTATTTATTGCAAAATTACAGTATTTCCTTGAAAATAAAGAAAGATAGCCGGTTATTATTGACACTAATTTCAAAACATCAATCATTTGAATAATACAGAAAAACCATATAAATTCACAAAAAGTATGCTGTTCACATTGGCGATACATTATTTTTTGTATCTTTCGTGCAAATACCAAACAAAAAGAAAGCCATGGAAAAATTTCTCAAGACAGACGAGTGGAATATCATAGAAGAAGGCTTTCATGCCGATAAGCTGCGTGCTTCGGAAAGTATATTCAGTTTAGGAAACGGAAGATTCGGACAACGGGGAAATTTTGAAGAGACTTATAGCAGTGACAGCCTGCAAGGTTCTTATGTGGCAGGCATCAGCTTTTTGGACCGGACAAGGGTGGGCTGGTGGAAAAACGGGTATCCGCATTTCTTCTCGCGCATACCGAACGCTCCCGATTGGAGCGGAATCTACCTGAGGCTGATCGATGAAGAGGTAGACCTTTCGCAATGGGACATAGAGCAGTTCGAACGGAAGCTCGACATGAAAGAGGGGATTTCCTATCGTGACTTTGAGGTGACCTCTCCCAAAGGAAACACGTTGAAAATTCACGTGGAGCATATCAACAGCATGGCCAATCAAAACTTATGCCTCATCAAATACAGCGTGACTTCCGTAAATTATGAAGGAAAGGTTTCCATTGTTCCTTATATTAATGGAGATGTAAGACACGAGACATCCAATTTCGATGAAAAGATGTGGAACATACTCCGCGCGGAAACGACCAACGAGTATGCCTATCTGTGGACGCAAACCAAACGGGAAGATTCACAAGTATGCTGTGCCCTGACTTATCAACTCTTCAAGAACAGCAAAGAAATAAATGCCAGTCCCATAAAAATAGAAAAGGAAAAGCTGACCGGGTTCAGTGCCGGTGCCGATGTAAAACCCGGCGAACGGATCACGCTCATCAAATATACCGCTATCCTCTCCTCTCTCTATTACGACCGTTCGGAACTTGCAGAACAGGCCGTTGCCGAGAGTAGAAATGCCAAGAGCCTGGGATGGGAAAAACTCGTACATGAGCACCGGGAAGTATGGCAAAATATCTGGGACGAGATGGATGTCACCATCGATGGCGATGCCGAAGCGCAACAAGGCATCCGGTTTAATATCTTTCAACTCAATCAGAGCTATCGCGGAGACGATCCCCGCCTTAACATCGGTCCGAAAGGGTTCACCGGTGAAAAATACGGAGGAAACACACAATGGAATACGGAACTCTGCTGCATCCCCTTCTTCCTGCTGTCCAGCTCGAAAGAGACAGCCAGAAATCTTCTGCTCTACCGCTACAACCAACTCCCGAAAGCGATAGGGAATGCCCGGAAACTGGGATTCAAAAACGAAGCGGCCCTCTATCCCATGGTGACTTCCAACGGAGAAGAATGCCATAACGAATGGGAAATCACCTTCGAGGAGATACATCGTAATAACATTATCGTACATGAAATTACACAATATGCAGTGATGACGGGAGATAACGATTTCATCGCCCATTACGGACTGGAAATAATGATAGCCATCTCGCGATTCTGGAGTCAGCGTGTCTCTTTCTCACAACCGAAACAGAAATATGTGATATTAGGTGTCACCGGACCCAATGAATACGAAAACAATGTAGACAATAACTGGTACACCAACTATTCGTGTGTGCAGACTCTGAAATCTACCATAGAATCTTTGGAACTGGTAGCTCATCAATATCCCGACGAGTACACACGCATCCGTAGAATCACCGGCTTTCAATATGCCGAAAGCTCTTATTGGCAGGAAATCATAGACAGAATGTACCTGCCGGAAGACGAAGAATCAGGTATATTCGTGCAAAACGACGGCTATCTCGACAAAGAGCTGAAAACCGTAGACGATATCCCGATGGAAGAGCGCCCCATCAACCAACACTGGTCATGGGATCGCATCTTACGTTCATGCTATATCAAGCAAAGCGATGTTTTACTGGGATTGTATCTGTACTATAACAAATTTGACGATGAAACCGTACGCCGCAACTTCCGGTTCTATGAGCCACGTACCCTGCATGAGTCTTCATTGTCTCCCTATGTGCACTCCATCTTAGCTTCACGGATAGGCGACATCAACAAGGCATACGACCTCTTTCTTCATGCGACCCGGCTGGACCTCGACGACTACAACAATGAACTCAACCAAGGACTGCACATCACCAGCATGGCCGGAAGCTGGCTTGCCATCGTTCACGGCTTCTCCGGAATGCAGATAAAAAACAATATGCTTTGCTTTCACCCCATCATTCCCGATAAGTGGAACAAATACACTTTCAAAATAAATTTCCGCGGACGTGCACTACTGGTAGAGATCGGGAAAGACGAAATAAAAATCTCCATGACAGAAGGGGATGAACTGAGCATACTTATATATGACGTTGTTTATCATGCCAATAGGAATGAAGAATTAATTATTTATAGGTAAAACGAACAGCCTCCAATCAATAAAAAGTGGCTTTCCGATTCATTTTTTGACGGGCAACAATAAAAAAAGAACTATTTTCCCCCTTTCTATTACTAATAAATTTCTAACTTTGCCACGCATTGGTTCATCTTTTCCAAAGATACGGAAAGATGATTAAAAGGGAATCAGGTGAGAATCCTGAACAGTCCCGTTGCTGTATGTTTCATTCAAACGTAGTAAACACATACTT
>CAVCAX010000296.1:0-8153 GCA_963599995.1 Coprobacillus sp. CAG:698
AAGAAGTTCAAACGCATGTATCAAGCCGCTTCCCCCGAGGAACGCAAGAAGTTTGGCTACGATGTACCAAACGATGCTGATGACGCAGATTTGGAAATCACCCGCCTGAAGAACGAGTGGTTACGTGACGGTAAAACTGTAGATTAAACTAAAGAAATTACACTATGGCAAAGAATGACAACAACATTGAAAAATCTTACGATTTTGGTAAAAGTGAGTTTAACCGAAAAATGAAAAAGATATATCAAGAGCGAGAGGCTAAAGGTCTTTCAAATAGTGTGGATATACCAAACTACGCAGATGCGGAGGACTTGGCACGTTTAAGAGCTTTTGGGGAATGGTTGAGCGATGGGCAATCTGTAATTAATCAAAAGAAAGCATGTTGAACAAGGCTTTAAACATTGCCTATAAGGCTCATTTGGGGCAGACAGACAAGGCTGGCGCTCCTTATATACTTCACCCTGTGAGAGTGGCGTTACGCTGTCAAACAGAAGATGAAAAGATTGTGGCATTATTGCACGATGTGGTAGAAGATACTCCTATAACATTGGAAGAACTAAAAACGCAAGGTTTTAGCGATGACGTGTTGGCTGCTTTAAAATGCTTGACTAAAATAGAGGGTGAGGACTACCAAGCATTTATCCAGCGTGTAGCGACCAATCCGCTTGCCGTAAAAGTCAAAATACAGGACTTAAAAGATAATATGGACTTGTCCCGCTTGGGTGGTAAACCACATTGGAAAATGGAAACCTATAAAAAAGCGTTGGATTACCTCGAACAGCATTCAAATAAGAAAGTTTTATATGTAGATATGGATAATGTATTGGTAGACTTCCAGTCGGGCATAGATGCTTTAGATGAGGGATTAAAAAAACGATATGCGGGTCGTTATGATGAAGTCCCTAATATATTTGCAAAAATGCAACCCAATGAAGGGGCAATAGATGCCATGAACCGTTTAAAGGACAAATATGACATTTATATTTTATCAACAGCTCCATGGGATAACCCAAGTGCGTGGTCTGATAAATTAGAATGGGTGAAGCATTACTTGGGTGAAGTATGCTATAAACGTTTAATATTATCGCATCATAAAAAACTAAACGCAGGTGACTATTTAATAGATGACAGGAAAAAGAATGGCGCAGCTGATTTTAAAGGTAAACTTATATTATTCGGTTCTGAACAGTTTCCAAATTGGAAATCTGTAGTACAGTATTTATTGTGATAAAAAATAAGAGGGGTGCCAAAGGCTTTATATGCAATTTGCCTTTATTTGCACCAAGTTTCCCGAAAACTTTAATCGAAATTTATTCGCAGGTAATAAAAAAGGAGTTAGGTAATAGCTTAACTCCTTTATATTTAGTAATTTGTATTTCTATTTATTAAGGCTCATTTCATTACCCCCAGACGCGTACTCTACCGGGCTGAGCTACATCCCGAATTGCGAGTGCAAATGTAGCGCTTTATTTTAAATCTACAAATAAATTGTTGGAAAAATATTTGTTTACAATGCCTATTGCTGCGTATATCACTTATAATCAGTGTTGGATATTGGCAGTATAAAGCACATTTTAGATAAAATTTAATAGTAAATAGAAAGATGTAAAGGCGATCCGGTAACTGTTCGGTGTTCTGTATCGTGCCAAATTAGTATTCAACCACTGTTTCAGAGCCTTGAAAATGTTAAATATCCATCCATTTCTCCTTCATTTTCGTTATCATTCAGAAAATTAAAAACAGGAAACAATGATGGATAAAGGAAAGAAGAGGCGGCTGGCTCCACTATTGGAACAGACGTTGGAGATGCTGGTGGGGCGGCGGAGCGTGCGGACGTTGGAAAACTACCGCAGTGGTATCAATAAGGTAAAGGAGTTTGTGGGCGATGGCTGGGAACGGCTGGTAGTGGAGGACATCACGAGGCGGTGGACGGATTGTTTTACCGTCTGGCTGGAAAAACGGCATGTGGACAAGCCGCAGACGACGGACTTCTACCTGCGCACGTTTCGGGCGGTGTATGGTCATGCATTAACATTCTTTTCTGACGAAACGGACGGAAAACCTTTCGGCGGACATCATCCGGGAGGGAGTTTTCCTGCAAAACGTGCGCTCAAAAGGGAGGAGGCACTGCGTCTGCTCTCTTCGGATTTTCGGCAGAAGTTGTCGGAGAAGCAACAGGAGGCATTGGATGTGCTGGTGTTCATCCTCTACGCAAGAGGGATGGTGTTCAAGGATGTGTACGGACTGACGTGGCGGATGGTGGCGGACGGGCACATCCGTTACCTGCGTAGCAAAACGGGTGTGCCCATCGACGTGGAGGTGGTGCCGGAACTGGAAGAGATCATGAAGCGCTACCGTCGGGAGGATTCTCTCTTTGTCTTTCCGTTTTTGCACGAGGTGCGGAAAGGATGTCCCGGAAAGGAGTTGTCGGAAGAATCGGCTTTGCGGCGGATCAACCGCACCACACGTGAGATAGGCAGGAGGATAGGACTCCCCGTTCCACTTACTACTTATGTCTTGCGCCACACGTGGGCCACACTGATGTTGGAGGATGGGCAGCAGGTGGAGTTGATCGGCCAGTGCATGGGACACACCTCTATACGTACCACGCAGATTTACCTTTCTCATATCAGCAGCCGGAAGGTGGACACTGCCGTAAACGGGATGTACGACCGGATGCTCCGATTGTCCGGATTTGGAAGAAAGGAAAGGGACATCCTAACCAAACGTTACCGGAACCCCGAAATTACCTCACCATTGACAGACGGGATAAGAAATGCCGGTTCTGTCCATCCGAAACGGGAGGCACAGCCGCATAGTTCCCGACCTGCTGAAAATAAAAAATGTCCCTTTCTTGACGAGAAAGAGACATCCGTATCGTGCCGTATGAGCACCTTTATATTTTCGCTTGCAAAAGTATATATTTCACGTATTTGCTGCAAATTTTCTTCCATATTTTTCTCTGTTCCACCCGATTTTTTTTCGTATTCTCCTTTCTTTTATTCCTTTCATAGAATATAAAGCTGCTATTTAAACGTCTGTATAACAGAGTTGTATAGCTCTATTCTCCGTAATGTCTCTTTCTCGTCAAGAAAGGGACATCTCGAAAACATGTCCGAAAATGTGTGGAAAAGAGAAAGGGTGTGTGTTTAGTGGTGTTATAATACCGGTATTGGCAGACGTCTTGCGTTTTCGGCTGTCGGGCGTTTCGTTCGAAGACTGTAAACTATGAACAATAGCAAACAAATAGGTAACTAATTGAAATAAAAAACATACGAGTATGGGAAAAAGATTCATTCCGTCCCTGCTGCTGGCGGCGCTACTTGCCGGAAGTGCGCATGCGGGAACCGTGTCGGACAGCATCCGTACCACGGTATACTACCGGATAGCGAGCGCGAGACTGGAACTTTCGTACATGGACAACGGCACTCATCTGGAAGCATTGACGAAAGACATCCGCAGCATGGGAGCGGACCCGACGGTGGCTCTCAGACGTATCCACATTCTCTCCTCGGCATCACCAGACGGGAGTGTCAAGTTCAATAAGAATTTGTCCGTACGTCGTGGCGAAGAACTGCGCGACTATCTGCAAGGTAATCTCTCGCTGCCGGATTCCGTTTTTACGCTTCAGTCGTTGGGTGAGGATTGGGACGGACTGGCGGAGCTGATCGGCAAGACCGATCTTCCGTGGCGCGACAAGGCACTCACCATTATTCGCGATACGCCGGAGTGGGTGGTACGTGAAGGAAAAGTGGTGGATGGCCGCAAGCGCCAACTGATGAACCTTGCCGGCGGACGGGCATGGCACTACATGAAGGAGAACCTGTTCGACGATCTGCGTAGCGGTGCATTAGTGGTGTGTGTGGTGGAGCATTTGGAGCAAGAATCCGAGCAAACACAGACGGAAGTGAAACCGGCTACGGATACACCGGATGACAGCCCGATGAATGCCGTTCCTGAACAGCCTGAAACGGGTACGGCTGCCGTCCGTAAAGAAGAAAATAACCTCTTGCAGGACGGAGACAGTACCTTGCCGAACACGGAAAACACCTTGCAGGATAAAGAGGAACGGAATGTAAACAGGCCGTTCTATATGGCCGCAAAGACCAACCTGCTCTATGACGCCGCCCTCGTGCCGAACGTGGGGCTGGAATTTAACCTGGGCAAGGGCTGGAGTATTGGCGGCAACTGGATGTATGCCTGGTGGCGCAAGGATACGAAGCACCGTTATTGGCGTATTTACGGAGGCGAATTGGATATCCGCAAATATTTCGGACGTAAGGCGGCCGAAAAACCTCTGCAAGGGCATCACCTCGGTGTGTACGGGCAGGGCCTGACTTATGATTTCGAGACGGGTGGTAAGGGTTACCTCAGTCACTTCAGCTATGGGGTTGGTGTAGAGTATGGTTACTCGCTTCCGGTTGCCAAGCGGTTGAATCTGGATTTCGGCATCGGTATCGGATACATGGGCGGTAAATACAAGACCTACATCCCCGAAGACGGATGCTACGTTTATCAGGAAACCCGGAAACGTCATTGGTTCGGTCCCACGAAAGCGGAAATATCACTGGTATGGCTGCTGGGACGCGGCAACATGAACAACGAGAAAGGAGGAGTGAAATGAAACAATTGTATAAGGTAATAACCGGATGCATAGCGGCAATACTGCCAATGCTCACGGCATGCGAGCATAAGGAACTCTGTTACAGTCACCCCCACACTACCCGACTGGAAGTGGTGTTCGACTGGGTGGAGGCTCCTGATGCCAATCCCGCCACAATGAGTCTTTACCTCTATCCGGAGGATGGTGCAGAGCCGTTGCGCTACGAGTTCACCAACCGCGATGGTGGAATTATCACCGTTCCGACGGGGATATATGATGCCATCGGCGTGAACAGTGACAAGGAGGCCCAGCGTATTCAGGGTAAGGAGCATTGGGAGACATTCGAAGTAACCACAGGCGCTACACGCTCTTTGCGCGGTCTGCTTTCGGGCAAATCCGAGACAGCTCCCCGTGCACGGGGAGCAGAGACGGAACGGGACGCACTTGAACCGGAGGCTCTCTGGAGCGACCATGTCGAACGGCTGGATATCGGCTCGGAGTATGGTGTGAAGAAAATCGTTCTTACTCCGAAGTCGCGGGTTATCAACTGTACGGTAGAGGTGCATAATGCAGAAAATCTGCGTTATGTCAACGCCATCAGTGCGGCATTGACCGGCATGGCTGGCGGTTGGCTGGCAGGTGTGGATGCTTTGACGGAAGAGAAGGTCACCATTCCGTTTGAGATGAACGTATCGGAAGACAAGACGTTAGTGACAGGGCAACTCAGTACTTTCGGACATTGCCCCAAAGAAGCCGGAACGCATAAACTCATGATTTACGCACAAATGTCAGACGACAGCACTTACTTCTATGAAGTGGATGTGACGGACCAACTGCACGACCCGGCACAAGATCCTACGCACATCAGGATCGTACTGGATAAGTTGCCGCTTCCGCTTCCGATTGGTGGTGGAGGAGGATTGCGGCCTACTGTGAAAGAGTGGCAGGAAATTCATATCGACTTGCCGATGAGTTGAAAACCCTAAAATTAAATCAATCAGATATTTAAGAAAGTATGAACAAGGCAATGTATTTATGTACAGCTGCCGTATTGGCACTGGCATCATGTTCAAACGATGAAATTGTGGAAGTAGCACAAGGAGATGCGTTCAGTTTCCGCAGTGTGGTAGGACTGAATACCCGTGCTTCGGAGCTGACTACCGCCGGGCTGCAACAAAACGGTAAGTTATATGTGACGACTTTTAAGGAAGACGGCGATTTGTTGTTTGACGAGACAGAATTTAGTTATAATGGTTCTGAGTGGGCTGCGACTCCCGCACAGTTCTGGGGAAACAATGACAAATTGGACTTCTATATCACCTACCCGAAGTTGGATGAGTGGCAGAAAGACTTTAAACTGACAAAGGATAACCTGGGTGAATGGATAAGGCTAATTACTGTAGACGAGGATATTCCTGATCAGAAAGACTACGTGTGGGCTTGTCTGAAGGATGTCAGTAAGACCAGTTTGGCTGTGCCTGTAACGTTGAAGCATGCGTGTGCTCAAATAGAGATGAAAGCGAAAAACGATAATTCCAACTATATAATTAAAGTAAAAGGTATTCGTCTCAATGGGGTAAATAAACAAGCTTACGTTCAATTTTCTACGGGTAAGTGTGAGTACTATGCAATCAATACGAGAGATTATGAGTTGATTTATGATTCTCCTGTGATACTGGACGGTACGGTAAAATCTCTGATGGGAACTGCCGGAAGTGCCATATTGCCTCCACAACCTCCGATTGGCACATTGGCTTATCCATGGGATGGAAATGTCGCTACATCTTTAAGCACTTTTCTTTCCGTGAAGATAAATATCACCACCAAACGAGGGGCTTCTGTCTATCCGGCAGGTTCTACAGCCGACAATGAAACCTACGGTTGGGCTGCTGTTGGGGTAGAATATGCTTGGGATAGCGGTAACAAATACATTTATACACTCGACTTTACAAACGGTGCCGGAAGAGTGGATCCGAAAGATCCGGGGACTGATGTTGATCCGGGTGGAGATGATCCCGACAAAGGCGAGCCTATCTTGGGCAGTCCTATCAAGTTCACCGTTACAGTTACTGACTGGAATGAAGAGAAGAACGATGTAGAACTAAACTGATAAATAGGTATTGATCAATAATAGAACATTCATTTTTTTAACATTTATCAATTTTTTAATTTTAAGTATTTATGAACAAAGCGATTTATTGGTGCGCAGCTGCCGCATTGGCACTGGCATCATGTTCAAACGATGAAACTGTAGAGATAGCAAAAAGTGATGCTATCAATTTCCGTCCGGCTGTAGGGCTGAATACCCGTGCTACTGAACTGACTACAGCAGAACTGGAGAACATCAACAAATTGTATGTCACCACTTTCAAGACAAGCGGTGAACTGCTGTACACAGAGACTGAGTACACGAAAGGTGTTGATGGATGGTATGCAGGACAATATTGGGGACAAGAAACTGAATTGACATTCTATCTTACTTCTCCGAAATTGTCTGAATGGAAATCTGGTGCTGCATTGTCACAAGACAACAAGTCGATTACTGGTTTTACTATTGCAGATGCGGCTGCTGATCAAAAGGACTTTGTGGTTGCTAACAAAACAGCTAACAAGGCTGCTGTTATAGATGTTGAATTGGAACACGTACTTTCACAAATTGTATTGCAGGCTAAAAGTTCCAATACCAACTACAAATATAAAGTAAAAGGTGTCCGTTTTCACAATGCACAAAATACCGGTGATATCGACCTCACTACTGCTGCTTGGAGCAATACAAACGGAGCTAAGAATTATGAAGTGACTTATGATACTCCGGTAGTATTGAATGAAAACGCTCAATCTATCATGGGAACTGTTGCTAATGTAATGTTGCTTCCGCAGAACGTAGCAAAATGGAACGGTACGGACAAGAGCGCAGATACCACTACTCCTGTAGCTGGTTCTTACATCTCTGTATTGGTTAACATTACTACGAGTGGCGGTGTTGCAGTTTATCCTGCAGGCTCTACGGCTGCTAATGAAACCTATGGTTGGACTGCCGTTCCTGTTGATTTCAACTGGACAAAAGGTAACAAATATATCTATACGTTCGATTTCACCAAAGGAGCTGGAAAGGTTGACCCTGTAAATCCGGGACCGGATGTAGATCCGGGCAACAAGGATCCTGAAAAACCAGATCCTATCTTGGGTGATGAAATCAAGTTCAACGTTACAGTTAAAGATTGGAACGATGTAGATGTTGCAACTCCGATGAACTAATCATTCATTCTATAAATCACAAATCTCACCGCACTTCCGCCTGAGGGCTATCGTTGGATAACGATAGGCACGGCTGGAAGTGCGTTCTAAGACCGGACAGGGTTGAATGTTTGCTGTTCTTGTAAAGGGTGGCTCTCTTTCCGGTCACACTGACTAATAAAAGATTGAACATTTTATGAACAGAGCGATTTTCTTGTGTATTGCAGTTACATTGGCATCATGCTCAAATGATGAAACGACAGAAATGGCGAAAGGGAATGTTATTGGTTTCCGTACTACTGTAAGTTTAAAT
>CAVCAX010000296.1:8163-9731 GCA_963599995.1 Coprobacillus sp. CAG:698
TTAAATACCCGGGGAATAACAATAAATAATTCTGGTAACTTACCGAAATTTTCTGTTACAGCCTTAAAGAACGGTACGGTGTTTTATGAAGATGTAACATATCAGCTTGAAGATGAAAATAATTCAAATGCAGCAGGTGCAAATACATATATTTCAAATCAGCAATATTTTTGGCCACAAAATGGAGTGACATTGGATTTCTACGCCGCCTCACCACGTGAAGATTGGGCGGGAACTTTCTCTGATGATGCGAAAGAGATTACTGATATTACCCCAAATAGCAAGATCGAAGATCAAAAAGACCTGTTGTATGCTTATGTTCAAGGGTCTAAAAAAGATGTTGTCGGAGTTGAAATGGAATTGAAGCATGCCCTTGCAGCTATTGAAATAAGAGCATTGAATACTAACGAAAACTACGTTTACAGAGTAGGCGGTATCCGTATTGCCCACGTGGTTTCCAAAGGGGACTTTACCTATCCAACTGTAGTAAATGGAAATGGGACTTGGTCTTTAAGCAGTGAAAAAGCAATATATGATGCCTATAATTATAATTTTCTTACTGTGGCTGGATGCAATGACTTGATATTAACAGCTGATGCAAAAAATCTGTTAGATTATAAAAGTGACAATCCTTATCCTTACATAGGAAATGCCTTTCTTATTCCACAAAAAATGACCGCATGGGATGCGAATAATGATAAAAAAAATACAAAAAAAGGTGCCTATTTAGGCGTATTTATTTGTATCCAAACGATAACCGGTGAACAGGTTTTTCCTCTCGATCCACAATTCCGCAGCGAAAGACTCGGGTGGGTTGCCATGCCCATTGATATAGATTGGGAGGCCGGAAAAAGGTATATCTATACATTGGACTTCTCCAATGGAGCCGGATATGTTGCTCCTGAGCAAGGAGGGTATTCGTTTGCAGACCCGGGAGGTCTCGATCTTGATTATGGTGAGCCTATTGGCAGACCCCTCAAATTTACAGTTGAAGTTATTGATTGGATAGATAGCTCCATAGACGGAGAAGTAAGTTGATTCGTTTAATAAGTTTTATAGCTCCGCACTACCACATGAGTAGGTGATAAACCGATAGGCATAGAACATAAAATAATAGAAAATAGATTATGATTATAAAAAGGGAACAAATGAGTCTGTTACTCATCGTCTTATTGTTATTTTCTGCTTGTACGGATGAGGTAGAGAACAGTGATCGTAACACAGACATGGGTGATAAACGTTGGATTTTTACTGTGGTACAACATAACGGAAGTTGGATGGAAGCAACTGATACCCGTTCGACTTTTAGTTCACAGCAAACAGCGCAAGCACTTACTCAAACCGAAGTCAAAATGGAAGGCAAGACAAATGGAGAGGATATTTATCTGCAAGCCGAAGTGATGAACGGTTTTTCCGAAGATAGCCTGCCGATGACACGGGGCACGCAAATGAATAAAAATTCAGAAATGGCTGCCATCGGTGTAGCTGCTCTAACTAAGGGAAGTCTATATCTACCTAAAATGAAACTAATGAAGGATGCAGATAGCATGACTTATCCTACTAAATAT
>CAVCAX010000296.1:9741-19467 GCA_963599995.1 Coprobacillus sp. CAG:698
ACTAAATATAGTGTGTACTCCACAGAGAATATGTCATTTTTTGCTTGGTATCCTTATGAAGCAGATAGTTTAGATAATTTTAACACTTATATTGACTACACTATACCAGACGATGTGACTAAACAACAGGATTTGATGGTAGCAACTGCCAATTATGACCCTAAATCAGGAAGTGAAGTTATTCCTCTTACATTTAACCATGCGCTTACTGCGGTAAAGTTTGTAATGGGAGACTTGCCACCAAGGTGTGTTGTGAACTCCATCACATTGAAAAATGTAAAATATAAAGCGAGATATGAGTATGATTATATCTGCTACTGGAAGTATGATGAGGAAACAAAAGACTTCACCTTGAAATCAAATAAAGTGCGAGATATGTATACTCACCCCACTGATACAGTGCTGACAGCAGATAATGAAACTTTTTTTATGCTACCACAAAGCTTCGGAGATGATGCAAGAATAGAAATCGTGTTAACTTGTGGCATAATAGAAAGTCTGCAGCAAGGTCCATACACACTTAGCTTGAAATTGAAAGATATCACAAGCTCTTGGGAACAAGGGCGTACCTATATATACCGTATTTCAAGTAATATTCTATCTGCGGCTATGACATTCTATAGGAGTAAAAACTATACTTCTCATAATATTAGTGCCAATGGAGATATTTATTATCAAACTTTGAATTATTCAAAAGGTCTTAAAAATATGGTGGGGCAATTTGCTTATGAAATACAAGATGACGCTGGTGCAACGGTTTACGAACCAATCGGTTATCTGAGCTATTATAGCCCAGATGTAAATAAAGGAGCAAATACAGGAAGTGTTGGAACTTCTCCTGAAATGAATAATAAAGGAAAATTCAGCAGCCAGGCAAAAAAATCCCCGACTCCTGTTGTCTTTCGTTTGAGGATTAGCAGCACGAAACGATTTGTCATTTTCAGCACAAATGATCCGGATACCCGACAGATATTCGACCCCGAAACAGATGCCGGTAAGTGGTATATAATATGGCGCGGAGTCATGTATCCGCCAAACTATGTGTTAACAGCAGGCAATGTGTCAAATTATATCAGTAGAGCAAATTTGAATAATTCCGAATTTGGAACTTATGCTACATTGGCTGCCTCCGCTAAGGAATATTGGGAGGTAGATCCGGAACATCCAATATATGGAAAAGGAAAATGGGCATTAAGTGATTTGGATATGTTTACCGATGAGGCTTCAACTTTTAGCGATCTAACATTTGAAATGCAAAAATATATCTACAATGCGGCGAGTCCCGGTGAGAATGAACTTTATGGAGAACCGTTCATCAAAAATGCATATTGGTCAGACGGTGTAAATGGGATATACAATAATGTCAATTATATATGGATATTTCTTGGAAGCAACGATACCAACAAATTTCCTTCTTGGGTATGGGCACAATATAATGCGCCTATGACAAAAAGATGGGACTACCCAATGACCAGTGTAGACGAAAACAACGGAGGTGTGAAAGGACGTGGTTGGGTAAAATATGTAAAAGAATAGAATTTCTAAATAACGAGAACTAAGTATTAAGTATACTGTATAAATATTAAGTTATGAGACCAAGTAAGAACTATAAAAACAGAATCATGTTGTGGGGAAGTATCGGGTTGTTAGTCCTCACTTCTTTTTTCGGAGCCTGCTCATCCGATGAGTGGGATTCTTCTGACAGAAATGTTCCATCCGGTGGGAGAGGAAATGTCCTGTTGAATGTAACGGTACCTGCTCTCTCGAATGGTGGGAATGCAACCACCCGTTCTGTAACCGAAACTGATGAGAATGCGATTAACGATTTGTATGTGCTCGCATTCGAGGAAGACGGAAGTTCTTACAAATACAAATATTTCGTAAAGGCACAGGAAGCGGCAGGCAATGTGGCCGGTAGTCGTACGACAAATTGGGTGGCCGCTCTGAAAGTGAGTGACAAGAAACAGATCTTTTCCGTGATAGCCAATGCAGAACCCAGTTCTGATGGAGGGGATGACGGCATACTGGATAAGATAAACGGACTGACAGTAGATGACGAGAAGGATGCGGTATTGGCAGAACTGACAACTATATATACCACGGAGGAGAGAATTTACGGCTTGGGATTTAAGGCGTCAGGTACGGGTAAAGCCAACCATCGTCCATTCACCATGTATGGCGAAACGGCCGCCATGGATATGGCTACAAAGCAAGACATCAGCGTGAATCTGTGCCGTTTCATGGCAAGAGTGCAGGTTAAATTCTCGGACTCTCTCAACGGATTCACACCCAAAGCGGTCTATCTGTACAACTACAATATTCGAGCCAATGTGTGTTCGACAACTACGCTCAGTATTCCGGACGATGCTATGTTAACCAAAGGTACTGTGGCATACAATGTAACGGACGGAGATCTGATGCATGACATCTACCTGTTTGAAACGGCTCAGCCTACTACGGGTACAGAAGCCGAGAAACATGTGAAACGCCCCTGTATCGTGGTAGCAGGAAACTATAACGGTGCATCGGAGTTGTCTTACTATCGTGTAGACTTTTACAACTCCAATACCAAGACATTTCTTAATGTCTTGCGAAACTACAGCTATGTCTTCACAGTTGTAGGTGTGAAAGGTAAGGGACAGTCTACTGCAGAAGATGCTTTCAATGCCACTTCTTCCAATCTGGAAGCAACCGTAATCGAATGGAACAATGCAGACATCGGCAACATCAGTTTCGATAGCGAGAACTTCTTAGGTATCGGAACCATGAAATATGAACTTAAGAAAGTGGAGGCCAATGCTCTTGTTCAGAAAGTAACCGCAAGCGATGGACTTGAATGGAAAGCTGAACTGCTGAATGTGAAAGCCGATGGCACTGCCGACACGACTAATCCCGACTGGATAGGTTTTGGTGATGCAGATACCGACACTAAAACCACGACGGGAATGGGAACAGGAAATGCTGACGACCTCCTGTTTAAAGTGGCTGATTATCCGGAAATGACGGGTGAGAGAAAGGCCATTATGCGATTTACCGCAAAGAATTTGAAGATAGACGCCCTGGTCATTCAAGGCTCTTCGGTAGGTGTATTTATCAATGTAGACACTACACCTGTCGAATTTCTACAGGCTGGGGGAACAAATACTCCGGCACGCAACATCGAGTTCGGTCCGGAAAACGTGACACTGACATGGAAAATCATTCCTACGCAGACCAATGGAATGTCTTTTACCTCCGCTTTGACAGGAGAACAAACCAATGACGCCAACACTTCGACCGGCAACATGGCATGGCAAGCCACCGCTGATGCGATGCAGGGGGTAGACAACGTGGACTATGCCACTCACAATGCCACTTTGGTGTTGATAGCCATGAGTAATGCAACGGGAGAAGTAGCCACCAGGCAGGTTCCTCTCTTTCAGAAGAAATACGGACTGACACTCCATAAATCTAAATTCTCTGTCACCGGACAGGATGCCGTGATTTATGTGAAGAGCAATTTCGATTGGAAATGCGTAATGAGCGATCCGAACAGCATCACCGGAAGTGCGGCGCCGGCTTTGTGTAAGCCCGACTTGAAAGGAAGCAATACCGGTGTGGTATCGGATGTGTTCAATAATGAAAATGCGAAACTGACCATCGAGACCATTAAGCCTACCGACACCCAGTCGCGCACAAACACCGTGAAACTCACGTTCACATCTACCGACTCCAATTATCCGTGGATAAAAGTAGAGAAGGATGTAACGCTGACTACCGATTTGCTGGTAGAGTATCCGGAAGGCAGTGACATTTGGTATAAGGTAAGTCAGACAACGACCACCGGACATTTGTTGATGACTACCGACACACCGACTATACCCGACAATGCCGAGTTTGCCACAGCCATAGCCAAGGTAGTGGGGGCCGATGTGACGTATAGCCGTGAACTGGTGGCGAGCCGTGTACTTAACAACGATGATACCACACAATGTTTCACTTATTTCGGTGTTCGCAGAGCCAAAGCCGATGGTTCGACCACAGTTGTGAACATTTCCAGAATCACATTGGAGAATTATTATGATACAGGATTCGATGAAAAGAACTTCATGACGTGGGGTGGTATCTATTATCCGATAGGCAGCACGTGGACGGTAACGAAAGACAACTATGATGTGAAGACTCATGTAGATGATATGGGGATGGATCTGTCTGTTTGGCAAAGCACCTCTATGGGGCAATGGGGATACGACCAAGCTTATGACTTCAGTAATCCGACTTTCCGTTATCCGGGTTATTATACCATAAAGAACAATAAAGTAGGTATTTATGCAGTGGAAAAGGTATCGGATTGAAAAGTTGTAAGAATAACAAGATGTAAGAAATGAACATTAAATTGGGATATAGAAAATTGGTAGGCATTTCGTTTGTTGCATTGGCGGCTTTGTCCGCCTGCACAGATGAAATAGAATCTAATGGCAACTTGGCTGAATTGGCCGGTCGTCGGATCGCGTTTACTGTCGGGATGCGGGAATCAGACACTGGGGTGAGAGCGGGCGATACCCGTTCTGCTTCTGCTCTTTCTCTCGTACAAGCTTTGTCGGACACCAAGCCTGTTGAAATGCAAGGTGAGATAAACGGGAAAGCCGTCTATCTGCAAACGGAAATAACAGACTGTTTTCCAGGTGATACGGAGCAGCCTGTAACGCGTGGCACACAGATTTCAAATGACAATGCCACTTCCCAAATGGAGGTTTTTGGCGTATCGGCTTATTTTGATTTCGTGACAACGCCCAACCCACTCTATATGCATAATGAGAAGTTCATGAAAGATGCCACAAATGACACATGGACGACAGAAATACCATACTTTTGGCCTAAACGTCCACTGAGCTTCTATGCCTGGTATCCTTACGAGGGGGAAGGCTTTTCCGTCTCCGATGCGAACCCAAGAGATTACCCCACTCTGTCTTATACTGTACCCGATGATGCATCTAAGCAAAAAGACGTGATGTGGGCATCGACTGGCACGAATACTTCACTCAACTTTGAACATCTGCTGACCGCTGTGAAGTTTGTAGTAGGGGATGACCTGCCCCCTTGTGTCATAAAACGTGTTACACTTGTGGGTGTGAAATACAAAGGAACCTGTAACTTCGGGAATAACCGTGCATGGGATTTGGCGGACGGCACCAAGGACTTCAAGCAGGAATGGACAGACAACATGGTAGAAGGGGATCCGGATGAAACTATCACCGCAGAGGATGAGACCTTCTTTATGCTGCCGCAGACTCTGCCCAAGGGTGCAAAAGTTGTGGTCACGCTGAACGACGGTTCACAAGACTTCAATGTCAGTGCTCCTATTGAAGGTACGGAATGGCCCGTAGGCAAAGTTGTTACTTATCGTATCTCGCATAATTTTGTTTCGTTCACGTTTTCCAATAGGGCTTTTCATGCTTATACCGATGGGGAACTTCATAATCAGCTTGCGCTAATTGTGAGTTTTGAAAGTTCATTACCTACGGATACAGCAACCTTGTTATCTGTATATAACGAAGATGACGAAAATGCTCCTAAGGTTATTTTTACTCCAAATATATTTCCGAGTGGAACAAAAAATCAACCTGTATATGTTACTTGGACGGGGGGTGCAAAGTATGTATCAACGTTTATATTAGTAACTGTGGATGGACGTCCGGCCGTTGGAAATGGCTCGGGTGTACCAAATTATAAATATATTGCAAATGTTGGTGGAATACGTGAAGCACCCGCTATCGGTGATTCCTGTTACCTCTATTCGCTTCCGGAAACTGCCAGCCAGCCTCTTACGGGGATCACCTCGATAAAGAACGCATCCAAAGCGGATTGGATAGCGATGACCACCTCTCCGACTTATAATAGGACTGACTACAGGAATTACCTCATCAATCCTGCCGGTGGCAATGTGTGGTTGCAGACCCTCAGCGTACCTAAGGAGAACCGCATGGCTTCATTTCTTGCAAGTAAAACCTCTTCAGAGTTTGGTAGATTTTTTGATAATAACGTAATGTTTATAGTGGAGCAGAAAGCCTTTACCGCAGATTTCGGTTTTAAAGGGTGCGAACGGAATATCTCCCGCGAGTCGGAGAAATGGAACATCTCTGTGGGCGGACGCTTCAAGGCCGATACGCAGATCAAGGCGCGTGTGGTAGCGGATGCCGGACAAGTCGGAGTGACGGGCGATGGTTCTCTTACGTATGGCGATGACGCACTCATAACCTGCACCTCTACAGGCGGTGCGGGATCGTATGTGAAGAAACGTTGGGACACGCAGGCGGAGAGCGCTGATAACAATGGTGAACGTAAAGTTCACTTACAGATACAGACTGACAACTTAGGCGGTTGGTATGATAGCGAGATAACAGGCACGATGGCAGACTGGATGACTTGGGGACCAAACTATGTGTTCGCAAATTTAGGGGGTACAAGATTCGCGGCCGGACAAAGTGGGAATGCTGAAATCTCTACCTTATTAGGTAAAGTATATAACTATTCGGCAGTTCATGCAAATCATCCTCTATTCGGGTCTGTTGCCCATCAATGGAAAAATGTAAATAGAGAATATAATGGATATAAAGAAAGGGACCAAAGCCATGCTGATCCAATTTATCGCTTTTGGGCGAATTATAAAGGTGCTGATTACGGAGTACATGGTAACCGTTTTCAAGGAGGTGGCTTTTTGACAATTGCTCCCGCCTATAATTCTTATGAAAGATATTCGGCTACTGACGGTAACAATACTTATTATTTTGCAAGAGGTTATAGAGAAGGAAATGCAGGTGAGTATTTGAAAGCCGGCTTTTTCTATATCGAATGTTCTTATGGAGGTTCATTCCCCACAACTTATGGTAATGAAAGAGGAAGTTATTGGAATAATAAGGATATTTATATATGGACGATTCCTATAATCTATATGCCCCGTCCTACCGATGATAAACCTATCACGGGAACATCAGTAAACGAGTGAAGATAATTTGCTTTCATAACAATGGAAACAACGAAAATACTGGAAATGGAAAGAGGAAACGAGGATGTCATCCACCTCCATTGGAATGGGGCGGATGAGACGTGGAATGCCTACGGCAAGTCTGTGGAGAACGTCCTCGGCATCAACCCGGAACTCCGCGCACTGACGGACAAAACGAACATGGGCGGCACACAGGTGATGCACCTGAAGTTGACAACCGAACAGTTTGAACAGTACGGCCTTGCCGACTGCTGCGTGGGAGTGGACGATGAGCGTCTGGAACTGAAGAATGGTAGATACTCATAAAAAAGAAACCTGACTATGACCCTATACAATAGCCTAAATCACCAGGCTGCTGCAAGGTAGGCAGGAACACGCCCTTGTGAAAGGCCGTCCGGTGTCCGTGAAAGGATGTATCCGTGAAAGGGTGTATGACCGGATACGGACATCAAATGGATTAAAATTATGATTCCCGCCTGTATGGGTGGGAAGTACAAAGTCCGCACTTGCGACAAGTCCGGGCTTGGTACTTTAATGTGACAGCTTGCCGTTTTTTCCCCGGCAAGCTTATCCATCTAATCTAAAAAAAATAGTTAGTTGAGGAGGTGTCCGAACTCTCTTGTTAATAAGGACATCTTTGCTGCAGACCGCTGTGAAAGGGTAATTCCGATATTTCAAGTATTTGGGCACATCCTCAAAGATAACCAATTATCAGGGAGCTTCCGTCTGCGACAGTCCGAAGCTTCCGCTTTTTCATGAGGAGAATACGGTAAAATTAGAAACAATAGAGATATGACAAGAGCAAGATTGAACTGTTACATCCATTTGCCGGAGAAGGTGGCGGCCGCTCTCGTGCGGTGCGATTTTCCGGTAATCGCAGGAATCGTGATGAAGAAACTGTTCCCACAGAAAGGCCGCAGGCAGTATGAGTCTGCTGTCCGCAGGCTTCTGATACGCAGGTTCGGTGATATCATCGACCGGTATGAAGACTGGGAATACCCGACCGGATACCTGACGGCAGACGCTCCGATATGGGTATTTGCTCCGGAGGCAGGGACAGTGGAATCCGATACGTTGCTGCAATCGGTACGCAAGGAAGCCGAAAACCGACCGGTATACGTACTCGACCGGCACAACTACCGTGAATATGTCAGTCTGCCCGGCACACTCATGAAACGGCTCGGCCGCGTTTCGGACAACGTGCTGTCCGACTTCCTCTGCCATGCCCTGCTCTCAAATCAGGATGGCACGTATGTGGACTCACGCACATGGGAAAGCGCCAAACAGGGGGATCCGGTACACAGTTTCGTGTTCGACATGCTCGTCGCATGCCACACCGACCGACTGCCGATTGTGGACAGTGATCTGTCTGGCATCTTGATTCGTATGGCGGAAGACCATATCCCAAGTGTCAGGGAGAAGAGGAGCGAACTGGACCGGATGATACTTCAGGCCTGTCCCTTGAGAACACTCTGTACCGACATGTAATGGAAATGAAATATCTTTTTCGGAAGTATGGATTTATCTTTGTGGCGCATGACAGAAAAGTTGTATTTAAGAGTGGTATTTCATAAATATCCGCTTTTCTTTCTTTTTGAGTGCCGACCGGACTGATTGATATAACGTTTGGACTGGCTGGTATATGCTGTCTTTCCCTATTTTTGTACAAAACGAGAGGTGTTGTTATTTTTGTATGTAAATGAATTGTGTACATAAATAATGAACTGTGTAAATAAATATGGTGAAGAATAACGGGCACGCAAATGTTCTCCTATAAAGGTGGATTATGACAATGGTATTAGTAATATTGTAAAGATAGATTAGTAAATGTTAAACAGCAAAGTAGAAAGATCATTGGATTTCAGCGTTCTTGGTGATGATTTCAAAATTTGCAGGAATTTGAAATATCTTCCTTTGACAGCTTATCCTTCTTATATCCAGACCGGATTGGTTATTTTTTGTTTGAAAGGTAGTGCAAATATCAGTATATATGATAATAGGCATTTGCTGTGCGAGAATGAATTAGCGATTCTTCTTCCGGGGCAGCTTGTCTCGTTTACTGACCTTAGCGATGACTTTATGACATTGACTTTTATCCTTTCTTCCTCTTTTTATGACGATGTCATGAGTGGGGTGCGCCGTTTTTCTCCCCATTTCTTCTTTTATATGAGAAAGCATTTCTGGTTCTCTTTGGATGAGCGTGAGAGGGTCGGCTTTAACATGTATTTTGATTTGCTCTCCAATCGGATAAGACCGGGACAGGGACCTTATCGCCGAGAGGGGTTAATCTATCTGTTGAGATTCTTTTATGTTGATTTGTACGATACTTATCTCAATAATGCTCTTACGGTGGGAGGAGACAAACCGGATGCCCGTAAAGATGAACTGGCTAATCAATTCTTTAAGTTGATTATGGAGAATTATAAAAAGAACCGGGAAGTGGCCTTTTATGCAGATAAATTGTTTATTACCTCTAAATATTTGTCTATGATCATCAAAGAGGTCAGCGGCAAAACGGCAAAGGATTGGATAATAGAATACATTGTTTTGGAAATCAAAGCATTGCTGAAAAATACAACTATGACTATTCAACAAATTGCTGTTAAGACAAATTTTTCCAACCAGTCTTCATTGGGGCGTTTCTTCAGAAAACATACCGGCCTGTCGCTTTTGGAATATAGAATGCAGAATTGAGTATGGAATGTAGAAATGTAAACGAACGAAACAGACGAAGTGAAGTG
>CAVCAX010000296.1:19551-21771 GCA_963599995.1 Coprobacillus sp. CAG:698
CGAACGAAACAAACGAACGAAACAGACGAAATAAACAAAGCGAACAAAACAAGCAAACGAAACAAACAAAATAAACGAAACAGGCATTAGTGATACTCTGCCTATACATAAGGGAAAATTGGAAACATTTTAGTGTAAACAAGTCCGGACGGGCCGGTTCATGGATTGCCTGCCTTCTGAACGCTGTAATGCTGTTGCAGGAGAATTGTGGGTATGAATCTGCTTGACGGTGGTATCCGGAATGATGGGAGTTTTTATACTCCCATACATTCCCGGTAAAAATCAAACATCTCGAAAATCTGATCTTTTCCGGCTGTTTGATTGATGCTTATATCACCGATTTCTTTCAGTAAGGTGAAATTGATTATTCCGGCAGTATTCTTTTTGTCGTGCTGCATCAAGGCATAAAGTTGTTCATATTGTTTGCAGTCGAAGCTGAAACCGCCATAGTTCTCTTTTATGAATTGTATTGTCTGGCGCATTTTGTCTTTCGGGAACCCGGTTTTGAGATGCGACAGGTATAGCTCGCAAACAATTCCCCATGCCACTGCATAGCCGTGCAGCACCGGGCGGTTTTCTGCCAAGGCCAGGCTCTCGAATGCGTGTCCTACGGTGTGTCCCAAATTCAGCGCCTTGCGGATACCGTGTTCGAAAGGATCTTGTTCTACGATGTCTTCTTTCACCTGTACCGATTCACCTACCAGTTTCTTCAGATGTTTGTAATCGATGAGGCCGGTGTTGAAGTTAAGAAGCTCCGCCCAGTGAGCCGTATTGCTGATGAGCCCGTGTTTCAGCATCTCGGCATATCCCGAAAAGAAGTTTTGGGCATCCAGACTGCGCAGGAATTCTGTCTCAATCAGTACACTGTTTGCCGGGGCAAATACACCGATTTCATTCTTTAAACCGTTGAAGTTGATTCCGGTCTTTCCTCCTACAGAGGCATCTACCATGGCGAGCAAAGTGGTGGGAACATTGATATAAGCAAAGCCTCTTTTGAAAGTGGCTGCGGCAAAGCCTCCCAAATCCGTCACCATACCGCCGCCCAGATTTATCAGAAGCGAATGGCGGCTTGCACCTTTGTCGCTTAATGTCTGCCATACGGAAGCCAGTGTTTCCAATGTCTTGTGCACATCGCCTGCCCCGATGGTTATTTCAATGGCGTCTTTCAGAAAAGAGACTTCCCTCATCTGGGGCATACACAGACGGTGGGTGTGTTCATCGGTCAGGATGAACAGGCGGTCGTGCGGGCATTTTTCAATGGCACGGCCAAGGCTGACTTCCAGGCTCTCGCACAGGATAACTTCTTGCTTATTCATAATTCAATTTGCTTTTTATGGGACAAAAATACAGAAAAAACTTTTTTTTGCTTACTTTTGTCTCATTAAAACGTCAAACCAATGAAAGCATTACTGCCTGTATACTGTCGTCCTTTGGGATATGTAATTCTGATTGTGGCTCTGTTTCTTCCTTTTATTTTTGTGATGATGGGGAAGGTGACCGATGGCAATCTGCTGTTTTATAAAGAGTGTACCAAGCTCCTGATGATTGTAGGGGCACTTATGATTCTTTTTGCGCTCTCAAAGCATGAGGGCCGGGAGACCGAACAGATACGCAGTCTGGCTACGCGCAATGCCGTTTTTCTCACGGTGCTGTTTATCTTTGGCGGAATGCTCTATCGGGTGGCTACGGGAGATTTGGTGACGGTGGATACCTCTTCTTTCCTGACTTTCCTTATCATAAATGTGCTTTGCCTTGAATTCGGGATGAAAAAGGCAATGGTAGATAAAATATTTAAAAGATAATTGTTACTTCATTAAACCTTTTGCGTTGACAAGTGTCAAAAAGACGATTGTCACTACTACAAACGCATAGACGAATGAAAAAATTATCGATCTGGATGGTACTGTTGTTAATTGGTACCCTCTCTGCATTTGCACAAAATAAAGTGATCACCGTCTCCGGACGTGTGGTTGAAGAAGATACAAAGGAACCTGTCGAGATGGCAACGGTTCAACTGTTGGCATTGCCGGACAGCACGCAGGCTGCCGGTGTCACTACTCAGAAGCAAGGTGCCTTTACACTGCCTAAGGTGAAAGGCGGAAAGTATGTGCTGAAAATTTCTTATATCGGGTTTATCACTCAGAACATTCCTCTTCAATTGTCAGAAAAAACTTCCACCAAGGATGTGGGTGTCATTGCATTGCAGTCTGATGCTGTGAT
>CAVCAX010000297.1:0-9611 GCA_963599995.1 Coprobacillus sp. CAG:698
ACTTTGTGAACTTTTATCTATGAAAGATTTTTAATGCGTCAGCCCTGAATTGTGAAACGCCAACAACTCTTACTGCAAAAGTAAGTAAATACAAGCAGGAAACAAAGCTTTTGCACGGTTATTTTCAACTAATAAGATTTCAACAAAAATGTTCGCAGAAAATTTGAAAAAGAGGGATCGGGGACCTTACTTTTGACCTGAGAACCAATAACCCAAAGAACATGAATTTTATGGAAATGATCAGAAATCTCCTCCGCTGGAACCGGAAAGTAACAAGTAATGAGCCCAAAGCAGAACGAAGAAAAAGGACCGGAAGCAAAGCGGTGGTCCAAGAACAGGAAGTAAGCGAAGCACTTCAAGAGTATTTATTAATGCAGTATGACTTCCGTTATAACTTACTGACAGAAGAGACGGAATTCCGGCCGAACGGTTCTCCCGATCCGACATTCACGCCGATCGGACAACGGGAAATGAATACACTCTGTATGGATGCCCGTACAGCAGGCATCAAATGTTGGGACAGGGATTTAAGCCGCTACCTGCTCTCCACACGCATACCATCGTATCACCCGCTGCAACTTTACATGGAGGAGCTTCCCGGATGGGACGGTCACGACCGGCTTGCCGACTTGGCACAACGCGTATCGGCATCACCCTTATGGATCAAGAGTTTCCACACGTGGATGTTGGCAGTCGTGGCTCAATGGACCGGCAGGGAACAGGTACATGCCAATTGCGTAGCCCCCGTCCTTGTCAGTAGCGAACAGGGGCATCTGAAGTCTACCTTCTGCAAAGGTTTGCTTCCTCCATGCCTTCACCGATACTACACCGAGAAATTCTCACTAACCTCGCAAGGAGACGCCGAGCGGAAACTGGCAGAAATGGCCCTCATAAACCTGGATGAGTTCGACCGATACTCACTCGCCCAAATGCCGCAACTTAAGAACCTGATGCAACTGGCTACACTGAATCTCCGGAAACCGCACCAGAAAAGTTATCGCCTTCTCCCTCGTATCGCCTCATTTATCGGCACGTCCAATCGTATGGATTTATTAACAGATCCAAGTGGCAGCCGAAGATATATCTGCATCGAAGTCAAGCAAGCCATCAATCTGGAGGGCATTGATCACTCGCAGCTCTATGCCCAATTAAAAGCAGAACTCACGGCAGGCAGACGCTACTTTTTCACGAAAGAGGAAGAACGGCAAATCCAGCAACACAACCTTTCGTTCTATCGCCAGACACTGGCCGAGGAGGTACTTCGCGATTGTTTCCGACCGGCCTTTGAAGAAGAGTCTCATGAACTACTGTCGGCTGCCGAGATTTTCCAAACGTTACAACGCCATAATCCGACAGCTATGCGGGGAGCAAATCCGAATCACTTCAGCCAGATATTAGCAACGGCAGGAGTTGTCCGGAAGCATACGAAATGGGGAAACGTGTACCGGGTACTCCGGTTAGACAATTCACCTCAGAAAGGGTAAGCCTTCACCCTCAAATACCGATGAGGAAAGCGTTACGCCAAAAAGGTGAATGCGGTGAAGGGGGTAAAACAAAACTGAAAAACGGTTATTAAAGCAAAGGGGCAACCACTATCACAGTGCTTGCCCCCTCTTCTTGATATAACTAATTCAACACTATTATTCTACCTCATTATAGTCCAGCACAGTCTTCTTGTTTGCCAAGATACGGTCATACTCTTCTTTTGAGCCGACAATAATCTTGTCAAATTCACGCTGACCTGTACCTGCCGGAATCAAATGACCGCAAATAACATTTTCTTTCATACCTTCGAGCTTGTCGACCTTACCATTGATGGCGGCTTCATTCAGCACTTTCGTAGTCTCCTGGAAAGATGCTGCCGACATGAAGCTGGAAGTCTGCAATGCAGCACGCGTGATACCTTGAAGTATCTGCGTAGATGTAGCCGCAATGGCGTCACGTACTTCAACCGGTTTCAAGTCACGACGTTTCAACATACTGTTTTCATCGCGCAACTTACGGGCGGTAACAATCTGACCCGGCTGCATATTCTGAGAATCACCGGCATCAACGACTACCTTCTTACCCCAGATCCGGTCGTTCTCTTCCATAAACTCGAGTTTATCCACAACCTGCTGTTCGAGGAAGCGTGTATCTCCCGGCTCGTCGATTTCCACTTTACGCATCATCTGACGAACGATAATCTCAAAGTGCTTGTCATTGATCTTCACACCCTGCAGGCGGTATACATCCTGAACTTCGTTCACAATATATTCCTGTACGGCCGTAGGACCTTTAATAGCCAAGATGTCCGCCGGAGTGATAGCACCGTCCGACAACGGAGTACCGGCACGCACATAGTCATTCTCCTGTACCAGAATCTGCTTAGACAAGGCTACAAGATATTTCTTAACCTCACCGGTCTTGGATGTAACGATGATCTCACGGTTACCACGTTTGATCTTACCCATCGTAACCTCACCATCGATTTCGGATACAACGGCAGGATTCGACGGATTACGCGCTTCGAAGAGCTCGGTAACACGAGGAAGACCACCCGTGATATCACCGGCCTTACCAACGGCACGCGGTATCTTAACGATAACCTCACCAGCTTTCACTTTCTGTCCGTTTTCAACGATAACGTGTCCTCCCACAGGTAAGTTGTAAGTACGGATCAGATCGCCATCTTCTGTAAGAATGTGAACGGAAGGCACCTTTGTCTTATCCTTAGACTCAATGATGATAATTTCACGAAGTCCGGTTGCTTCATCCGACTCAACCTTATAAGTGACATTCTCAATCACGCTTTCAAATTCAATCTTACCGGTAGCTTCAGTGATGATAACGGCATTGAACGGGTCCCACTTAGCAATGAGTTTGTCCTTTTCAACCACATCACTATCCGATACATACAATGTAGAACCGTAAGGTACGTTATGAGTGGACAAGACAATACCGGTGTTTACATCCACAAAACGTACTTCAGCCAAACGACCTACTACCACTTTCGCAGATTCACCCATCTCATCAACAATGTCAACCGTACGAAGTTCATCGAATTCCAGACGGGCGGCATTCTTAGCTACGATGCTCGCATTTGCTGCAATGTTGGCAGCTGTACCACCGGCATGGAATGTACGCAGTGTCAACTGTGTACCCGGTTCACCGATTGACTGGGCGGCAATTACGCCGACAGCCTCACCTTTCTGAACCATGCGGCTCGTTGCAAGGTTACGTCCATAACATTTGGCACATACACCTTTCTTGGATTCGCAAGTCAGCACAGAACGGATTTCTACGCTCTCAATCGGAGATTCCTGAATCTTCTTGGCGATATCTTCTGTAATTTCCTCACCACCGGCTACCAACAGTTCACCTGTAGTAGGATGGATTATATCATGTACGGATACACGTCCGAGGATACGTTCATACAGAGTAGCGATCACTTCATCGTTATTCTTCAAGTCTGTACAAACCAATCCGCGAAGAGTACCGCAGTCTTCTTCATTGATGATCACATCGTGTGAAACGTCTACCAGACGACGGGTCAGATAACCGGCATCGGCAGTCTTCAACGCTGTATCGGCCAAACCTTTACGGGCACCGTGGGTAGAGATAAAGTACTCCAGCACCGAAAGTCCCTCTTTAAAGTTCGACAAGATCGGGTTTTCAATAATCTGACCACCCTCAGCACCGGCTTTCTGCGGCTTAGCCATCAAACCACGCATACCGGACAACTGACGAATCTGCTCTTTAGAACCACGGGCACCCGAATCAAGCATCATGTACACAGAGTTGAAACCTTGATCGTCAGAAGAGATAGTCTTCATCAGGATGTTAGACAACTCTGAATTGACATGTGTCCAGATATCGATTACCTGATTGTAACGTTCATTGTTGGTGATGAAACCCATGTTATAGTTATTGATCACCTGCTCTACTTCGTCATATCCCTTCTGAACCAGTGCTTCTTTCTCTTTCGGGATGATGATATCACCCAAGTTGAACGACAGACCGCCCTTGAAGGCCATCTGATAACCGAGGTTCTTGATTCCATCAAGGAAATCGGCAGCTTTAGCCACACCGCAAACCTTAATTACGTTGCTGATGATATCACGAAGTGATTTCTTAGAGATAATCGTATTGATATAACCGGCTTCTGGCGGAACGATCTCGTTTACAATAACACGTCCGACAGAAGTCTCACGCATTACATCTACGATATTACCATTCTCGTCAACATCCTTCACGATTACTTTTACCGGAGCATGGATATCCACCTTGCCTTCGTTATACGCAATCAATGCCTCTTCCGGTCCGTAGAAAGTCAGCCCTTCACCTTTGGCACCGGTACGCAGCTTGGTAATGTAATACAAACCAAGAACCATATCCTGTGCAGGCACAGTGATAGGAGCACCATTGGCCGGGTTCAAGATATTATGTGATTGAAGCATCAACATCTGTGCTTCAAGAATAGCTTCATTACTCAAAGGCAAGTGCACAGCCATCTGGTCACCGTCGAAGTCAGCATTAAATGCCGTACAAGCAAGCGGGTGCAACTGAATAGCCTTACCTTCGATCATCTTAGGCTGGAACGCCTGGATACCCAGACGGTGAAGTGTCGGTGCACGGTTCAGCAACACCGGATGTCCTTTCATTACATGTTCAAGAATATCCCAGATCACCGGTTCCTTGCGGTCCACAATCTTCTTGGCAGATTTTACAGTCTTCACAATACCGCGTTCGATCAATTTACGTATGATAAACGGTTTGTAAAGCTCTGCAGCCATCAATTTAGGGATACCGCATTCACCCATCTTCAATTCAGGACCTACAACGATTACCGAACGTGCCGAATAGTCAACACGCTTACCGAGCAGATTCTGACGGAAACGTCCTTGCTTACCTTTCAAACTGTCTGACAATGATTTCAACGGGCGATTGGCATCTGTCTTAACAGCACTCGACTTACGTGAGTTATCGAACAGTGAATCTACCGATTCCTGAAGCATACGTTTCTCATTACGCAAAATTACTTCGGGAGCTTTGATTTCGATCAGACGTTTCAGACGGTTGTTACGAATAATCACACGACGATACAAGTCATTCAAGTCAGAAGTGGCAAAACGACCACCATCCAACGGAACCAACGGACGAAGTTCGGGCGGAATAACCGGTACGATACGTACGATCATCCACTCCGGTTTGTTGCGTCCACGTGATGCACGGAATGATTCTACAACCTGCAGACGTTTCAACGCCTCGTTCTTACGCTGCTGTGAAGCATCGTTTCCGGCACGATGGCGCAATTCGTATGATAATGCATCCAAATCCAAGCGGGCCAACAAGTCATAGATAGCCTCTGCACCCATCTTGGCAATGAATTTATTCGGGTCTGTATCTTCCAGATACTGGTTTTCTTTCGGAAGAGTATCCAAAATATCCAGGTATTCCTCTTCTGAAAGCAAATCATATTCGGCAATGCCGTCTTCTGCCTTCACACCCGGCTGAATAACGACATAACGCTCATAATAAATAATGGAATCAAGTTTCTTGGTAGGCAATCCCAGCAAGTAACCTATCTTATTAGGAAGCGAACGGAAATACCAGATGTGAGCCACCGGCACAACCAGCTGGATATGTCCCATACGTTCACGACGCACTTTCTTTTCTGTAACTTCCACACCGCAACGGTCACAAACAATCCCTTTATAACGGATACGTTTGTACTTACCACAATGGCATTCGTAATCTTTGATAGGACCAAAGATACGTTCACAGAACAAGCCATCACGTTCCGGTTTGTACGTACGGTAGTTAATGGTTTCAGGCTTTAATACTTCACCACTCGAATTCTCAAGGATTTCCTCCGGAGAAGCCAAACCGATAGAGATTTTCGAGAAATTGCTCTTCGTCTTATTTTCTTTTCTAAAAGCCATACTATAATATAGTTGAAAATTAAAAGTTGAAAGTTGAAAGTTGAAGATTGATAATTGAAAGCAGAATCACTCCACCGTCAATTATCAACTTTCAACTAAATAATTATTCCAGGTTGATGCTTAATCCCAAACCTCTCAACTCGTGCAACAACACGTTCAGAGATTCCGGAATACCGGGTTGCGGCATAGGTTCGCCTTTCACAATCGCTTCATAAGCTTTGGAACGCCCAACAACATCATCTGACTTAATCGTCAATATTTCCTGAAGAATATGTGCAGCGCCGAAACCTTCGAGTGCCCAAACCTCCATCTCTCCAAAACGCTGACCACCAAACTGGGCTTTACCACCCAAAGGTTGCTGGGTAATGAGCGAGTACGGACCGATAGAACGGGCATGCATCTTATCTTCAACCATGTGACCGAGTTTCAACATATAAGTCACACCAACAGTAGCCGGCTGGTCGAATCGTTCACCGGTACCACCATCACAAAGATAAGTCTTGCAGTAACGGGGTAAGCCGGCCTTGTCTGTCCACTTGTCAAGATCCTCCATGGTAGCACCATCAAAGATAGGAGTTGCGAACTTCACACCGAGTTTCTTTCCGGCACGTCCGAGCACAGCTTCGAATATCTGTCCGATATTCATACGTGAAGGCACACCCAACGGATTCAAAACGATATCAACCGGAGTCCCATCTTCAAGGAACGGCATGTCTTCCTGACGAACGACACGTGAAACAATACCCTTGTTACCGTGACGACCGGCCATCTTATCACCTACACCGATCTTACGTTTCTTGGCAATATATACTTTAGCCATCTGGATGATACCGGCAGGAAGTTCATCACCGATCGTGATAGCAAACTTCTTACGTTTCAGTTCGGCATCCAGTTCTTTGTACTTCTTAATATAGTTCATTATCAAGTCACGGATCATACCGTTGGTATGTTCGTCACTTGTCCAATTACTCAACTGAATAGAGGTGAAATCAAGCGAGTCAAAATCGGACACATTGAACTTAGAACCTTTGGCAATAACTTCAGCACCCAAATAGTCCTTAACACCCTGAGAAACCTTACCCTCGGTCAGTGTCATCAGCTTCTTCACCAAGATGTGTTTCAGATCAGCCACTTTGCTTTCGAATTCGTCATCGATTTTAGGAAGCAAAGCCTTGTCGGCCAACTTGGAGCTACGATTCTTGATCACACGAGAGAAGAGTTTCTTATCGATCACCACACCCTTCAATGAAGGAGAAGCTTTCAGAGAAGCATCTTTCACGTCACCGGCTTTATCACCGAAAATAGCACGAAGCAATTTTTCTTCCGGTGAAGGATCTGATTCTCCCTTCGGAGTAATCTTTCCGATCATGATATCACCCGGCTGAATACGTGCACCAATACGCACAATACCGTTTTCGTCAAGATCTTTAGTTGCCTCTTCACTCACATTAGGAATATCAGAAGTCAATTCCTCCATACCGCGCTTTGTCTCACGAACTTCCAACGAGTACTCCTCTACATGAACAGAAGTCAGCAAGTCTTCACGAACCACACGTTCGTTCAACACGATGGCATCCTCATAGTTGTAACCTTTCCACGGCATGTAAGCAACAAGCAAATTCTTACCCAATGCCAACTCACCGTTCTCGGTAGAGTAACCTTCCGTCAATATCTGACCTTTCGTAACCCTGTCACCCTTGTTACAAATCGGGCGAAGGTCAATAGTCATATTCTGGTTGGTCTTGCGGAATTTAGGAATTCTATATTCTTTCAGAGCCGATTCGAAGCTTACAAACTCTTCATCTTCCGTACGATCATACAAGATACGGATAGTGGTTGCATCTACGTAATCGATCACGCCATCGCCTTCCGCTGTAATCTGCGTACGTGAATCCCGAACGAGCTGACGTTCGATACCGGTTCCCACAATAGGAGCTTCACTTCTCAACAAAGGAACTGCCTGGCGCATCATGTTCGATCCCATCAACGCACGGTTAGCATCGTCATGTTCAAGGAACGGAATCAACGAAGCAGCGATTGAAGCAATCTGCTGAGGAGATACGTCCATCAGTTCGACTTCTGACGGCTCTACTACCGGGAAGTCTGCATCCTGACGGGATTTTACTTTATTACGGACAAATGTTCCGTCATCGTTCAACGGAGCATTTCCCTGAGCAATCACCTTACCTTCTTCTTCTTCGGCAGTCAAATAAACCAAACCGTTATCCGAAAGGTCCACTTTGCCATCCGCCACCTTACGGTAAGGAGTCTCGATAAATCCGAGGTCATTGATTTTAGCAAACACACACAATGATGAAATCAAACCGATATTCGGACCTTCCGGCGTTTCAATCGGACAAAGACGACCATAATGCGTGTAGTGAACGTCACGAACCTCAAATCCGGCACGTTCACGAGAAAGACCACCAGGACCCAAAGCCGACATACGGCGTTTGTGAGTGATTTCCGCCAAGGGGTTTGTCTGGTCCATAAACTGCGACAATGCATTCGTTCCGAAGAAAGAATTGATCACAGAAGAAATTGTCTTCGCATTGATCAGGTCAATCGGAGTAAACACCTCATTATCACGTACATTCATACGTTCGCGGATCGTACGTGACATACGTGCCAAACCAACGGCAAACTGGTTGGACAACTGTTCGCCTACCGTACGCACACGACGGTTACTCAAGTGGTCAATATCATCCACATCTGCTTTTGAATTAATCAATTCAATCAGATATTTGATGATTTCAATAATATCTTCTTTGGTGAGGACACGTACATCCATATCCGTTGTCAGATTCAGCTTCTTGTTGATTCTGTAACGGCCTACATCACCAAGGTCATATCTTTTTTCTGAGAAGAACAGGTTGTTAATAACCTCACGCGCACTTGCATCATCAGCAGGATCTGCATTACGCAACTGACGATAAATATAAAGCACTGCCTCTTTTTCCGAGTTACTCGGGTCCTTCTGCAGAGTATTATATATAATAGAATAATCGGATTGATTCGGTTCATCCTTATGAATCAAGATGTTCTGAACGCCCGATTCGATAATTTCATTGATATGTTCTTCCTCAATGACAGTCTCACGGTCGATAATTACTTCATTACGCTCGATAGAAACAACCTCACCGGTATCTTCATCAACGAAATCTTCAATCCAAGTTTTCAATACACGTGCAGCCAACTTACGGCCTACTACCTTCTTAAGATTTGTCTTATTCACTTTAACATCTTCTGCCAAGTTGAAAATCTCAAGAATATCTTTATCATTTTCGAAGCCTATCGCTCTCAACAGCGTTGTTACAGGCAATTTTTTCTTTCGGTCGATGTATGCGTACATCACATTATTGATGTCGGTAGCAAACTCAATCCATGAACCCTTGAACGGAATAATACGTGCCGAGTAAAGCTTCGTACCATTAGCATGAACACTCTGACCGAAGAACACACCCGGAGAACGATGAAGCTGGGACACAACTACACGTTCGGCACCATTAATGACAAAAGTTGCCTTATCTGTCATATAAGGAATCGGACCGAGGAACACATCCTGAATCACCGTATCGAAATCTTCGTGATCAGGGTCGGTACAGTAAAGTTTGAGTTTCGCTTTCAAAGGGACACTATAAGTAAGCCCACGCTCTATACAATCATCAATGGTATAGCGCGGCGGAT
>CAVCAX010000298.1:0-5310 GCA_963599995.1 Coprobacillus sp. CAG:698
CGCTATGTTCCTAATATTCAAATAAATAATTTTAATCCTTATATCGAATTCACGTTACTTTAATAAGGGGATTCTGCATGAACTGAAATATCATATTGACATTTTGTAAAATGCACTCTGTAAAATGTGCTCTTATAAAAGAAGCCGTATCTTCACTCCAAATAGAGAAGTGTGATACGGCTTCTTGATGTTTATCTGTTACTATGCTTGTCTGTTACAACCCGTAACTTTCACCATCTGTGAGAGTCAACCCGGTCTCTGCCAAGTTTGTCATTTAGTGAATAACAACTCCCGATATTTGGGCAGAGGCCATATCTCATCATCGATTTCCATCTCCAGATGATCGATGTGATCGCGGATTTTGTTCAGGTAAGGACGTACGGTTTCCTCGTATGCAAATGCCTTTTCCTGGAAATTCTCTTTATGGTTGGCTACTTTGCGGGCTTCTGTCATCTCTCTGACCAACACCTTGATGGCAGTGACACGGCGTGAGATCTCCTTGATGAGTTCTTTGCGGTCGGCGCTCATGACCTCGTATTCTTCCGGAGAGAATATTTCTTTCAATCCTCTTAGATTCTCCAATAAGCGGTTTTGGTAGATTACGGCAATCGGAACGATGTGGTTGATGGCCAGATCGCCCAATACGCGGCTTTCTATCTGAACTTTCATGGTGTATTTCTCCAATTCTACTTCCAGACGGCAAGCCAGTTCCGTTTCGTTGAAAATACGTTCGCCTATCAATACCGATTTGGATTGGTTGTCCATGTAGTGCATCAATGCTTCGGGCACATGGCAGATGTTGGTCAATCCGCGGCTGGCTGCTTCTTTTTTCCATTCTTCCGAATAGCCGTCGCCTTCGAAACGGATCGGTTCGGAAGCAATGATTGTTTCTTTCAGCAAACGGAAAATGGCTTCGTCTTTGCCGACACCTTCTTCCATCAGTTTTTCGACAGAAGCACGGAACTCGTTCAATTGATTGGCCATGGCGGCATTGATGGCGATCATAGCGGCGGCACAGTTGGAAGAGGAGCCTGCGGCGCGGAATTCAAAGCGGTTTCCTGTGAAGGCGAATGGGGAAGTACGGTTCCTGTCTGTGGTATCCAGCAGAATTTCCGGAATACGTCCGATGCCTAATTTCAATGTCGTTTTTTCTTCCGGGGTCATTTTGCTGCTTCCTACCTGGCGTACGATTTCGTCCAAAGTGGCAGAGAGCTGTTTGCCCAGGAAAATAGAAAGAATGGCGGGAGGAGCTTCATTGGCACCCAGACGATGGCTGTTGCCGGCACTCATGATAGAAGCGCGCAGCAAATCCTGATTTTTGTAAACCATCATTAGCACGTTCACAAGGAAAGTAAGGAAAAGCATATTGCCTTTCGGGTTCTTTCCCGGAGCAAACAGGTTGATGCCGGTGTCGGTGCAGAGCGACCAGTTATTGTGTTTTCCCGAACCATTGACTCCGCTATACGGCTTCTCGTGCAGCAATACGGCAAAGTTGTGTTTGCGGGCAATGCGCTTCATCAGATCCATAACGAGCTGGTTGTGATCGTTGGCGAGGTTGACATTTTCAAAAATAGGAGCTAATTCAAATTGATTGGGAGCAACTTCATTGTGACGGGTTTTCACCGGAATCCCTAATTTGTGGCACTCTATTTCCAGCTCTTTCATAAATGCAGTGACGCGAGGAGGAATAGAACCGAAATAGTGGTCTTCCAACTGCTGGTCTTTGGCCGAGGAGTGCCCCATCAGTGTACGTCCTGTCAGGCAAAGATCCGGACGTGCATTATATAAAGCGGAGTCGACAAGGAAATACTCCTGTTCCCATCCCAGATTGGCGAATACGCGGGTTACATTTTTATCGAATAGCTGGCACACTTCGGTCGCTGCCTTATCTACGGCTGCAAGTGCTTTTAGCAAAGGGGTTTTATAATCCAATGCTTCACCGGTATAAGAGATGAAAATGGTAGGTATACACAAAGTGGTGTCTACCACGAAAGCCGGTGAAGAGACGTCCCAGGCTGTATATCCGCGTGCTTCGAATGTGTTACGGATACCTCCGTTAGGGAAAGAAGACGCATCCGGTTCTTGCTGGATAAGTAGTTTCCCGGAGAAACGTTCGATAATCCCTCCATCTTCGCCGAATTCGATAAAACCGTCGTGCTTCTCGGCGGTTCCATCGGTGAGAGGCTGAAACCAATGTGTATAATGAGTCACGTTGAGCGATTTGGCCCAGCTTTTCATGCCATTGGCTATCAGATCGGCCATCTCGCGACTGATAGGAGTACCTTTTTCAATGGCATCGGTTACCGCCTTGTAAGCTTCTTTAGGAAGATATTCCTGCATTTTCTTGCGATCGAATACATGGCTGCCATAATAATCGGATAATTTGTTGGAAGGAGTTACGACTTCCAGAGGGCTTCTGTTTGAAAGCTCTTGTAAAGCGAAAAATCTCATTTTAGACATAAGTGGTCTGTTTTTGTTGGTTGATGGCGCAAAATTATATGTTTTTTCTGATAGTACCCCTATATTTTAGGGGGTAATTTTTGGAAAACAGGTATTTTTCTTTGTAGTGCCCCTTGCGGGAATGACTCTCATTGATAAAAAACACTCCTTACTATACATAAAAGGAATACATTATGCGATAATAGGGATATAACTCTTTTTTATAAATCAGTGTTAATCTCCGGATATATCTTTCCTTTTCATTGTTTTTCTTTATATTTGTTCCATGTAATGGAAAGGATCTTTTTTGAAGCACTATAAGTTGATATGGATTTTGGTTTGGAGCTTATTCCTTTTAGTACCGAAAGGAAGGGCCAATTCCGTTTTGAATCCATATACGAGCGAGCCCGTTCCGGTGGATTCTATCTTGCAGCATGTGATGACCTTTACCCCTTTTTATGAAAAGATCGTGAACGACTATCGGGCAGACCTTTATATAAAAGGTAAACTGAATATCCGAAAGAAGAATTTCATATTCCGTTACCTCCCCAAGATGTTTCGTATACAGAAGGGCGTGCGTGAGTATTTGATGGAATCGTATAGTGAATTGCATTTCACAGCTCCCAATATTTACGATCAAAAGGTAAAGGCCGGCTACGGCACTGTTTTCAGCGGCGGTTTTCAGGCAACGATGCTTGAATATTTTCATGTTAATGCCTATTCTTCTACCTTGCTTTACGACCGCTTGCTTTCACCGCTTGCCAAAAATGCGAAGAAATATTATCGTTACCGGATAGATACGATCATGGGGACGCCGGATGATATACATTACAAGATACGTTTTATTCCTAAATCGAAAAGTGACCAGTTGGTGGGAGGATATATGATTGTCAGTTCCGGGGTATGGAGCATACGTGAAATGCGCTTTTCCGGACGTTCTGAACTGCTGACTTTTGAAAACCTCATAAAAATGGGAGAGGTGGGAGATGATAATGAATTTCTGCCTGTGCGTTATGAATTCAAGGTCCGTTTCAATTTTGTGGGTAATGTGGTGGATGGCAGCTATCTGGCTTCGTTGAATTATAATTCCATCGACTTGAATGACCGGAGTAAGTATCGCAAGGAAAAGAAGAAATTCGATCTTACGGAATCTTATACATTGAGATCGGATACGAACTCTTTGCTTTTGGACAGTGCCTATTTTGCTTCTTTGCGTCCTGTGGAGCTAAGCAGCGATGAAAAGAAACTGTATGAAGATTATGCTTTAAGAAAGGATACCTCGGTGTTGAAACCTCCTTCCCGCCGTCGTGTGTTTTGGGGAGAGGTAGGCGATTTCCTGTTGTCGGATATTAATATGGATTTGTCGCGTGTAGGTAGTGTCAAATGTTCTCCTATTATAAATCCGTT
The DNA here is from genome assembly GCA_963599995.1 of Coprobacillus sp. CAG:698. Lineage (GTDB taxonomy): Bacteria > Bacteroidota > Bacteroidia > Bacteroidales > Bacteroidaceae > Bacteroides. The sequence continues at coordinate 3,847 of CAVCAX010000298.1, forward strand.
GCTGCTGAGTTATAGTGGCAGTAACGGATTCTCGTGGCGGCAGGACTTTAAGTACAACCGGTTGTTCTCCGGAGATAAAGTGCTACGGATTGTTCCCCGGATCGGTTATAATTTTACCCGCAAGGAGTTTTATTGGTCGGCTAATGCCGATTTTGATTATTGGCCGCAAAAGCGGGGGGCCATTCATGTCAGTTTTGGTAATGGTAACCGTATTTATAGCAGTGATGTACTGGATGAGTTGAAAGCTATTCCGGATAGTATCTTTGATTTTGACCAGATACACTTGGATTATTTCAAGGACTTGTCTTTTAGTTTCCGTCACAGCATTGAGGTTGTCAACGGATTGGAGCTGAGTGTCGGCTTTTCTGCCCACAGGAGAACGGCGGTTGAGAAGTCGAAGTTTGTGATTGTAAATCCCATGGTTCCTCCTACGCCCGAGATAATGAACAAATTCAAGGATACGTACATCAGTTTTGCTCCTCGCATCCGTGTCGAATGGACTCCTTGTCTGTATTATTATATGAATGGGAAAAGAAAGTTGAACCTCCATTCGTCTTTTCCCACTTTCTCTTTTGATTACGAGCGTGGCATCAAAGGTATATTCAGAAGTACGGGAGAGTATGAGCGGATTGAATTTGATCTTCAGCACCATCTTCCATTGGGCCCTATGAGTAATATTTATTACCGTTTCGGGTTTGGAGCGTTTACGAATCGGAATCAGCTTTATTTTGTCGATTTTGCTAATCTGGCAAGGAGTAACTTACCCGTAGGATGGAATGATGATATTGGCGGTGTTTTTCAGTTGTTGGACGGGCGTTGGTATAACTCTTCCCGTAAATATGCTCGTGCGCATTTCACTTATGAGGCTCCTTTTCTGCTTTTGCGACATCTGATAAAATACACCCGCTATGTCCAGAACGAACGTCTGTATGTTAACACATTGTTCGTTCCGCACTTGAATCCGTACATGGAGGTAGGATATGGTATAGGTACGCATATTTTTGATGTGGGTGTTTTTGTAAGCAGTGAGAATTTTAAATATAAAGAGGTTGGGTGTAAATTCACATTCGAGTTGTTCAACAGGTGAGTAGAATTGTCTTTTTCATGAAGAATATTCATAGCGTATTTAAATCTAAATTTCGATAAAAGAAGCACTTAAAGTTGATAAAAGAATATTCTTTAGATGATTTTCTTTAAAATAAGTGTGAAAAACAAATAGAAACTGTCCACTAAAATCTCTGTTTTTACTATTAATGTGCTGATTAGTAGTGCAATATCCTGTCCACCTTATTTGTTTGGAACATATTGATTAATTCCTATACCTTTAGGGCAGATTTAAAAGCATACCGACTTATAACATCTTTATATTTATGAAAACACGTTTATATTGTCTTGTGATTTTGCTATTTATGGTTTCTGTTAGCTTTGCAGAAACCAAGTATATTATCGATGAACGTATCGAGT
>CAVCAX010000299.1:0-2148 GCA_963599995.1 Coprobacillus sp. CAG:698
AATACATTTAGTGCGAATATAATAATTGGAGATTTTTCTTTTTAGAGGAAAGATAGGGAAAAATATCCATGTGTACGAATTTGGTACATTGAATTATTGTTGTTTAGCACGACTTTCATTTTAAAACTTTTTTCAATAGAGTCTAATGGTCTCTATTGTGCTGTCGCATTTACCGCGTAGAAGAACTCATAACGGGCAAAGAGAAATTTTAAATACTTTATATATTGATGATTACTTCTCCAATTTCTTCTTCCACTCTTTGTACTTTGCCAATACTTTCAGACCGCCATTGTTGTACCAACTATAGCCATTACGGCGTTCATAACCGATTTCGGAAATATCATATTTCTTAATTCCATCGCGGTCGCAGAAGAAAGGGCGGTTGGTCTCTAATTCATAGAAGCGGGCCCACAGCGGTTCACAATCTGTGCAAGGTACCATCCGGTAGTCTTTCTTGCCATCTGCATTGGTGAAATACTCTTTCTTTATATTTTTTATTTCCGATTTTTTAAACCATTCGATGGCAGCATCAACGGAAGCTATTATCTCCGGTGTCGGTTTGGACAAAGACATAAGAAAGAGTACAATATCATCTGATTCTTGTCCGCTTAGCGAAGGAAGTTCATAGGCACGTGCTTTGGCGGGAGCAAGCGTTTCGCGGTCATGCTGTGCACACCACACGGTGAGTTTGCCATTTTGCTTAACCTGAGTTTTCAAGATGCAGTCCACTCCTTTATCCAAGGCAGTCTGTGCTTGTTGCCGTGTTGCATCGGGAATGAAGGTATAGGGAGCTTTCTCTTTGGTTATATCTCTCAAAAGTTTCATTACATTGATCATGGCGTCATCATTGTATGTGATATGGATGTAATATCCCTTGGGGCGTGGATAGAATTGTGGCCACCCTCCATTCTCATACTGGGCTTCGAAGAGATATTGCAGTCCACGGAGGAAGGCGTCCTTGTACTTTTCATCTTGAGTTGCCAGATAGATACGGGCCAGATAATTCATTTCTGTAATGGTGGCACCGTTGTCGATCGTACTTGAATTTACATCCTTTTTCATTTCGAGAGCATTCTTACGTTCCTGCTCTGTCAGTTCCGCCGGCATATAGATATTTTTAGGCCATCCTCCGGTGACTTGTTGATACAGTAGCACGTTGTCGGCGATGCGGACAGCTTCCGGCGTCTTGAAAAATGCGTTGTCAAATTTCGGTGCGATCTTTACCCAGTCTTTGTATGGGTGTTTTTCTTTATAATTGGTGTCCGTCTGGGCGGAAACCCCTGTCAGGAAGAAGCATGACAGGGCGATTAATAAAATTTTCTTCATGGTTTGCTGTTGCTTATTAGCTTATTGTATGCGGCAAAGATAGGGGAAACAAGAGGGAAGGAGGGGTAAAAATTGTTCTATGTGGAAGAAAAAATGATTAATCATTTATCATTAACCCCTATCCGCTATTCCATGTATTTCAACACCTTGCCACTAATCTGTAGGAGTGAGATCTCGCACAGTTTTGTATCGTATTCGGCAGAGAGTATCCGTTCTTCGGCATCCAGCAGGCTCTTTTGAGCTTCACGCATTTCGATACCGGCGAGGTCACCGAGCATATAACGTTCCATGGCTATCTCGTGGTTCTCTTTGGCGGCGATAAGATTCTGGCGTTCCAGATTGAGTAGTTGCAAGTTATTGCGATAAGCTTGCCACAGGTTACTGATGTCTGCCCGTAATGCCTGCTCCAGCTCTTGACGTTGCAGACGGGAGTTTTTTACGGCAATGCTGGCATTGCGCTTTTCGCGCCTGCGGTTTCCGTCGAATAGATTAAAACCGATGGTCAGTCCGCCATTGAATCCCAGGTTTCCCCGCTGGCTGTTGGCAGCTATGTCGTATTTATTGAGAGTATATCCGTAACCGGTGTTCAGTTTCAGATACGGGTAATTGCGTGAGTTTACTTTTTTATAGTCCAGTTGGGCGATGGTAGTATTCTGATCGGCTTTTAGTAGGGACGCATTGGTTTGCAGCGTGGCATTCCATAGCTCCTCAAAGTTCAGATGGGCGTTTACTTTGATGATGGAGTCTTCGATGAAGAGCGGCCGGTCTACATCCGCGTTTGCCATCAGTTCGTTCAGGTTGATGCGGGAGGTATGAAGCAGC
>CAVCAX010000299.1:2158-12627 GCA_963599995.1 Coprobacillus sp. CAG:698
ATGCAGCAGCTCTTGTTGTTTCATATATTTGGCACTGTCTGCATTGAAGTCTACTTTGGCTTGCTGATAGTCGAGGCGGGAGAAGTTACCGATGTGATAGCGCTCTTCCACGATACGGAGACGTTCTTTAGACAGTTTTACGGCATAGTGCAGATTGGCAAGGCGTATTTTTTGCTGGACAAAGTTATAGTATTCGGCAGCAAGGCTGGCCACAAAGTCTTCGATAGCTATGCGGGTATTTGTTTCGCCTTGCAGCTCCAGTTCTTTGAGCTTTTGGTAATTGGCCTGAATGTTGAAGCCGTCGAAAATGGTCCAGTTGAGATTAAGTCCCACATTGATTGTCTGATCGAATACACCGTTCTCTTTGACTGTTTCTCCGCTTTCACGGACTTTCGTTCGGGTGTTGTCCACCGTCCCTTTGTATCCGGCACTGAAATCGAGCGTAGGCAAATAACCGGCATTTCCCAACGTTGCATTATTTTTGCTGACCTGCTCTTCATTGTGGGTGATGCGCAGCGAATAGTTGTTCTGCAGTCCTTCTTCCAGACAGGACTTTAAAGTATATACCTGTTTCTGGGCCTGTCCGGTGAGGAACAGGCTGCAGACGATAGCGAGTATTAAGATTCGTTTCATGATTCTCTTAACTTATTACGGTTCGTTGAAATATAACTGTATATGGCAGGGACGATGTACATCGTCATCAGTGTGGAGATCAGCATGCCGCCTACTACTGCCGTACCCATGGCGATGCGCTGGTTGCAACCTTCACTGGTGGCAAAGGCAAGCGGTATCAGTCCCAGTATGGTAGATGCACTCGTCATCAGGATGGGGCGCAGACGCTGCAAGGAAGCATCTTTGATGGCGTTCATCTTATCTTCACCGCTTTCCTGTTTCTGGTTGGCAAACTCCACGATAAGGATACCGTTCTTAGCCACCAGTCCGATGAGCATGATAATACCGATCTGGCTGAAAATATTCATCGTTATCCCACCGAAGTACATGAATACCAATGCACCGGCGATGGCGAGAGGCACGGTCAGCATCACGATTAACGGGTCTTTGAAACTTTCGAACTGAGCGGCCAGGATCAGATAGATCAGGAAAATGGCCAATATGAAAGCAAACATCAGACTTGATGAGCTTTCGCGATACTCTTTGGAATCTCCGGTCAGCGCGGTACGGAAGGAGTCGTCCAATGTCTCTTTGGCTATCTTATCCATTTCGTCCAGTCCCTGTCCGATGGTCTTTCCTTCTGCCAGTCCGGCAGAAACCGTTGCCGACACAAAACGATTGTAACGATACAGTTTCGGAGGAGCGATACCACTTGTCAGTTCTATAAGATTATCGAGCTGTACCATATCCCCTTTGTCGCTTCGCACGTAGATGGCTTTCAGATCGGCGGGTTTGTTGCGTTGTTGGCGATTGATCTCACCTAAAATCTCGTATTGCTTTCCGTTCATGTAGAAGTATCCCATGCGCTGTCCGCTCAGACCGTATTGAAGGGTCTGAGCTATGTTACGGGTACTGACTCCCATGATGCCGGCTTTGTCTCGGTTGATATTGATGCGGGCTTCGGGTTTGCTGAACTTCAAATCGACATCGGCCATCTGGAATACCGGATTCTCGTAAACCTTTGCCATAAAAACCGGTAACACCTCTTGCAGCTTTTCCAAATTGGTGGCTTGCAATACATATTGCACCGGCATGCCGCCGCGGCGTCCACCAAAAGAGGAGGACTGCTGTACGAAAGAGCGTGCCATCGTCTTTTTCTGTACGGCCTTTGATAACTTTTCGGCTACGTCCATCTGGGAGTAATCACGGTCTTTCATGTCTTCCAGGGTGATACGCACATTGCCGTTACCGCTCGAAACACGGGCTGTCACAGATTTCGCATCGGGAATGATCGAATCGACCAGATCATTGATGCTCTCCGTATAATCCCGAATCGATTCGTAGGTCACGCCTTCCGCTCCACGCGTGTTTATACTGATTTGCGAGCGGTCTTCAAGCGGCGCCATTTCTGCCGGGATGTGCCCCCACAAAAAGATGATGATGCCGATGGTGACGATGATAACCGGAAGTGCCAACCAGCGCTTTTTCAGGAAAGCGGCCAGCGAACGGCTGTAAATGCGGTTCATTCCTTCGAAAAAAGGTTCTGTCTTCCTGTAAAACCAATTCTGCTTCTCGCGCTTTATCAGTAGCTTGGTGGCAAGCATCGGTGTAAATGTCAATGCGGCAAAAGAGGAGATGATTACCGATCCCGAGATGACCAGACTGAACTCACGGAAGAGTTTGCCTGTCATGCCGTCCATGAATACGATGGGGAAGAATACGGCCACCAGCGTGATGGTGGTGGAGATCACGGCAAAGAAAATCTCTTTTGCTCCCTCGATGCCGGCCTCTTTGGGGGCCATTCCTTGTTCGATACGCACATAGATATTCTCCGTCATTACGATGGCATCGTCTACCACAAGTCCCACCGATAGTACGACGGCAAGCATCGAAAGCACATTGATGGAAAATCCTGCCAGATACATGACGAAGAAGGCACCGATCAATGAAACGGGAATCACGATGCAAGGCACAAGCGTCACGCGCCAGTCGCGTAAAAAAAGGAAAATGATGATGATGACCAATATGAACGCTTCGTATACGGTCTGCTCGACTTCATCAATGGAAGCACGGATAAATTTGGTACTGTCGAATCCGTAATTGTAATGCACGTCTTCGGGAAGGTCTTTCTGCATCCTTTCCATACGGTCATACACGGCATCGGCAATTTTGATATGGTTGGCTCCCGGTTGGGGGATGACTACCACACCTACCATCGGGACGCCGTTCATCTTCATGTAGCTCTTTATATCTGCCGGCCCTAACTCGGCGCGGCCGATATCGCTGAAGCGTATAATCTGGTTGTTGTCTTCCTTGATGATCAGGTCATTGAATTCGTCTGCCGTATGCATCAAGCCTAAAGTGCGGATTGTCAGCTCTATCGTATTTCCCTCGATACTGCCTGAGGGAAGTTCCACATTCTCCTTGTCGACTGCATTCTTTACGTCTATGGGGGTGATGCCGTAACCGGACATCTTGATCGGATCGAGCCACAGACGCATGGAGTAGCGTTTTTCACCCCAGATGGATACACTGCTCACATCGGCGATAGTCTGAAGTTGCTCTTTCACGGTGAGGTCGGCTATCTCGCTCAGTTCCAGCAATGACCGCCTTTCGCTCTGGAGAGCCACCATCAGTATCGGCATGGCGTCGGCATCTGCTTTCGATACGATGGGAGGGTCGCAGTCGCGGGGAAGATAGCGTTGTGCACGCGAAACTTTATCGCGTACGTCATTGGCTGCGGTTTCCAGATCGACGGACAATTCGAACTCTACGGTAATGCGGCATTGTCCCTGCTGGCTGACGCTTGACAGCGAGCGGATGCCGGGAATTCCGTTGATGTTCTGTTCCAACGGTTCGGTAATCTGGTTTTCGATAACATCGGCATTGGCACCGGGATAGGAGCAGGACACCGAAATGATGGGATTGTCTACCGACGGATATTCACGGACACCGAGATAGCTGTATCCGATAAACCCGAAGAGTAGGATGATGAGCGTTAATACCGTCGATAATACCGGCCGGCGTATACTTAATTCGGATATATTCATAAGGCGGCAGGGTTAATCGATGTTATCAAGAGTTACCGGTAATCCGGTACGGAGTTGCAGGGTTCCCGAAGTGATAATCGTATCGCCGGCTTGCAATCCCCGCAACACTTGTACTTCCGCTTCGGTACGGATACCGGTCGATATTTCCACCGGTTGCGCTTTTCCGTTTTTGTAAAGGTATATTTTGTCTTTACCCATTTCCGGAATGATTGCTTCCGAAGGCACTGCGATGGCATCCGGAATCTCCTCTTTCTTCAGGTGGACACTGACGTACCGGCCCGGGAGTATGCTTCCAGTGCTGTTCGGGTAGAGTGCACGTACGGTGAGGGTGTGCATATCGCTGATTTTGGATTCTGTGGCATATACTTTGGCAGGAAATCCGTCCAGCTTTCCTTCCAGATTAAAAATCAGGTTCGCCCCTCTTTTTATCTCTCCGGCATAGCGTTCCGGAACCGAAAATTCTACTTTCAAGGGGGAAATCTTGGTAAGTTTTGCTACAACAGTGCTGGGGGAGGCGTATGCCCCGACGCTGACCTGACGCAGACCGATGACTCCGTCGAACGGTGCGCGAAGTTCCGTCAGGGCGATGTTGGCTTTTACGATGTCTATGTCGGCATTCAGGGTAGCCAGCTCTGTCTTTACCTGTTCGTAAGCCTCTTTACTTACGGCATCCCTTTCGAGAAGTGCGTTCTGGCGGAATACGCGGTCTTCCGCCAGTTTCAGTTGGGACACAAGGCGTTGCAGTTGGGCTTGCAGCTGCCGGTCGTTGACTTTGGCCAGTAGCTGTCCTTTCCGGACGGTGCTGCCCTCGTCGAAGTTTATTTCTACAATCTTTCCGGATGTCTCGAATGAGAGATCTACCTCTTCATCCGGTAGCAGACTGCCGCTGATGCGGATTTCATCCGTGAGCAGTTGTGGTTTGATAACCCGTGCATTTACATTGAGGATTCTCTTACTTCCGGCCTGGGTTTTGATCACTTTATCGGCGGCTGCCAATTCTTCGTTATGTTTAGGCATTTGAGAGTAGATGCCGCCTCCTATTAATCCGGCACCTACAAAAATGATAATACCCCACTTGATTCTCTTGTCCATGTATGTTTTATGTTATATAGGTACCTGTGACAGTTGCACCTGTTCGGTATAGCAAATTGATAATCTTGTAATTTAGACAGGAGTATGGCAGAATAGTTTAATATGTGCAGCGTGAAAAAGAGTTAATAGTTCAGATTCTGTTTAGAGCCTGTTCAAATTTAACTCAGCATTCTTTTGAGAGCTATTTGGGAGGCCGAAAATAAGCTCAAAAGAAGTTGATAAAACTTCTAAAGGGAAATTTTAAACAGGTTCTATCAGATTTCTTCTGTACAGATTAGGAATCAAGGCTGTTCTTTAGTAGGCTGCACGGTATTTCCCTTCCTCTTTATCTTCGAGCATGTTGAGGTAGGAGGTATAGCGTGATTCGCTGATATAGTGCTGCTCTACGGCTTGTCTTACTGCGCATCCCGGCTCCTGGCGATGGGTACAGTTGTTGTATTTGCAGTCGGCGGAATATTTGAATATCTCGGGGAAGTAATGTCCTATTTCCTCTTCTTCCATGTCGAATGTTCCGAATCCTTTAATCCCCGGAGTGTCGATGATATATCCCCCTTTCTCAACGGGAAACATTTCGGAGAACGTGGTGGTATGCATTCCTTTGTTGTGATAAGCCGATATTTCTGCCGTTTTGACTTCCTGTCCCGGAAGTATGGCATTGATGAGTGTGGATTTTCCTACTCCCGAATGTCCGGAGAAGAGCGTGATCCGTCCTTTTAGTTCTTTTATAATGGCGTCGATCCCGTCTTTGTTTTTAGCGGAAATTTTGAAACAGGGATAGCCGATATGGGTATAAAGGTTAATGAGACTGTCCAGGTAATGAAGTTCATCTTCATCGTATGCATCGACTTTGTTGAATACCAGTTTGACAGGTATGCGATAAGCCTCGGCCGAAGCTAAAAAACGATCGATGAAGATGGTGGATGTCTCGGGGTAATTGATTGTCACCACCAGCATACACTGGTCAAGGTTGGCGGCGAGAATATGCGATTGTTTGGAGAGATTCGAAGACCGGCGGATGATATAATTCTTCCTGTCTTCTATTTCGTTAATAAATGCAGTACCTTCCTGGTTCAGTATAATCTGTACCCGGTCGCCCACTGCCACAGGATTTGTGCTCCGTATTCCTTTTAGACGGAAATTTCCTTTTATCTTACACTCGATAAGTTGCCCGTCATCCGTTCTGACCTGATACCAGCTTCCTGTATTCTTTATAACTAATCCACGCATATTATGTAGTTGAAAGTTTTCTATCTGTTGAAAGTCTTTTTATTCGCTGATAGTTGTCAATCGATTGAGAGTCTTTGAATAGAGTTGAAAATTGTCAATCAATCAATAGTTGAAAGTTGTCAATCAATCGAAAGTCCTTATCAGTTGAAAGTCGGAAGTCACCTGCCGGTTGAATTATAACTTTCAACGCTTGACCTTCAACTGATAAGGGCTTTCAACAGAACAGCGTTACCAACCGGTTTTACACTGTCATTATCTCTTTATCCTTTTCAGCCAACATATCATCGATTTGCTTGATATACTTATCATGAATCTTTTGCAGTTTGGCTTCGGCGTTCTTTTGTTCATCTTCAGCGAGACCTTCCTTTACCGCTTTTTTCAGTGCGTCTATACCGTCACGGCGTGCATTACGTACACTTACTTTAGCTGTTTCGCCTTCGGCCTTGCATTGTTTTGCCAATTGTTTACGGCGCTCTTCTGTCAATGGCGGAATGCCGATACGGATAATTTCCCCATTGTTTTCGGGCATGATACCCAGGTCGGAGTCAATGATTGCCTTTTCGATTACACGGAACATGCTTTTGTCCCACGGCTTGATCGTGATGCTACGCGCATCCGGTGTCGTTACGGCTGCTACGTTACTAATTGGCACCATGCTTCCGTAAGAGTCTACGCGGATTCCGTCCAATAGTCTCGTACTTGCTTTTCCGGCGCGGATATGAGCCAAAGCCTCTTCCAGGTACATGACGGCCATATCCATTTTCTCTTGTGAATCGTTGATACAAGTCTTAACGTCTATCATATCTTTTAATTTTTATAGTTTTGCTATTTTCACTGAATATAGAACAAAAGTAGGTTATTTTTTGCTTATCTGCAAATATACTGTTAATTATGCACCACTGTGCCGATTTCTTTTCCGTCGATGACTTTCTTCAGATTTCCGACAGTGTCCATGTCGAATACTACAATCGGCAGATTGTTTTCCTTGCACATGCAAGTGGCTGTGAGATCCATTACTTTCAGACCACGCTTCAACACTTCATCGTAGGTGATGTCATTGAATTTGGTAGCGGTCGGGTCTTTTTCCGGATCAGCCGTATAAATGCCGTCTACCCGTGTGCCTTTCAGCATGACATCGGCTTCTATTTCGATGCCACGGAGAGAAGAGCCTGTATCGGTCGTAAAGAAAGGATTTCCGGTTCCGGCAGACATGATCACGATTTCTCCGGCTTCCATATATTCAATGGCTTTCCATTTGCTATAGAATTCGCCTATCGGTTCCATGCGGATGGCTGTCAGTACACGGGCTTTCACACCGGCCGCCACCAATGCCGAGCTAAGGGCGAGGCTGTTCATCACGGTAGCCAGCATCCCCATCTGATCTCCTTTTACACGGTCGTATCCCTTACCGGCACCGGTCAATCCGCGGAAAAAGTTACCTCCGCCGATTACAATACCTATTTGCACTCCTTGTTCATGGATCTCTTTGATTTGCATGGCATATTCAGCCAGCCTCTTTTCATCGATACCGCTTTTCTTTTCTCCCATCAGGCTTTCACCACTGAGTTTCAATAGAATTCTCTTGTATTTTGTCATAAGATATATATTTATTAAATAACACTTAACAGCGTATTATTACAGGCAATCAGTTTTTACCATAAAGTCTACAAATATACACATTCAATTTTGACAATGCCAAAATTTGGGTAATCAAAATGTTACTACGGTTGCTGAAACTACGCTCCTTCCATTTAAAACGCTTTTCTGAAGTAAAAAGGTGTTTTAAGAGGTTACCACGTTTGCGAAGGAAAAGAGCTCATTGCATAAAAAAGAACGGTCGTTTGATTGTGGCAGACAGAGGTGGACGCTGTTATAGAAGTATACGGTCAGATAATAAAAGCATACGGTCGGACTTCTTCGAAAAAAAAGACGGGAGCGTTTTGTTGACTTGTAAATCGATCAGGTTATGGACGAGACGGATTGCCTTGTATCAATAAAACTGTGCGATCATTCTCTGATGAGTTCAGTTGTATTCTTACTCCATTGAAAGCTTTTCATATTCCATAAGCATTGTTTCTTATGTAGTTTTTTACTCAGGGTAGAATTTCCATTTTTGTTTTTTACGGTAGAGAGAAGGACGTTTTCTCCGGTGAGGGATGGCGGAGTAAGTAGCCCGAGTCAAAATGGGAGTGTAGGGTGGCGTTTGGACATAGGTTGAATCTTTAATAGTTGGATTTTTTTTCATTTCACTTAATTTATCTATTTTTGTATTCATAACAGAAAACTCAGGATGTTTGTAAATCAACTGTTTGCCGATAGCTAATTTACGGAAATATCGGAGAATCTGATATATTTCCACTTCTATTTGGAGGGGAACTTTAGTTAGGTATATAATTGGATTACTGATTGATGGTCGATTTTGAAACATTTTATATAACTTGGTATTCGCGGGCTGTGTACTTTGCTACAGAATATGTGTCATCCGAGTCTGATGCTGAGAATATAGTTCAGGATGTTTTTCTTCATTTGTATGAAAGACGGGAGTTGTTGGATACTCAATTGAACTGGGTCGCTTATTTTTTTACTTCCATAAAAAACAAATGTTTGGACTACCTAAGCAAGAAACTGAAAGAACATGAAGCGATCTGTGAGATCCAGACGGAGTCGACATTGGCTCTTCGTATGAAATTAGATTCCTTGGATATTCTTGATGTCGATTTTCCGGATGAAGATACTCTTGAAGCCCGTTTGGATATTGCCTTGAAGAAACTTCCGGAATGTTGCCGTAAAATATTTATTATGAGTAAGCTCGAGGGAAGAAAGCAAAAGGATATTGCCCAAGAACTGCAGATTTCAGTCAATACTGTAGAGTCTCAAATGGCGATAGCTTATAAGAAATTGCGTGAAGAGCTAAAAGATTGTATACCGCTATTTCTCTTCCTTTTTACTCTCTCTTGAAAAGTAAGAGCCTGTTTGAATTTTCCTCTTAAAACAGAAAAACATCCTCGAAAATAACTCTCAAAAGAATGTAGAGTAAAATTTAAGCAGGTACTAAATCCGCAAAAAAAAGATTTCTTTTTGGCGGATTTTTTCTTTCGGGACGTATACATAACATAAAAAAAGAGAAAGAATGGATGAACGAATTATTAAATATTATGCAAATGAGCTTGATAAGGCCGAAAGAAAGGCTTTGTTGGAAGAAGCTTTTGCCGATAAGGGATTGAAGCAGCAGATGATGGAGTATCAGAATCTGCAGTCTCTATTTTCGCTTCATTCGCAGAAAAAGAATATGGTGCGGGGTGAGGAGAGTTTGCACAATTTCATGAAAGTACGAACCGCAGAAAAGGGAAAGAAAATTCTATGGAATATCTTGCGTTACGCAGCGGTCATACTAGTATGTGTATTTTCTACTTACTGGGTTACCTGTTTGATTGCAGGTGCCGACGATAATTCACCGATAACTCAAGAATTGTCAGTCCCTCCCGGTCAAAGAGCTCATATCATATTGCCGGATGGAAGTAAGGCATGGGTCAATGCGGGGTCTGTATTGAGTTATCCATCAGTGTTTGGAGAAGAGCGAAAGGTGAAATTGAGCGGTGAAGCCTTTTTTGAAGTGGCAAAAGGAGATATTCCTTTTATTGTTTCTACCGATAAAGCGGACATTAGGGCATTGGGGACAAAGTTCAATGTATTCAGCTATTCCAAAGGCATGTTGTCTGTTGCATTGCTTGAAGGTTCTGTCAAGGTCTATAAATCCAATCAGGAGCAGCAGGGAGTCATATTGAAACCCAATCAATTGCTGACAGAGGCCGGCGGCAGATTTTATATAGAGGGTATAACGGAATCTCCTGTTATATGGAAAGAAGGATTATATGCCTTTAATAAGAAGCCGCTTGCAGACATTCTGAAAAAGTTGGAACTTTATTATGATGTAGAAATAACAGTACTGAACTCTGAAATTTTGAGTTATGAATGTACCGGAAAATTCAGGCAGAGAGATGGAATAATGGAAGTGCTGCGTATCATTCAAAAGGTTCATCCTTTTAAAATAAAGAGAGAAGAAGATTCCAATAAAATTATACTATATCGTTAACCTATTGTCGAACTATTAAAAACAGAAAGCCTATGGATATATAAAGAGTCATTTATCATGCGTTGGTGATATGAAAAATCGGTAGATGCGGCCACATCCACCGATTGAAAAATAAGCAAACGCATTCCGTACCCATTTAAATATCAGAATTCATTAACTTAATTTAGAAACAAAGATATGAAAATAAATCCTTTGTTAAGGCATTTTTTGTGCCTAAAAACGGACTGTAGAATCTTAAATATTATGAAATTTGCATCAATTATTATGTTTGTTTGCGTTTTTCAGTTGTATGCAACTAATAGTAAAGCACAGAATTCTATTATAGAATTATCTTCAAATACAATAACCGTAGAGAAGCTTTTCGCAGAAATAGAAAGACAAACAGACTACTTGAT
>CAVCAX010000300.1:0-2697 GCA_963599995.1 Coprobacillus sp. CAG:698
TTGGTTGACATACAACCGACAAATGTTATTTTGAATGATACCATCTGGCAGATACACCCCTCACAAGTAGTGGTGGATTCGGGTAAAATCGATATCAATGACTTCTACTTCAGTCATGCCGACCGCTATATACGTGTTGACGGGCGTATCTCTGACAATCCGGAAGACACGGTAAAAGTGAATTTGAAAGACATTAATATCGGGTATGTATTCGACATCGCACGCATCTCGGACGATGTGAATTTCGAAGGAGACGCCACCGGTATGGCTTATGCCAGCGGCGTTTTGAAAAAGCCGATACTCGACACCCGCCTGTCCATTATGAATTTTACCCTAAACGGAGGATTATTGGGCGACCTGGATATCTATGGTGCGTGGGACAATGAGAAGAAAGGTATATATATCGATGCAGACATTCAAGAAAAAGATATTTCCAGAACCCGTGTTAACGGGTTCATTTATCCCATCAAACCGACAAGCGGGTTAGATCTCAATATCGATGCAACCAATCTGAATATCAAGTTTCTGGAACATTACATGCAGTCGATAGCGCAAGATGTCAGAGGACGCGCCAGCGGCAAAGTCCATTTTTACGGCAAGTTCAAAGGCTTGACATTGGATGGCGCAGTAATGACAGATGCTTCTATGAAATTTGACATACTCAATACATCCTTTGCCCTTAAAGACACAATCCGTCTGGCTCCGGAAGGTATTACATTTGACAATATACATATCGCTGACATGGAAGGCCATCCGGGAAGATTAAACGGGTATCTTCATTACGAGCACTTCAAAAACATAAAATATCAATTCGATATCAAAGTCAATAACATGCTGGTGATGAACACGCAAGAGTCACCCGATTTTCCTTTTTACGGAACGATATATGCAACCGGTAACGCACTTCTCGCAGGTAACGCACAAGATGGATTGGATGCCAATATAGCCATGACAACCAATCGGAATACGAACTTTACATATAGTACGGGGACCGTTGCTTCGGCTACAAACAATCAGTTTATTAAATTTGTAGATAAAACGCCACGACGCAGCATACAAGATTCTGTTCAGCTTGTCTCTTTCTATGAGCAGGCACAACAGACAATAGAAAAAAAGGAATCACAAACCGATATACACCTCAATATATTGGTCGATGCAACTCCGGATGCAACCATGAAAATTATTATGGACCCTGTGGCAGGAGACTATATCAGCGGACGCGGTTCCGGCAATATCCGCATGGAGTTTTATAATAAAGGAGACATGAAAATGTTCGGTAATTATCACATCCAACAGGGTATCTATAAGTTCAGTCTTCAAGAAGTGATACGCAAAGACTTCATTATCAAAGAAGGAAGTACAATCACTTTTAATGGACCTCCTCTCGATGCGACATTGGATATACAAGCCTCATACACTGTACCATCGGCCTCATTGAACGACTTGATACCGGATGCCTCCACCATCATCCAACAGCCCAATGTCCGCGTAAACTGCATGATGAATCTGAGTGGTATCCTTCTACGTCCTACCATAAAATTGGGAATCGAGTTGCCGAATGAACGTGATGAAATACAGGCATTAGTGCGTAACTACATCAGTACAGATGAGCAAATGAACATGCAGATACTTTACCTATTGGGTATCGGTAAATTCTATATGGAAAACAATACCGGCGAACGGCAAAGTTCCGATATGATGTCATCCGTACTGTCTTCCACTCTGTCAGGACAGTTGAACAATATGCTATCGCAAATTATCGACAATAACAACTGGAACATCGGAACCAATCTCAGTACCGGAGAAAAAGGCTGGACGGATATGGAAGTGGAAGGAATACTTTCGGGACAGCTGCTCAACAACCGTTTGATTATCAATGGAAACTTCGGATACCGAGATAACCCTATGGCGAATACCAACTTTGTAGGCGACTTTGAAGCGGAATGGTTGTTGACGCGTTCGGGAGATGTACGCCTGAAAGCATACAACGAAACCAACGACCGCTACTATACCACAACCAATCTGACAACACAAGGTATCGGAGTTATGTACAAGAAAGATTTCAATAAATGGAATGAACTATTCTTCTGGAACAAATGGAAACTCCGTAACTTGAAAAAAAGAATAGACAAAAAGCAGGAAGAATCTCAAAAGACCGATTCCACCGGTACAGAAAGTAGTGCATTATCCAAAAGAAAGAGATCACACGAAAAGAAATAACCAATGTGTAAATGTATGTATGAAGATATCTGCAAGCAATATATCGGTGCCGGTGATTGGAATTTTATCTCTCCGCAACACGGAAAGATTCACTACTCTCCCTATTCTGCAATATAGCAGCCATGTGCTCCAGTGCCCAGCCCACCAAAGCCTCTACATGTGGTATCAGGCTACGTCCCACATCCGTAAGGTTATATTCCACACGTGGCGGCACTTCCGCATAAACCTTCCTTTCCACCAGCCCATCATTTTCCAATGTTCTGAGGGTGACGGTAAGCATACGTTGTGAGATGTCTTCTATTGTCTTGTGGATATCACTGAAACGCATTGTCCCATTGGCATTCAAAGTAATAAGAACAAGCATAGACCATTTGTCGCCCAGCCGGCTCAGTACGTCACGTACCGGACAATTTCCTGTAGGATGAAAATTTTTCATTTTTTTAATCTTTTCTATTCTTCTGATGCTCAGCAATGGTT
>CAVCAX010000301.1:0-1916 GCA_963599995.1 Coprobacillus sp. CAG:698
ATGCAGCATTTCAATGATTACCATGCTCTTTATGCTGAAATGGCTGGAGAGGGTAGCTAAATAATTGGTTATTTCTTTTATTTTTTTATTTTTTTATTGATGTCAGGGGTGTACCGGTAATTTCCGGTACACCTTTTTTACAACCGTTTTTTTTTATGGTAAATGCCGATGGCTGTGATACGGGAATGGCCAATGCCGGGCATCTGTCAGATGTCCAGTCCCATGATATAGTCATTCATATAATATCCGTTTCCTATCGGGAAATCCCCTTCACGTAATTTCCTCATTCCCATTTGTTTGTAAAAGTGCAGGGCTTTGTTATTCCTGTTTACATTCAGTTCCATCAGGCAGGGAGCGGGATGTATCTCCTTTATATATCCGATGGCCTGCCGGAACAGAAAACTGCCCACGTGTTGTCCTTGGAAAGCCGGAAGTACATAAATCTTTTGTAAATGAAACAGATTTTCTCCTTGAGGTTGTACCGATACATATCCGCAAGGTTCGTCCCCTTTGTAGGCTATGAAATAGACATGCCCTTCTTCTTCCATCTGTTTGCGGATATTTTCATGAGAGTACATCCAGTCCATCATAAAATCCAACTGTTCGGGTGAGATTATTTCTTTATAAGTAGCGGGGAAGACGATGGAAGCCATATCGTGTATCAACCCGCAATCTTTGGTGGTTGCTTTTCGTATAGTAAACATAAGTGTATGTAATTTGGGTTTTGAATGTTGCAAATATAAGGCAATAATCGGTAGGGTGTGAGGAGGAGAGATTTTAATGTGAGTTAAAATTGCGGAATCCATCGGGCTTTTATCACTTACCTCCTGCATTAATCGATATTTTTGGCTATGTTTGTGGCATCTAATCAGGCTTATAAAAATGGGTGAACATATATGTTTCAGGCGAAATGAACGCCTGGCTACCATCAACCCTTATTGGAGGGGAAATCCAATGGTAAAAGGACGGTTCTTCAATCGTCAGCACCGTTTCCGGCCCGGAATGGGCAGTGTGTTGAAGTGGCGGTTTTCTCCCAATCCGCAGCGGAAAGAGAAACGTACTGTAAAGTGGGAACCAGCAGTCAATTATCTTCGTTCGCTGGATGCAGTGAACGGCAATTCATTGATATGGTTGGGGCATAATTCTTTTTTTATGCAGTTGGCGGGTAAGAGAATTATGTTTGATCCTGTATTTGGTGATATCCCTTTTGTGCGTCGTAGAAGCCGGTTTCCTGCCAATCCGAATATTTTCACGGGAATTGATTATCTGCTGATCAGTCACGATCACTTCGATCATTTGGATAAGCAGAGTGTAGGGTGGTTGCTGGAGAACAATCCGCACATGAAGCTGTTCTGTGGTTTGGGCACGGGCGAATTGATAAAGAGCTGGTTCCCGAAGATAGAGATGGTGGAGGCCGGATGGTATCAGCAGGTGGAAGACGGACACTT
The DNA here is from genome assembly GCA_963599995.1 of Coprobacillus sp. CAG:698. Classification (GTDB taxonomy): domain Bacteria; phylum Bacteroidota; class Bacteroidia; order Bacteroidales; family Bacteroidaceae; genus Bacteroides. The sequence goes on from CAVCAX010000301.1 coordinate 1,449, forward strand.
GAAGATAACTTTCCTGCCCGCACAGCACTGGAGTAAGCGCTCGGTTCGCGATGGCGGACAACGGTTGTGGGGAGCGTTTATGCTTCAAGGCGACGGCATTTCCATTTATTATAGCGGTGATACGGGTTATTCCAATCATTTTGCAGAGATACCCGAATTGTTGTGCGCTCCCGATTATGCGTTGGTCGGTATCGGTGCCTACAAGCCCCGTTGGTTCATGCGTCCCAATCATATTTCTCCTTATGAATCGCTGACGGCTTCGCAGGAGATGCGTGCCGGGTTGACTATTCCGATGCATTATGGCACGTTCGATCTGTCGGATGAGCCGCTTCACGATCCTCCTCAGGTTTTTGAAGCCGAGGCAAAGAGAAGGAACATAAAGGTGGTCATTCCTACGCTCGGCGATATCGTGAAGCTGAAAAAGCAGAAGTAAGCGAAGAGGGTGTATCAGCCAGACCCGATAAATGC
>CAVCAX010000301.1:1926-5725 GCA_963599995.1 Coprobacillus sp. CAG:698
AAAGAAAACAGTGTATAAATATAGAAAGAGATAATCATGAAAAAGGTAGAAGTTAAAGAGCTTTCAGAGAATTTTTTTGAAGCGATAGGAAAAGAATGGATGCTGGTTACGGCAGGAAACAAGGAAGCGTTCAATACGATGACTGCCAGTTGGGGTGGTATCGGCTGGCTTTGGAACAAACCCGTGGCTTTTGTTTTTGTCCGTCCCGAGCGTTATACTTATGAATTTATCGAGAAGGGTGATTTTCTCACACTCTCTTTTTTAGGAGAAGAAAACAAGAAGATTCATAGCATTTGTGGTTCCAAGTCCGGCAGAGAGGTGGATAAAGTAAAGGAAACCGGATTGAAACCACTGTTTACAGAGCAGGGGAATGTGCTTTTCGAACAATCCCGTTTGAGTCTGGAGTGCAAGAAACTTTATGCCGGAAAAATCGATCCCGATAACTTTTTAGACAAGAGTCTGATCGAAAAATGGTACGGAGGTTCGCACGGCGGATTTCATAAAATGTATGTGGTTGAGATAGGGAACGTGTGGGTCCGTTGATTTTATTTATAAGGAAAGAGGGTATGTCAAGATTCAATCTTGTTTTGACATACCCTCTTTCCTGTTTTTGACATATCTTCTTTCTGTCTGACTATCGGTTTATTTCAACCATTTATCCAACCATTCGAAGAAGGTGCGCTGCCACAAAATACCGTTTTGCGGTTTCAGTACCCAATGGTTTTCGTCCGGATAGATCAGCAGTTCCGCAGGAACACCGCGCATTACCGCAGCATCGAAAGCGGCCATCGCCTGATTGGCAAGGATGCGATAGTCTTTCTCTCCGTGGATACACAGGATAGGGGTGTCCCATTTGTCTACGAACAGATGCGGAGAGTTGGCAAAGGTACGTTGTGCGGTTGTATTCTGTTTCTCCCAGTAAGCACCTCCCATGTCCCAGTTGGCAAACCATTTCTCCTCTGTTTCGAGGTACTGCATTTCCATGTTGAAGATACCGTCATGAGCAATGAATGCTTTGAATCGCTTGTCGTGATGTCCTGCAAGCCAGTACACAGAGAATCCTCCGAAGCTGGCGCCTACACATCCCAGGCGGTCTTTGTCTACAAACGGCTCTTTGGCCATTTCGTCAATTGCCGTGAAGTAGTCTTTCATGCACTGGCCGCCATAATCACCGCTGATGGCTTCGTTCCATTCGTTGCCGAATCCCGGAAGGCCGCGGCGGTTCGGTGCTACGATGATATAGTCGTTGGCTGCCATGATCTGGAAGTTCCAGCGGTAGCTCCAAAACTGGCTGACGGGGCTTTGCGGGCCACCTTCGCAGAAGAGTAGCGTCGGATATTTCTTGTTCGGATCGAATTGGGGAGGATAGATCACCCAGGTAAGCATCTGCTTGCCATCAGTGGTTTTCATCCAGCGTCCCTCCACTTTTCCCATCTCAATCTGGTCGTATATCTGCTTGTTTTCCTGCGTCAGTTGAGTGGTTTTTCCATCCGGGTCGATGGCATAGATTTCATCTCCCATGCTGATGGAGTGGCGCTTGGCTATCAGCTTGTCGCCAAAGAGGGCGGGGGCGTCATAGTCGTACATGCCTTCGGTAACCGCTCTGATGGAATCATCGGCGAGATTGAGGGCATATATTTGCACCTCTCCGTGCCATACGCCTGTGAAGTAGATCGTCTTTGCATCGGCGCTCCAGATAAAAGCATCCACATTCGATTCGAATCCTTTGCTGACAAACCGTTTTTCGCCTGTCTCGAGATTCATTATCATAAGCCGGTTCTGGTCGGCTTCATATCCATCGCGTTCCATGCTTTGCCAGGCGATGTATTTGCCGTCCGGAGAATATTGCGGGTTGGTGTCGTATCCTTTGTTTTCTTCGGTTATGTTTTCGGTTTGCTTGGTATTCAAGTCATAAACGTAAATATCGGAGTTGGTAGAGACGGCGTATGCCAGTCCGGTTTTCTTGCGGCAGGTGTAGGCCACTTTGTCCGAAGTCGTGTTCCATGCCAGTTGCTCGATGCCTCCCCAGGGTTTCATCGGGCTTTCATAAGGCTCGCCCTCCAGGATGTCGATGATATTGGAAATTGAATTACCGTCGAAATCGGCTACAAACGGGTGTGGTGCGGTGGTCACCCATTCGTCCCAGTGCTTGTACATCAGGTCGGTGACGATGATTCCCGTTGCTTTGGGCAGGTCGGGATATTTGTCGGCCGTGCTTTTCACTGTTTTCACCTGTGAGATGAAAAGGAGCTTCTTTCCGTCCGGTGAAATGGAGAATCCCTCAATGTCTCCATCGTAATTGGTGAGTTGTCTGCGTCCGCTTCCGTCGGGGTTCATTTCATAAATCTGGCTACTTCCGTTGTCATTGCTCAGGAAAGCGATTTTGCTGCCACCTTTGATCCAGGTGGCTCCATTCTCCTGGTAGGGAGTGTGGGTGATCTGCTTGTTTTCGCTTCCGTCCGCGTTCATGATGAAGAGTTCGCGGTTACTTTTGTTTTCGGGTACACTGTAATAGGCTACGCTGTACACTACCTGTTTGTTTTCGGGCGACACGCTTATCTCACCGATACGGCCCATTGCCCATAATGCTTCGGGAGTCATGCGCATTCCTTCGATCTTGATATCCGATTTGCCGATGAGTGCTCCCGTACTCTGCTCTGCGTCTTTGGTTCCGCAGCAGGCTGCTAACATCATTGTTGTTGACATAACTAACAGTTTGGCTTGTCTCATATTTTTTTCTTTCAGTTAAATTAAGATATGCGAAGATAGTGATAAAATTTTGTTTTCTTATAGGAAGATGTAAAATGGTTCCAAGTGCATTCGTCCGGAAAACGATACCCTATTCCAGCCGTTTACGGCAGGCTCCAGAAAGATGCTACATCTTTTTTTGAAAGACATATAAGTTTCAGAAAAACATATAGCATCTTTTAAAAAAACATATAGTGTCTTTTAAAAAAACATATAGCGTCTTTCAAAAAAACATATAGCGTCTTTTAAAAAAAGATATAGCGTCTTTCGGAGGGGGATGAAGATGCTTCTCTTTTTCACCCCGATACCTTCCTGTCTGGTGGTTATATCTTTTTCTGTTGCCAATTTCCTTTCAGGATATACCATCGGCAGAATATCAGTGTGAGGGTTGCATACAAGTGTTCGCTGGTCCAGCAGAAGGCTACATCCGCCCGGAAATATAAAATGATACCGGTAATATAGGCCACATAGACAACCAGCACACATAGCTCCATGACCAGTGCGGTACGCGTATTGCCCGTACCCGATACGGACTGGAAATACACATTAGCCGGAACCATGATGAGATAGCCCGTGCACAACACCCACAGCGATGCCACAGAGGCTTCCCGCAGTGCAGGAATATCTGTGTAGATGCTGAGTATCAGTTGGGGGAACAATGTGAAAAACAGTAACAACGGGATAACAAAAGCATAAGCTATCCGGATATGCTGGCGGATTGTTCCTTGCACGCATTGCGTCTCTCCGGCTCCGATCAGATTGCTTACCAGCGAACCACAGGTGGTGGCAAACGCCAGAGTTATCATGAAAGGGATACCGGAAACGTTGCGGATGATGTTCGTGACTGCCAATGCACGCTCTCCCAGGTGCTCTATGAACAGGAAGAAGGTAAGCCAGGTAGACATGGACAAGAGGTTTTGTATCATGGTCCAGAACGAGACTCCCAGTATACGTTTCAATATTTCCGGTTGGAAAGCGGGAAGTTTGTTGAGGGCATACTTCCGGCAATCGATCCATTGCCAGGTATAGATGATGAAGAACAGTACAGAGA
>CAVCAX010000301.1:5735-7553 GCA_963599995.1 Coprobacillus sp. CAG:698
TAGTTGAATACCACGTTCGACAGTACCATGACAATGGAGTTCAGAGTCAGCGTTTTGGTTTGGGTGGTTCCTACGAAGAATGCTCTGAACATCACCATGATAAACGAAAAGAAGAAACCGAAGATACGCCAATTGATGTAGCTGACGGCTGCTTCGTAAATGTGGGGTGAAGAAATGATGTTTCTCAATAGCTGCGGTGAGAAATACAGCGATATGGCAAATGCAATGACCGCCAATGCCAACAGGAAGTACACCCCTTGATAGAAGATAGGGCCTATTTCTCTGTATTGACGTTCTCCGTTGCGCCGTGCTATCATGATTTGCGCTCCGATGCTGAAGCCGAATGCCATCATGAAGATGACCATATAGTAGATTCCGGCTATGGCAGATGCACCCAGTTCTATCTCTCCTACACGCCCCAGAAAGGCGGTATCGGTCATCCCGATCATCTGTTCCATGACGAGGCTGATCAGGATAGGGTAGGAGATAAGCCATATTTCTCTGTAAGAATACTTTGTTTTCATTCTATTCGTTTAGTATTTTAATATAGATCAGCATAAAAACCACGAAAGCCGGACAAACCTAAAGAGTTAGTCCGGCTTTTGCATTATAATGGAATTGCTTTTATCGCTTATTCTGCTGCTGTCTTGCTTTTGCCATCTCTTCCTGCTGCTTTTGCATCGCTTCCAGACGGGCGGCAAAGCCGGTCTTTTTCATCTGTTTCGGGTCTTTCTTCTTCGCTTCGAGGATGGCAAGCAACTTGTCTTCATCGGTCGTTTTGCGAAGTACGATCATTGTACCCACGCTGATCAGCGTTGAAATGAAGTAATAATAGTTCAATCCCGAGGGATAGTCATTCAATACGAAAAGGAACATTATCGGCATCAGATACATCATCCATTTCATGGCAGCCATCTGAGGCTGTGAACCATTGTCCTGCTGCTGCATGGTGAACTTGGTGTTCAAGATGTTGGTCACTGTCATCAACAGACAGAACAAACTGAGGTGGTCACCCAAGAACGGGATATGGAACGGGAATGTGATGAATGCGTCGTAAGTAGACAAGTCGTCTGCCCACAGGAAACTTTGCTGGCGGAGTTCGATGGCGCTTGGCACGAACATGAACAATGCCATGAGGATAGGGAACTGTAACAGCATTGGCAGACAGCCGCCCATCGGACTTACTCCATACTGGCTGTACAGGCTCATTACCTCCTGTTGCTTCTTCATCGCATCTTCCTGTTTCGGATATTTCTTGTTTATCTCATCTATCTTCGGTTTCAATACACGCATTTTGGCCGATGACATATAAGTCTTCCAGGTGGCTGGGTATACGGCTATTTTCACGATGATGGTCAGAATCAGCAGAACGATACCCATGCTCAGTCCCCAGCCGGAGAGCCAGTCGAACACGTTGATGATAATGTATTTGTTGATCCAGCGGATCAGCGGCCATCCTAAATAGACCAGATTGTCGAGTTCCCATTTATGCTCGCGTCCCTTATCGAGCGCTTTCAATGTCTTGTAATGGTTCGGCCCGAAATAGAAATACATGTCGGTGACTTGTTTACCGGTCGGATCGAAGAAAGTGTTCATCTCAGCGGAATAGTCTTTGATGTAGCCGCTTCCCTGTTTCTCCATGCGCGATTTGACATTCACCTTATCGAAATCCTGATTAGCGATGAACACGGACGAGAAGAACTGGTTCTTGAAAGCAATCCAGTCCACACGCCCTTCGATCTGTTTCTCATCGTCTTTGGCAGCCGAAAGATTGTCCGTATCGTCATTGGCAGTTTTGTACATCAGCTCGGCCAGACG
>CAVCAX010000301.1:7563-11916 GCA_963599995.1 Coprobacillus sp. CAG:698
TCTCATAAGTGAACCCCTTCTCGAGTTGGTGTGCACGTTGCGACCAGGAGATGTCTACGTAATCTGTGGAAGCGAGTTTTCCCGCCATACCCGTTGCCTGAATGGTGAATCCCAACAGGTAACTGTCCGGCTTCAGTATATAGTCGAAGTCGATATAACTGTCGCTGTCGGCAGCCAGGCGCATGGTCAGGCTACTGTCGGTTTTGTTGACAACCTCAAAATAATAATCCTTTGTCTGGATGGTCTCTTTCTTATTATAGAAGTTGAAGTTCATTTCGGCATCACTGCCGTTGAACAGTACAACCGGTTTGCCGTCCTGTCCGTTATAGTCTTTCAGCATTGCAGAATACACACGTCCTCCCTTGTTGTCGAAGGTGATCTCCACTAAGTTGTTCTGAATGGTGGTGAAAGACTCTTTGCCTTGTGTGGCATTGAAGAAAAGCGAAGTTGAATCTGCCGTACCGGTATTTTCTCCTTTCTCATTGGCCAATGCCGCTGCGGCTTTGGCTTTGAGGGCTTCCTCCTGTTGCTGCACCACTGCAATGGAGTCGTAGTATCTCTTTTGAGCGGCGAGCTGTTCTTTGCTCGGATGGCTCAGAAAGCTGAATCCTACTAATAAGATACCTATTAAAACGAGACCTGTTATGGTGTTTTTATCCATTTTTTATTCTTGATTATTTAATTATTATTTGCTTATTGCCGCCTTGATGAATGACAGGAACAGCGGATGCGGATTCAATACCGTACTGCTGTATTCGGGATGGAACTGAGTCCCCACGAACCATTTCAATGCCGGGATTTCCACGATTTCCACCAGACCCGATTCCGGATTGACACCTGTACACTTCATGCCTGCCGCTTCATATTCGGCTTTGTATTCATTGTTGAATTCATAGCGGTGACGGTGACGTTCCTGAATATGTTCGGTCTTGTAGGCTTCATAGGCCTTGCTGTCTTTGGTCAACGTACATTCGTAGGCACCCAGACGCATCGTTCCGCCCATATTGGTGATTGCTTTCTGTTCCTCCATGATGTCAATGACATTGTGCGGGGTCTTTTCGTCCATCTCGCGTGAGTTGGCATCCTTATATCCCAGTACGTTGCGGGCAAATTCGATGGCGATGCATTGCATGCCCAGGCAGATACCGAATGTCGGGATGTTATGGGTACGTGTATATTTGATGGCGACAAACTTGCCTTCGATGCCACGCTGGCCGAATCCGGGGCCTATCATCACACCTGCCATGCCTTTCAGGGCTTCTGCTACATTGTCGTCTGTCAGTGTTTCACTGTTCACAAAATCCACCTGTACCTTACAGTCGTTGTAAGTGCCTGCTTGTGAAAGAGCTTCACGGATTGATTTATAGGCATCCTGCAGGTCGTATTTTCCCACCAGGGCAATGTGTACCGGTTCTGTCTTTTCCGCTTTATGACGGCGTTCGAGGAATGCGCGCCATGGACCGAGTCCCGGAGTCTCGCCCACGGGGAGTCCCATCTTTTTCAGAATCGTCTCGTCCAATCCCTGTGCCTGCATCAGTATGGGCACTTCATAGATGGTAGGTGCATCGATGCTCTGCACGACGGCGTTCTCGTCTACGTTACAGAACAGAGCCACTTTCTTGCGAAGGCTGGTGCTCAGTTCGTGTTCGGTACGCAGCACGAGGATGTCCGGTTGGATACCGGCACTTTGTAACTCTTTTACGGAGTGTTGGGTCGGTTTGGTTTTGAGCTCTCCGGCTGCTGCCAGGTAGGGTACATAAGTAAGGTGTACGCACAAGGCATCTTTCCCCAACTCCCATTTCAGCTGACGGATACTTTCCACGTAAGGGAGTGACTCGATGTCACCCACGGTTCCGCCTATTTCGGTGATTACGAAGTCGAACTTATATTTGTTGCCCAGCAACTTCACGTTGCGCTTGATCTCATCGGTGATATGTGGAATTACCTGAATCGTTTTGCCCAGATAGTCACCGCGACGTTCTTTGTCGATGACGCTTTTGTAGATGCGTCCGGTGGTGATGTTGTTGGCTTTGGTTGTCTGGATGCCCAGGAAGCGTTCATAGTGTCCCAGGTCGAGGTCGGCTTCATGCCCGTCTACGGTAACGTAGCACTCTCCGTGTTCATAAGGATTCAGCGTTCCCGGGTCGATGTTGATATACGGGTCAAACTTCTGAATGGTTACTTTGTAACCTCTTGCTTGCAGCAATTTACCGATGGACGATGAAATAATACCTTTTCCTAATGAGGAAGCTACACCACCGGTGACGAAAATATACTTTGTTTCTCCCACAGCTATACTGTTTTTATAATTTGTTTACTTATGATGTATTCTAAGAACTTAACGTATTAAAAACCGCAAAATTACAAAAAATAGGCAAGTAATAGGTAATCGTCGGAACAAATTTTTCTAAAAAATGCAATTCGTTCTTTTTAAAGTTCTTCAGGTTTTCGCATACTTTCGTAGTTTCAGTTAAAACGTAATTCATCCTTTCTTTTTAGATTGGACACGCCTCGAATGCTGTACTTTGCTAAATTCATTATTCTCGTATCGTAAAATCTTCAGATTGGAAAGCCTGTTTGAATTTTGTTCAGCATTCTTTTGAGAGTTATTTATGAGGCTGTTTTTTCGTTTTTATTTGAGAAAAGCTGTTTCTAATTCCAGAAGCATTTTTTTTGCAGCAAGTCCACCTGCATATCCGGTAAGCGAACCGTCGCTTCCAATTACTCTATGACAGGGGGCGAAAATCGAGATAGCGTTAGAACCATTGGCGTTAGCTACTGCGCGTACGGCTTTGGGCATGCCGATGTGTTGTGCCATTTCTCTATATGAGACCGTCTTTCCAAAAGGTATTTTCAGTAGTTCGTTCCATACAATTTTCTGAAAATTTGTACCGGTGAATAACAGTGGAACATTGAATGCCTGGCGTTTCCCGGCAAAGAACTCGTCAAGTTGTACCACCGCTTTTTCGATTACTGCCGATGTGCCTTCCTCAAATTCTGCTTGCAGTACACGTTTCAGCCGCCTATCCACACGGTCACGGTGTTTCTCCACCTGCCAGTCGCACAAACAGAGTTCGTTGTTGAATGAGCCAAGTAGCAATGTGCCACATGGAGATTCATAAAGTTTTGTTTTGATAATATTTTTCTTGTACATCTCTTTTATGTATTGTTTCAAGTACGGTGTCGTTAATCAGGTTTTATTTCGCATTCATTCGGGTGTTTTGAAAAAGGACATTTACTGCAGCTACGGCAAAAGCGAAGGCAAAACCGACAAGACATACGGCATCCCAGCCGCCATAGTTCCAAGCCGCTCCTGCGCAAAGTGTTCCAAGGCTGCCGCCGGCAAACAGATGGCTCATGAAAATGGTGTTGCTACGGTTGGTCGCTTCTGGGACGAGTGAAAGGCAGCCGCTTTGATTGCTCAATTGATAGCACTGGGCGCCTACATCGACAAGTATGATAGCCGCAACAAGACCGACATAGCTGTCTGAAAAGAAATACGCTATAATCCAGGCAGCGAACTGGAGAAGACTTCCTGTCTGGCAAAACTTTTCAATGCCGAAACGTGGGATATATTTACCTATGCCGCTCGCAGCCGTTGCACCTGCCAGTCCGCAAAGTCCAAGCATCCCAACAGCATCACTGCCGGCGTGGAATGGAGCACCTGCCAAGTGGAATGACATACATGACCATATAGCCATCATGCTCCCGAAACTTAGTCCGCCACGCAAGGCATAGATGCGGATAGTCGGGTATCTGCGGTATATGCTTCCTATTGACTTCATCAGTTTCCCGTAACTGCCTTCAAAATTATTCGGCATGATGGGCAGTGTCCGCAACATGCAGATCAGGCATACAGTCATGATGACAGCTGCAATGGAAAACATGGTGCGCCAACCTGCCAATTCTCCTATATATCCGCTCAGAACTCTGGCACCAAGCACTCCGCTTAACAATCCGGTCAGTACTATACCCATATTGCGTGACTTGTTTTCAGGTTTGGAGAAATGGCTTGCCACCGGTATGAACATTTGCGGAACTACACTGTTGCAGCCTAACACAAGTGAAGCCAGCCATATCACCCAAAGGCTTTTGGCGAGTGCGATAGTCAGGCAACAAAGTACGGCTATACTCATGTTTACCGTAATAATCTTGCGACGTGACACCTTGTCGGCAAGAGGAACTATAAGAACAAGTCCTGCGGCATAGCCCAACTGGGTGATGAATGTGATAAGGTTGGCTTGAAACTCTGTTGCACCGAGCGACTGGCGCATGGCTTCGAGCAGCGGCTGATTGTAGTAAAGATTGGCCACGGTCAATCCGCCAATGACAGCCATTGCGAAGAGAGTGTTG
>CAVCAX010000302.1:0-1721 GCA_963599995.1 Coprobacillus sp. CAG:698
CAACTATTTTTATTATCAAAGATTATTTAGAGACAGAAACCCGTTTGTTGAAAAAGATGATTTTTATTGATCGTATCAGTTTGGAAATCAACTTTGAAACGCGGCGTTTTCTGTAATAATCCCAACTGTATGTGAGATGCCATCTGATTACTCATTGAAAATAATTATGTATATATGTTTGCATAGTTTGAGTAAATCGTATATTTTTGTCAGAAAACAAAGCAAAACTTATATATATGAAAAGAATATTGGTTAGTGGAGGCGCCGGATTCATCGGATCACATCTTTGTACTCGATTAATAAATGAAGGCCATGACGTTATTTGCCTGGACAATCTTTTTACCGGATCTAAGAATAATATCCTCCACTTGATGAGCAATCATCATTTCGAATTTGTTCGTCACGACATAACACTTCCCTATTATGCTGAGGTTGATGAAATCTATAATCTGGCCTGCCCTGCATCTCCCATACATTATCAGCACGATGCCATTCAGACAATGAAAACATCGGTGATGGGAGCTATGAATATGCTGGGATTGGCAATGCGGGTAAATGCCAAGATCATGCAAGCTTCTACCTCTGAGGTGTATGGTGACCCGATGGTTCATCCGCAGCCGGAAACTTATTGGGGAAATGTGAACCCCATCGGATTCCGTTCCTGCTATGATGAAGGAAAACGGTGCGCAGAAACTCTTTTCATGGATTATCACCGCCAGAATAATGTTCGTATAAAGATTATCCGTATTTTCAATACATACGGGCCGAATATGCTTCCCAATGACGGACGTGTCATTTCCAATTTCGTAGTGCAGGCCTTGCAAAACAATGATCTTACTATTTATGGTTCGGGCAAACAGTCACGGAGCTTTCAATATGTAGACGATTTGATTGAAGGAATGATCCGGATGATGGATACGGATGATGATTTTACCGGACCGATAAACCTCGGAAATCCTCATGAATTTTCTATCCTTGAACTGGCGGAGAAAGTGATAGCAATATCCGGTTCAAAGTCAAAGATTGTATTTAAACCTTTGCCCCACGATGATCCCAAGATGCGTCAGCCGGATATAACTTTGGCTAAGGAGAAGCTCGGCTGGGCTCCTACAGTAGAACTGGATGAGGGACTTAGGCACATGATCGAGTATTTTAAAGATTATAAAATATAAACAGATAAAGCATATAAAAGATGAATGTGGAAATAAACCCTTCAGAATATAAAATCCTTATTGTGGATGATGTAATGGCGAATGTCTTGTTGCTGAAGGTACTCCTTACCAATGAGAAGTTTCAGATTGTTACAGCCAGTAATGGCCGCCAGGCGATAGAACAAGTAGAAAAGGAAAAGCCCGACCTTATTTTGTTGGATGTGATGATGCCCGATATGAGCGGGTTTGAGGTTTCCCAACAGCTGAAGGCCAATCCGAAAACTTCGGAGATCCCTATCATCTTCCTGACAGCTTTGAACAGCACGGCCGACATCGTAAAAGGTTTTCAAGTAGGAGGGAATGATTTTATATCGAAGCCCTTTAACAAGGAAGAACTTATCATTCGCGTCACTCACCAGATTTCACTGGTTGCTGCCAAACGGATTATTGTGGCACAAACCGAGGAGTTGCGGAAAACGATTGTCGGACGTGACAAACTCTATTCGGTGATAGCCCACGACCTCCGTTCACCGATGGGATCTATTAAAATGGTATTGAATATGCTTATAC
>CAVCAX010000302.1:1731-9488 GCA_963599995.1 Coprobacillus sp. CAG:698
GCTTATACTTAATCTGCCGAGCGAAAGTATTGGGGAAGAGATGTATGAGTTGCTTACAATGGCCAATCAGACAACGGAAGATGTGTTTGCTTTGCTCGACAACCTGCTGAAATGGACTAAGAGTCAGATCGGTAAATTGAAAGTGGTTTACCAGGATGTAGATGTAGTGGAGGTTACGGAAGGGGTAATCGAGATTTTCTCCATGGTAGCCGGGTTGAAGAAAATAGGAATCCGTCTGGAGGCTCCCGAACATTTGGTGGTGTATGCCGATATTGATATGATTAAAACCGTCATCCGCAATTTGGTTAGTAATGCCATTAAGTTCAGTAACGAAGGCACAGAGGTATTGGTGACTGTTCAGGAACAGGACGGTATGGCTGTGGTTAGTGTAAAGGATAGCGGTTGCGGTATCGATGAGGAGAATCAAAAGAAACTATTGCATACGGATACTCATTTTAGTACATTCGGAACCAATAATGAAGAAGGATCCGGGTTGGGACTGCTTCTTTGCCAGGATTTTGTTATAAAGAACGGAGGCCGGTTGTGGTTTACATCTGTAAAAGGAGAGGGATCTACATTCTGTTTTTCTATTCCTTTGAAGAAGTAATAAAAGAATTCAAACAGGCTCTTAGATCTGATTGATAGAATAAATACGAAGTGCATTAAAATGCCTGAAACATAGAACACCACCCCTGCCGCAGGTTTATGAACCGTAGCAGGGGTGGTTTGGCTTAAAAGAGAGTTATGGCGCATTTCATTATTCTAAATTATAACCGCATTTGTATGAAACGCAGGCTTTGTTATCTGATGTTGTGGATGCTTACGGTGGCTTTGGGACTGGGCTCACGGGCGTTTGGCAGCTATCTGCCCGCTTTTGTGGCGGAGTATGCAGGAGATACCCTTTGGGCGGCGATGGTATATTGGGGTATCGGCTTTCTGTTCCCTTCCGCCCGTTTGTCACGGAAAGCATCGGGTGCTTTGCTGTTTTCTTATTGTATAGAAGTCAGCCAACTCTATCAGGCCGATTGGATAAATGCCATCAGAGGAACTACTTTGGGAGCATTGGTGTTGGGGCACGGTTTCCTTTGGTCGGATATGGTCTGCTATACGGTGGGTGTCGGTTTGGCTGTGTTGATCGATTTTTATATTTTTACGCCCGGTTTTAATGCGCGGAGAAAATAAGAATTTATGGATACATTCTGGAGTACGATTGCCGGGTACAATTCTTCTACCTGGTTTTTGCAGTTGATTATTGTCATTGCCGGTGTTTTCCTGACGGGATTGCTGTTGAAGAAACCGCTCCCCCGGGTGAAACTTGCAATGAAGCTTTATCTTCTGTTTCTGTATCTGTGGATTACGGTGGTATACTATTACATTTACTGTGCAGCACGTAGTTATAACGGCACAATGGTTCTTTTTTGGGGAGCGATGTCTGCTATATGGATATGGGATACGGTGACAGGTTATACTACGTTGGAACGTAGTCGGAAGTACGATGCTCTGGCTTATATTCTCTTGTCCATGCCCTTCATCTATCCGTTGCTTTCATTGGCGCGCGGACTGACTTTTCCGGGCATCACATCTCCCGTGATGCCTTGTTCGGTGGTGGTATTCACTATCGGACTTCTGTTGTTGTTTGCCCGTAAAGTGAATATGTTTCTGGTGCTGTTTCTCTGTCACTGGTCACTTATCGGACTGTCTAAAACCTATTTTTTTCATATTCCGGAAGATTTCCTGCTGGCCAGTGCTTCCGTACCTGCATTGTATCTGTTCTTTAAGGAATATTTTCTTAATAATCTGCACAAAGACACCGATCCTAAGGCAAAACTGATTAATCTGCTGCTTGTTTCTGTCTGCATTGCGTTGGGAGTATTGCTGACTGTGACCATGCTTTTGGAGTTGACTCCGCTGGAGAAATAGACTGTAACAGACTCGAAATTGATTGCTGAAAAGTTACAAGAAATGCGAATTGGCTGACATAATTCTCCTATATTGCGGTTTCTGCTAACACGTGCTTCTGTCTAAAAGTAGCAAATAGAGAAAAAAGTGCATAAAACAATAGATAAAATACACTTTTTCTGCATGTTTTTAGGTAAAAGGGGATGAATATGCAGTTTTGCCCGACAGGTTAATACACTTTTCTCCGGGAGAAAAGTTCAGTTCCTCGTAGAGGAACGAGTCGTTCCTCTACGAGAAACTATAAGAGTCTCTACGAGGAAAATGTTTTTCCCCTTGTAGAACCCGTTTTTTACGCTAACAGCCAACAGAATTCAAACCGTTTTGAAATAGAATAAAGAATGATGCAAGTCCGTTTGGGAAACAAATTGTAAGCAAGGTTTGGAAAATAGTATCCTTGGTGATAATCAATTAACCATATCGGTATCTTTTGGTAGGGTTCAATATGAGAATGCAGAAGATTTTTGGCGTCAACCCTATTTCTTATTTAAATAAAGGGATTCTGCATGAACTGAAATATCATATTGACATTTTGTAAAAAGCACTTCCGTTTTCCGAGCAGGATTCTCCCGTTGTTTTTTCCTTCCCTAACAGTATCTATCCTTATCACGCTCAAACGACCGTTCTGTTTTTACCTGCTGTCACTCTTTTATTAGCTATCTAAATGAACTTAAGCTATCTAAACGAACTTAAGCTTTTAGGGGGATGCTTCGCAAAAGTTTCTTCCGGTATACCCATACTGCAAGCAAAAAATAGACAACAGCCTGTATCCATAACGTGATGTATTCCGGTCGGATATCCGCCATGTTGCCACCCATTGAGTTCAGCTTCACAAAAGCCAGTGTGCCCGGTGCGGCCGGTAAGATGTAATGTGCTGCCTGCCAATACCAGGGCATCAGTTCCATCGGATAGGATACGCCGGAAAGAAAAATTAAGCCTACCGAAAAGAAAGCGATCATCAGCAGGGGAGCTTCCGAATCAGTGAAATACCATGAAGCAGCCAGTCCGAAAAAGCTGGTTGCCAACAGATAGGGGATAAGCATGATAATGATATCCCTGCCGCTGCCGATATTGGGAATACTGAAAAAATGTGGCAATAAGCCCAATAGGAAAAAGGCAAAAACAGCATACAGACTGCAATAAACAAACGTTTTTCCGACAACGATGCGTGCTGCCGTACTCCAGCCGTGGCCGAAAGGAAGATAGGCACGGATGCCTCTGTTCCGGTATTCGTCTCCTGTCACCATGCCGATAACCATCAGTAATGTCTGGAAGAGGATGATCATCATTACTGCCGGAATGAGGTAAGATCCGTATCCTTCGGTGTAGTTGTATAGTGCCGTTCCGGATACGTTGACCGGTTTTGCCAGGGCTACGGCTACCAATCCTTGCGGAGGAAGAAATACGGTACCATCCGGCCGATAAGCATCGTTTATGGCAAGCATGACTCTTGACGAGGCCTCTTGTAAAGCTTCGAAATAGAGAAAGGCATCTGTTGTGGCGTATAAAGAGAATACAGCTTCCTCTCCCCGGAAAACACGGTCTTCAAAGTTGTGCGGGAGGTAGAGTATTCCTTGTACCTTCCCTTGTCTCATCCATTCTTTCACTTCGTGATAATCCGTGGCTTGGGCATAGATCTCTACTTGTGGAGTGGCGCTCAGCCAACGGATATATTGCCGGCTGAGACTGCTGTGAGAGTTATCGACTACGGCAACAGGGGCCTTGGTTACGATGTTGGGCGCATACATATAGTTGTAAAGCAGCCCGTACACGAAAATTCCCCCCATCAGCACCAGCAGCACGGCATAACTGGTACTGATGGCACGGAATTCGCGTGTAATGACGAATGTTATTTGTGAGAGTTTATTGGATGTTTTCATATTTATGACTGATTATAGCTCGTTTCAAATGGGGAATCATGGCCAATGCCAACAGGGGGAAGATGCAGAGAATCACGGCCGAAGGCCATAGATAGACAAAACCGCCTCCTGTGTAGAGCATGGTTTGTGTGATCTCTGTGAAGTGCCGTACCGGAAAGAGACATGACGCGTCGCGTACCAACGGATACATATCGGCTACGGGGAAAGTGACGCCGGACAGGGTTGCCCCTAATGAACCGACCATGGACACAATGCTGATAATGAGCGCTACGGCGGGGAAAAGGGAAAAAATGAAAAGCGCCAATGCCTGTGTGGCGATGACAAAGAGGACGGTCATTGCATTCATCAACAGCCAGCTGCCCTGAAAAGGAATATGCAGCATGCCGAACATGACGTAATTGCCGAGTAGGGCAATGAGGCTGAAAATGACAGTATAAGGCAGAAGTTTGCCTGTTATGGCGGTAACCATGTTTCCACCGGCAGTCTGCAGCCAGTTGTCTCCTGTGCGGAATTTAATTTCACTGCCTACGGAATAGACCGTGACGAGCAGTATCAGCACTTGAAACAGTACAAAAAAGAAAGGCTGGCTCAGGTAAACCGAATAGTCCAGCGAGGGATTGTAAATCGGGTGGTCATTGGCCTGTATGGGTAAAAGGAAGGTTGCTATCTGCTGTTCGCTTACTCCTAATGCCACCGCCTGCATGACTATGGGCGATAAGGCGACCGGAGCCAGTGAGGTTTCGAAAGCCGCCATCAGTTCGCCGCCTACCGAGAGCAGGGCATAGTGATAATAGTAGGAGAGGGTGGCATCCTTACCTGTAATGGCATCCTGCTCAAAGCGGGGAGGGATGGAGAGGTATCCGTATATCTCTTTACGTTGTACGGCTTCGCGGGCGGCAGCTTCATCTACAAAATGACGGGTTACCTTGAAAGTCGGAACGGCAGACAGATTTCTCGCTATGGCTCGTGAAGTTGCCGTATTATCTTGGTCTACAATGCCGATGGGGATGTTCTCCATTTGTCCGTTTCCGAAGATGGTGGCCATGAAGAAGAGGGTGAACAGCGGAAGTACGATACAGGTGCCGAAGTAAAGGCGCCGTGAAGTCATCCGTGTCCATTCGCGATGTAGAACGGCGGTCAGGCGGAAGCGGAAAGTAGGGAGTCGGGAGTCGTTTGCCATATCGCTCCTCCTTATTCCAATGTTAATAATACCGACATCCCCGGGCGTAATCCGTCGATTGCTTGAGTGGGACGGGCGTGTATCTCAAAAGTTTGCAGGTCATAACTGCCTGTCTGCTTGGTCGATTTCCAGGTGGCGAAGCTGCCCAACGGACTGATGTAATAGACTTCAAACTCTACATCTTTGCGGGCGATTGCCGGAACGTCGGCCATGAATTTTCCACCGATATGGAAGTTGGGCATCAGATCTTCACGGACATTCAAGACGGCATGTACATCGCTCATCACTATCAGATTCATGATCGGCGTTCCCGGAGCTACCAGCTCACCGCGTTTTGGAAAGATGGTGGCTATCTGCCCGTCTTCCGGTGCTGTGAGCCGTGCGTCCATCAATAAGGAAGTGACTTCGTCTACTGTGCTTCGTGCCGCATCCACCAGGCTCCGTGCCGATACTTTGTCTTCGTTCTGTGCACCGTCTACGGCCATCTGATACTGTTCGTAGGCGGCACGCTCGGCAGCGACGGCGGCTTTGTACATGGCTTCGACTTCATCTTTTCGTTGCGAAGTGACCACACTGTCTTTATATAAGGTAAGTATCCGGTCGTAGGTCGTTTTAGCCAGTGTCAGGTCACTTTTTGTCTTATTCCAGAGTTGCTGTGCCGTGGCAATGATCTGCCGGCGGGTCCCTGCATCTATCTTTTTGTTTTGTTGTACTGCCACCTGTTCCAAGGCGTCCACTTGGCGGTATTTGGCTTCTATCGTAGGACTGTTTATTACCACAAGGGTATCGCCCTGTTTCACCCGGTCGCCTTCGCGTACCAGAAATGTATCGATACGTCCCGGTAGCTTTCCGCTGATACGTATCTCCGTCGTTTCTATCTGGCCTTGCAGTACAAGCGGTTGCTTGTGCATCAGTATCATGCCGATGGCCGTGAACAGCAGAACGGCTGCGAGAACAATGATAAAAGCGATACTCAGGCTTTTTCTGTTTGAGTGTTCTCCGTTTTCTTTAGAGGGGAAAGTAGAAGGAGTCATCTCCTTTTGGGTATCTTCTGTATTCATATCTTCAGAATGGGTTATATTGTTTTTATTCATACGGGTTATTTTTATTTCATGTCTTCCGGAAACGGAAGGGAAGCTGGAACGGTAGCAGCATAGCGGCTGAATTGTTCCGGTGTTCCGCACAGCGACAGCAGGTTCATCAGTGCTACGTCATACTCATAATAGGCGGCAAGTCTTGCCACTTTCACTTTGGCGAGCATGGTTTCTGCATCGATCACTTCGGTAGAAGTAGCCATTCCCTCTGTAAATGCCTTTTTGCGCATCCGCACCAGTTCCTCGCTCAATTCGATGGTAGAATTCAGGGCTCTTACATTCTCTTGGGCCTGTTGCATTTGGCTGTATAGTTTGTCTACTCCTATGGCAAGGTCGTCTTTGGCTTTAGCCTGTCCCAGTGCCAATGTTTGGCTGGTCAGTTTCGACTGTCGGATTCGCTTTTCACGTTCCAGTCCGTCGAAGAGATTCCAGGTGAAACCTATTCCTACCATTGTACGGGGCAGGAGGTTGCTCTGGATTCCGTGCGAGTACAAAGTCTGTTTGCCGAAAAGGGCGATGTTGGGCATATATCCGCTTCGGTCGATTTTAACTTGCTGCTTGGCTATATGTTCCTGAAGGTTCAGTTGGTTGACGAGATAATTGCCGGTATTCACGGCAAGTATGAACTCCACTTTAGGTGGAAGTGAGTCGTTGATGAACAGGGGAGAAGAGGGGGCGATGTTGCCATTTTCTCCTTCCATATTGAGCAGAGTTTTCAATGTGTTCTGCACTACGGCTTCTTCTTTGCGTGCGGCTTCCAGTTCACGCTTTGCTTCATCCATATTGACTTGTGCAAAGAGGCGTGCCGCCTTGTCGATCATTCCGGTGGCTTCCAGTTTGAGGGCATTCTCATAATGCTTCGTTAGTCCGTTGTAGGTCTCTTCGCGGACGGCAACGACTTGTTGTGCCAATCTTAGTCCGTAATAACTTTCGGCAAGCAGTGTACGTTGGGTGGCATCTACCTGTCCGCGGGTCTCGCGTGCCAATTCTACCATTGTATTACCGATCTTACTGGCATGAAACCGCTTTCCACCTGCAAAGAAAACCCATTCGGCCGTAACGTCGACCGTTGTCAGGTTGCGGGGAGCCAAAGGGAAGATTAGCGTGTTGGCTCCTATCTGATCGAGAATGCTACTGATAATCTGGTCGTCAGGAATGATGCTGTGTACAAAATCTTTTGCCGGATCAGTAAATTGTGATAGCGGTTGTTTGACCTCTATCTTCTCCGAAGTATGTACGAACGCACCGGTAGATTGTACGCTCGGATACCAGAAAGCATTCAGTTTTCCTTTCTCGCTCTTGGCTATTTCCACTCCCTTATCTGCAATTTTCAGGCTTTGGTTGCCGGCATGCAGCAATTCCAGTGCCTCTTCGAAACTAAGAGAGTGCTTTCCCGCCGGGATCGCTTTTCGGGTAGTGTCGTAAGTACCCTGCGCCATCATAGCCGGTATAGATAAGCCGGCTGATAATATAATAAGGAGGATTCTTTGGTTTAGGCTCATATTATTATTCGTTTATTCCATTCGTTTTTTTATCCGTTTTTATTTCATTTGTTTATTCCGTTTGTTTATTTCATTCGTTTCTTTCGTGAAGAATCTAACAGATAAGAAAGAAGATTGTTCGCAAAAAAAGAAACCTTTATTTATC
>CAVCAX010000302.1:9498-10870 GCA_963599995.1 Coprobacillus sp. CAG:698
GTATGATTCGTTTCATTGGTATTTAGTCTGTATTTTGAAAGAATATCTTTGTTTTCCCGAGCAAAAATAGGAAATATTTGACGAAACGTTTGTTTTTTTAGGAAGGAATTTATTAACTTTGCCACCGTTTTTAAGGCATGACCTTGGAAATGTTTATGCGGCAGTAGCTCAGTTGGTAGAGCATCAGCTTCCCAAGCTGAGGGTCACGAGTTCGAGTCTCGCTTGCCGCTCTCTGAAAATAAGCACTTGCAGTTGTTGCGGGTGCTTTTTTTATGCCAGGCTGATTTTTTTATTCGTTTCTATGCACCGTGCTTACATCCGCTTACAAGCGTGTTGACCCTTCGTAAGGACCATGCTCACAACCCTTGAAGACCGTTCTGACCGGGCTTTCACTTACATACTGTCGTTTGCCCTCATTGCGGAGGTAAAATTCATTTTGACGGAGAACCGGATATGCCGGAATACTAAACTAAACTCCGGCCGTGATAGAAGTACGGTTATATAATAAGTTTTCACTGACAAAAATAATGCAGAACAATAGGTAGAGTTCTGTCTATTTCGTATTTTTGCAACCTGTTTTAACGAATCAAGAAAACTTTAAATAAAAAATATAATGGCAAAAGAACTGAAAGATCTTACCAAACGCAGCGAGAATTATTCGCAGTGGTACAATGATTTGGTAGTAAAAGCGGATTTGGCAGAACAGTCTGCTGTGCGCGGATGTATGGTGATTAAGCCTTACGGATACGCTATTTGGGAGAAAATGCAACGTCAACTGGACGATATGTTTAAAGAAACAGGTCACGTAAACGCATATTTCCCATTATTAATTCCGAAATCATTCCTGAGCCGTGAAGCTGAACACGTGGAAGGTTTCGCAAAAGAATGTGCCGTAGTGACACATTATCGTCTGAAAAATGCAGAAGACGGTTCGGGGGTAGTAGTAGACCCAGCCGCAAAATTGGAAGAAGAATTGATTATTCGTCCGACATCAGAAACAATTATCTGGAATACTTATAAAAACTGGATTCAATCTTATCGTGACCTGCCTATTCTTTGCAATCAGTGGGCGAACGTTTTCCGTTGGGAAATGCGTACTCGTCTGTTCTTGCGTACTGCTGAATTCTTGTGGCAAGAAGGACATACTGCCCATGCTACTCGCGAAGAAGCTGAAGAAGAAGCAGTAAGAATGCTGAATGTATATGGTGAATTTGCAGAGAAATATATGGCTGTTCCGGTTGTGAAAGGTGTAAAGTCTGCCAACGAGCGTTTTGCCGGTGCGCTTGACACTTACACTATCGAAGCTATGATGCAGGACGGAAAAGCACTGCAAAGTGGTACTTCTCATTTTCTGGGACAGAATTTTGCCAAG
>CAVCAX010000302.1:10880-11925 GCA_963599995.1 Coprobacillus sp. CAG:698
TCGACGTTCAGTTCGTGAACAAAGAGAATAAATTGGAATATGTATGGGCTACTTCATGGGGTGTTTCTACCCGCTTAATGGGTGCCCTGATTATGACTCATTCAGATGACAATGGACTGGTATTACCTCCGCATCTGGCTCCGATTCAAGTAGTTATTATTCCTATTTACAAGAACGATGAGCAACTGAAACAAATTGATGCCAAAGTAGCGGGTATTGTTACCAAGTTGAAAGCATTAGGTATTTCTGTTAAGTATGATAATGCAGATAATAAACGTCCAGGCTTCAAATTTGCAGATTATGAATTGAAAGGTGTACCTGTTCGTCTGGTTATGGGTGGACGTGATCTTGAAAACAATACAATGGAGGTAATGCGTCGCGATACACTTGAAAAAGAAACTATCACTTGCGAGGGCATTGAAGCTTATGTTCAGAACCTGCTCGAAGAAATTCAGGCTAATATCTACAAGAAAGCATTGGATTATCGTAATTCTAAAATTACAGTAGTAGACACATACGAAGAATTCAAGGAAAAGATAGAGGAAGGTGGTTTTATCTTGGCTCATTGGGACGGAACGACTGAAACAGAAGAAAAAATCAAAGAAGAAACGAAGGCAACTATCCGTTGTATTCCATTCGAGTCGTTCGTTCCGGGAGATAAAGAACCGGGCAAATGTATGGTAACAGGCAAACCGTCTGCTTGCCGTGTTATATTTGCACGCTCTTATTAAACTGTGCGGTTAAACAGTTGAAAGAAAGGTCTATTTATTTAATAAAGATATTACTTTCTCATACAAGAGTCCGAAGTTTCAGATTAAATTTCGGACTCTTTTTTTATCCATTTCAGTTTTTTTTCAGAAATATCCTCTTTCTTTGTATCATGTAAGAAAGAAAGGAGAAGATTTTATGAAGATATTAATTGTAGAAGATGAGCCCTCTTTAAGGGAACTAATTCAACGTTCACTGGAGAAAGAACGTTATGTTGTAGAAGCAGCAGGTGACTTCAACTCTGCTTTACGCAAAATTGAAGACTATGACTATGATT
>CAVCAX010000303.1:0-5535 GCA_963599995.1 Coprobacillus sp. CAG:698
AAAGAAAGAGTGGTTGAAACTTTATATTCCGGCACGTACAGCGATGGTGTTGAGAAGAAAAAAGTAGAAATGCCATACGGTAAAAAAGGAAGTGAGGGTATGCCAAGATTCAGATTCAGAGAGAATGAACTCCCGATCTAAAGCTTGACAACCTTTATCCGCAATAAGAAGAGCCATATCATACTCTATTTTGAGTAAAGATATGGCTCTTCTGCGTTTCTGTACAATTCACTTAATCCGATTATCTTACTTCAAGCTTTCCTGAACCTGAGTCAGCATTTTCTTGATTTCGGCTCTTTCCGGAGACAAGGATACAGCTTCCTGCAAATAGTCGGAAGCCTTTTTGAAATCGGCATCGGCTGCCGCTTTTTCTGTTGCATATTTATCTGCATCCGAATTAGCCAGCGGGGCAGCTTTCTTTAATACGGTAGCACCATTGTTATAGA
The DNA here is from genome assembly GCA_963599995.1 of Coprobacillus sp. CAG:698. Lineage (GTDB taxonomy): Bacteria > Bacteroidota > Bacteroidia > Bacteroidales > Bacteroidaceae > Bacteroides. The sequence continues at coordinate 447 of CAVCAX010000303.1, forward strand.
ACAATACACCTAAGCTGTAAAGGGCATCTGTTTTCCATTTTTTCCCGCTTAGTGTAGTTACCTGCTTATAGCTTTCCTCGGCTTTGGCGATATCGTTCGCTTTCTGATATTTTTGTCCCTCTTTCAGATAATAGATTGCATATAGCTTTTCCATTGTCTTATTGCCCGGAGCGACTTTCAGTCCGGCTTCTAATGTTTCCACCATTTCTGCATCCTTTTTCAAATCCTTCAGTGCACCGGCCTTGCGTGCATACGCATTGGCTACGTTATAATTCTTCTGAATGGCGATATCGAAATACTTCACAGCATCGGCATATTGTTTTATCTGGTCTGCACATACACCGCAGTTGTATGCCATTACAGAGTCCGAATTATTCGTCTGTTTCAGATATGCATCATACTTGGTAAAAGCGACTTGATAGTTCTTGGCATTTAATGCATCATTCCCTTCCTTTTTCAGCTGATTGGGATCCGTCTGGGCTAAAACACTGCCCGTGGCACAGCATATAGCTGCTAATAAAATAAATTTTCTCATGGTTTTTACGTGTCATTTTAAATGTTTATCGTCCAAATTTAACAAGAAATGAATGAAACCGCAAAGCTATTTTATTTTTTATAGGCTCTTTCACACAACGAAACATACCGTTCGGGGGATTTTGCATGGATTCTATCTTTTCTTGTTGCAATCTGATTCTTTCGCAAAAATCACCCGCCATACAATAAATCTTTGTAACTTTACACCTTGAAAACAGAGTGATAATCGTTTTAATCTTAGGAGAGAATGGGTAACGGATGATATAAAGCTGAGAATTTTAATGCACTTCGTTCTCAGGAACACAGTCCGTGATGCTAAAGGTCTCCTGAATCCGTGCCTTTCTTTTACGCATTTCACAATTGAGAGACGAGCGTCTCACAGTCATGAGACGAGCGTCACACAGTTGTGAAAAGCACGTCTCACAACTGTGAAACAGAAAAAACTCTTAAAGATTCGGCAGAAGGGTATGTAGCTTAAGAAACTGTTTTGATATAGATTTCACTTCTTGATGTCCCATCGCTTTTTCTTCACTATTTTCTTATCACACCGGCATATAAATCGAGATTTATATCTAATTTTGTAGACCAAATTGAAAGACAAAATTTAGAGAAACAATGAAAAAGTTCATTAAGGGCTTCCGGTTCACCCCTTCCAATTATCCGGACGAAATAGAAGATAAAATACAGAAATACAGAAAACAGGGTATAAAACTCCCTCCCAGAAAAGTACTCCGTACACCGGAACAGCTGGAAGGCATACGTGAAAGCGCTAAAATCAATACCGCTTTGTTGGATTATGTCTCCGAAAACATCCGCGAAGGGATGTCTACCGAAGAAATCGATCGTATGGTTTACGATTTTACGACCAGCCACGGAGCTATTCCCGCTCCGCTCAATTATGAAGGTTTTCCCAAAAGCGTTTGTACAAGCATCAACGATGTAGTATGCCACGGAATACCGAGCAAAGATGAAATTCTACAAAACGGAGACATCGTGAATGTAGACGTCTCAACCATATACAAGGGATATTTCTCAGATGCTTCGCGCATGTTTCTGATCGGAGAAGTTAATCCGGAAATGCGCCGGCTGGTACAAGTCACTAAAGAATGCATGGAGATAGGTATCGCCACCGCACAACCCTGGGCACGACTGGGAGACGTAGGTGCCGCTATCCAGGAACACGCCGAAAAGAATGGATATAGCGTAGTACGCGACCTTTGCGGACACGGAGTCGGGATGCAATTCCATGAAGACCCCGATGTGGAACATTTCGGCCGTCGGGGCACGGGCATGTTAATTGTCCCCGGAATGACATTTACCATCGAACCGATGATAAATATGGGCACATACGAGGTGTTTGTAGACGATGAAGACGGCTGGACCATATACACCGACGACGGACTGCCATCAGCACAATGGGAAAATATGATTTTAATAACAGAAACCGGAAACGAAATCCTAACCTATTGATTTATGGAGTCCACTTTACTCATAATTGTCATCATCCTATTAGCCGGTCTTATCATTCTGACACTGACCAGGAATAACAGTCAAGCACAAAACGAACAGCTGCAAACCGCCTTGCGGCAGCAAATGCAGGAGAATCGCGAAGAGCTGAACCGCAGCATTCGCGAGCTCCGCATGGAAATGGCGCAGACCATCAACCAAAGCATGCAGCAATTACAGGATGCCTTGCACAAAAACATGATAACCAGCGGTGAATTGCAACGGCAGAAGTTCGATGCCATGGCACGCCAACAGGAAAAGCTGCTGCAATCTACCGAAAAGCGCCTGGACGACATGCGGCTTATGGTAGAAGAAAAACTGCAAAAAACACTGAATGAACGCATTGGACAGTCTTTCGAGATAGTCCGTTCGCAACTTGAAAATGTGCAGAAGGGACTGGGAGAAATGAAATCTCTGGCACAGGATGTAGGCGGATTAAAGAAGGTATTGAGCAATGTGAAAATGCGGGGTACTTTCGGCGAAGTGCAATTAGGGGCATTGTTGGAGCAGATGATGAGCCCGGAGCAGTATGATGCCAATGTGAAAACAAAAAAAAGCGGGACGGAATTTGTAGAATTTGCCATCAAACTTCCAGGTAAGGACGATGCCAACAGCACTGTATATCTGCCTATCGATGCCAAATTCCCCAAAGACGTATATGAACAATACTACGATGCTTTCGAAGCCGGAGATGCCGTACAGATCGAATCATGCGGTAAACAATTGGAGAATACCATCAAGAAAATGGCGAAAGACATCCACGACAAATATGTCGATCCTCCCTTTACCACAGATTTTGCCATTCTGTTTTTACCGTTCGAAAGTATCTATGCAGAGGTGATACGCCGGACGGCATTGGTAGAAATGCTGCAAAAGGAGTATAAAATAGTAATCACCGGTCCTACCACTTTGGGCGCCATTCTCAACAGCCTGCAGATGGGCTTCCGTACACTCGCCATCCAGAAACGGACGGGAGAGGTATGGACTGTTTTAGGAGCAGTGAAAACCGAATTCAGCAAGTTTGGCGGCCTACTCGAGAAGGTGCAGAAAAACCTTCAAAATGCAGGCGACCAACTGGAAGAAGTAATGGGAAAACGTACCCGTGCCATTGAGAGAAAACTCCGTCAGGTAGAACAATTGCCTCATGAAGAGAGCCAAAAGATTCTGCCGATTGACGATGGAGAGGACGAATAAATAAAGTGAATTCAGTCACAAGGAGTTGATTCAGTCCCGGAGAATTAATTTTTAATCGAAGGTGTGTCAAAACTCAATCTTACCAAAGATGAGCTTTGGGCTTGAAACTTGGGTATTGACACCCCCTCTTATCTTTTCTTCGGCAAGACGAAATAGAGCACAATATATCCCAAAAGCCCCGCCAAAGCCGTACCGGAAAGTACCCCAAACTTAGCTTGGTTCAACAATACCGGATGGTTTACACCGAATGACAGATTTGCAATAAACAGAGATACCGTGAAACCGACACCGCCCAGCAAGGCAACACCGGCCATATTCTTCCAGTCCATTCCTTGCGGCATGGGCGTAAATTTACTTTTAACTGCCAACCACGTAAAGGAATAAATACCCACGAATTTACCGCACAACAGCCCTAAAGCCACAGCGATGCTCACTTCCCCTATCACTTCCCCTCCTCCGCTGAACACCACTCCGGCATTCACAAAAGCAAACAGAGGAAGAATGATGTAATTGACCGCCCCATGAAGGTTATCCTCCAGAGACTGCAAAGGACTGATCACACGGTCGGAAGCCGACTCCACTCTTTTCAACTGTGCTATCTGCTCATTGGTCAATACAATATCATTGCCCATAACCGGAAAAGTATTGATGATACGCCGGATTCGTTCGATATACCTGCCCACGCGCAACTGAGGTTTAGCCGGTATTACAAAAGCCAATAATACCCCGGCAATCGTACTGTGAATGCCCGATTGCAAAAACATATACCAGATGACAACACCGATTACCAGAAAAAACAGTTTATTGGTAACCGACCGCTTGCCGATGAAATAAAGCAAGATTAAAAGTAAAGTAGCTGCTAACAAATATCCATAAGACACATGAGAACTATAAAACACGGCAATAACGAGAATGCCTCCAATGTCATCGACCACAGCAAAAGCCGTCAGGAATATCTTCAGACTCAACGGCACGCGCTTCCCCAACAGGCTCAACACTCCCAGCGAGAAAGCAATATCCGTAGCCATCGGTATGGCAAGCCCCTGTCCGCCCGGAGTACCCGGCATGCAAACAAACGAATAGACCAGAACAGGTAACAACATACCGCCGCAAGCAGCGATAAACGGCAATGCCGCTTTCCGGAAAGAAGACAACTCACCAACCAGTAATTCCCGCTTTATCTCCAATCCCACCAACAGAAAGAAGACAGTCATCAATCCGTCGTTAATGAATTCGATCATAGTCAGATTCTGACCTCCATGAGAAAGCAGATTGAAATTACCAATCCGTAAATGAAGTTCATGCAACAGAAACTCCTGATAGACAGGAGCTACCGGAGAATTGGCAATAACAGCAGCAGCAATCGCTGTCAGAAACAGCAAAATACTCGCCGCAATATTCATGGACGAGAAGTGTCTCATTGTTCGCAAGATAGTCATGGTATATGTGTTTTAATGGGTTAACACTTTTGTAAAAACCGGAATAAGCAGAGCAACGGTTAAAGCAATCGCCCGGAAAAGTTCTGCTGACAAACGGCAATTGCCCAATGTACCCAAAACTATCTGCAACGGCATTTATTCAGGATCCTTTCTGCAAGAAGAAAAAGGTTTAATCAAGCTTCAGCACGGCAAGGAACGCTTTTTGAGGCACTTCCACATTACCGATCTGCTTCATACGCTTCTTTCCTCTTTTCTGTTTCTCAAGCAGCTTTCGTTTACGGCTGATATCTCCTCCGTAACACTTAGCCGTCACATCCTTACGAACGGCCTTAATCGTTTCACGGGCAATAATCTTGGCACCGATAGCCGCCTGAATGGCAATCTCAAACTGCTGTCTCGGAATCAGCTCTTTCAGC
>CAVCAX010000304.1:0-3081 GCA_963599995.1 Coprobacillus sp. CAG:698
TTTATCCATGTACCTTTTCTCCATAAGAATTCCAACGGACCTTGTTTGTGCAGGGACAGCCAATAATAGCTGAATATCAGTTGGATTATAAAAATGAAGAGTCCGATGAATAAAGTTGCCGTTGCTCCGGTAGATGAGTAAAGCCCTAAGCCGAAACCGTAATAGATGCAGGTGCCTATAACGGATTGGGATATATAATTTGTCAGGCTCATACGTCCGTATGGAATGATGATTTGTTGCCACTTATATCCATTTCCCCTTTTGAACCATAGCAGCGTAAAGATTGACACCAGGATAGTCATAAAGGAAAAGTTGGCTAACGATGAGATGATGATGTTGTAAGGTGTCTGTATGGAAGGATTACTGATATATTCCGGCACAAACGTGCGTAGGATATACAGTGGGATAAAGGCGATAACCGATAGTCTTAAGATGTGTTTCCAAGTTCTGATGGAGGCATCGTTTTTGACGAAATATTTCATGCGTCCCAGTAACATGCCAAATATAAACAAGGCGGCAGTCTGGAACAGACGGCCGTTTTCTACCTGCCAGATATTGCTGTATAATTGCCCGTTCCATATATTATTGTTCAGTACCTCCGGAAATGTACCGTGGCTTGTCACTTCTGTGGCAAGTAAGGCGTAAGGCATGAATTTGTTTCCGTTGATCACATAGTCGGGATGGCATATTGCATAAAGCATCCGTCCCCATTCAAATGGTTGTAGCAGTAGGATCAATGCAATCCAGAATACAGTTTTGTTCTTCAATTTGCAAACGGGAATCAAGGTGAACCCCACAATTGAATAGAGGACGAGAATATCTCCATTGTAGAATAATGCATGAAGTTGGGCGAATAAGAATAGTAGAACCATTCGCCAGGCAAAACGTCCCCGGAAGTCTGTTCCTTGTTTCTCTGCATTATGGTATTGAATGTAGAAACTGAATCCGAATAGAAGTGAGAACGTAGCGTATGCTTTTCCGGCAAATAAGAAGAACAATGTATCCCACACGCCTTTGTCTATAATTTGTAACCATTCCGGTTGAGAGTCGGGGATGAAGTAAATGTTGTAATGTTCTAAATTGTGTAATAATACAATTGCTAATAAGGCAAAACCGCGGAGTGCATCTACTACATCCAGTCGGGAAGACGTTTGAAGAGTTCTGTTCATTCTAATTGATTGTTTTCTTATTGGCGAATAAATGAAATGGTAATAAAAATAGAAGAGCCTGTTTAAATTTTCCTCTTAAAATAATGCTGAGCAAAATTAAAACAGACTCTTGACGGCAAATATAAAGAAATAGTTGTTATAAAACTGATATCTTTGGAGAAATGTGAAATGAATGATTGCAATGATAAAATAAGAGTGTGCCAAAACTCTCTTATTAACAAAATAAGGTAAACTCAGAAGGCCTGAAATATAGAAGAGGGTGTGTCGAAATCTCCTTTTCAAAGACCCCACCTCTACTACAAGCATTTGTGGCAGGGGTGACTTCTAAGTCTTGTCCATTTTGACACACCCTTTCTGTTAAAAAGAGACCTTTTAATACTTTTTTTTAGGTCTTAGATGTTTTGATGCTCTTTTGTTGATTTTATTTTCGTCTAAATATAATCGTCTCCCAGTTTTATTTGTGCATCATTTACGTATTTGCGTATAGCATGTTCTTCGTCTTTTTTGCAAATGAGCAATACGTTATCTGATTCTGCAACCAAAAAACCTTCAAGACCTTCGATGACAGCTAACTTCCCTTGGGGCAGTACGACAATGTTGTCTTTGCCGTTGTATATCAGCGAATCGCACTTTAGAGTGACATTCCCGTTTTCGTCTTTAGGGGAAAGGTCATAAAGAGATCCCCAGGTTCCTAAGTCCGACCATCCGAAGTCTCCGAGAGAGACGTATACGTTTTCGGCTTTTTCCATTATACCGAAATCGATCGATACATTGGGGCAAGCGGGGAAGTTTTCTTCAATGAATGCTTTTTCTCCCGGTGTTCCGTAAAGGTCTTTTCCGGCAGCCAGTTTGGAGGCAAGTTCCGGCAGTAGTGTTTCACCCGCTTTGATGATGGTATTGACATTCCACATGAATAATCCGGAGTTCCAATAAAATTCACCGCTTTCTACAAAGACTTTTGCAAGTTCGAGTTCCGGCTTTTCCGTAAATGTTTTCACTTTGTAGAAATTATCACCCTCCTGTTCGGCTATCTGAATGTATCCATAGCCTGTTTCCGGGCGATTAGGCTTGATTCCCAATGTGAGCAGTTTGTCAGAATGGGAGACGAAATCGAGTCCTTTTTCAATTGCTTCCAGAAATTCTCCCTCTTTTAATATTAAATGATCCGAAGGGGCTACTACAATATTGGCATTTGGGTTTAACGCACGGATGTGATATGCTGCCCAAGCGATACAAGGAGCTGTATTTCTTCTTGCCGGTTCCAATAAAATTTGCTCCGGATTCAATTCCGGAAGTTGCTCTTTTACAAGATCTGAATATATTGCGTTGGTTACAATGAATATATTTTCCATGGGGATCACTTTATTGAAGCGGTCGAAAGTCTGTTGCAATAAAGAACGCCCCGTACCGAAGAAATCCAGGAATTGTTTTGGAAGTGTTTTACGGCTGAATGGCCAGAAGCGGCTGCCAATACCGCCTCCCATAATTACACAATAATTATCTTTACTTGTCATGTTATAGACTGTTTTAAAAGTTTCTGCTAATGTACAATATATTCCTTTAACAGGGAAGCTTTTAGAGAATGTTTTATATCTTTTCTTTCTTTTTTTTATTAAAACGTTTGCAGGTTTAGAAAAAAGGCGTATCTTTGCACCGCATTTGAAACCAATGCCCAGATGGCGGAATCGGTAGACGCGCTGGTCTCAAACACCAGTGGATTCACTTCCATCCCGGTTCGACCCCGGGTCTGGGTACTTAGGAACCCTAATAATCATTCGATTATTAGGGTTTTCTCTTTCTATAAGACGCACTAAAAGGGCGCAGTTTGGACTCAGTTTGAAAACTTGGGGGAATTAGGGCTCAGTTTGAAAACTTGGGGGAATTAGTTAAAATGGCTATCTTTGACGCATGA
>CAVCAX010000305.1:0-10319 GCA_963599995.1 Coprobacillus sp. CAG:698
CATTTATGTTTTATACCTATTGAAGTTTTATCTAATACCTTAAATCTAATACCTTTTATTTTTTTACCTTCAAAACTAATAGCAATTTCCCAATTGTATTGCAAAGATATAGATTTCTTCTCGTGTCCGCAAACGGTTTTGTATTTTATAACACAATTTTATGGTTATAAATCCTTCACGTCACTCAGTTCAACCAGTTTATTCACAATAGCATAGATCGTCAAACCGGCCGCACTGTGTATCTGCAGTTTCTTACTGATATTCCTGCGATGAGTAATGACGGTATGGATAGACAAAAACAGCTTCTCCGCTATCTCCTTATTCGTCATTCCCTTTACTACGCAAATTACGATTTCTTTCTCTCGCTGGCTAAGAGTTTCCTGTTCGTCTCCTTCATTATCGGGTGCGATATTCTGCAAACGGACAATCTTATTGGAGAGTGTTTCCAAATCATCAAAAATAGAAATGGAATCATCGTATTTACTCAATAACGCCGCATCGATAAACGAACTCGCCAACGCTACGACCCGAATACCTTTACCGGCAGTCTCTTCACGAAAACGAGCTACATCAAAATAATCGCCGAATGTAGGATTCACAACCAATATATCGGGATATTGCGTACGCAGGCAATCATGCAGAGCTTCGACAGACAGAATCTCTACCGGCTGAATTCTCAAATTGGGCAAACGTTTCAATGCCAAAGTAAGTCCGCTACGGATAATCACAGAATTCTCGGCAACAGCTACCCGGATTGTTTCATCATTTTTCATGATCCATTATCCTCCTTTCCAAACTCAGAATAGCAGGGACAAATATATAATCTTCTACCTTACAATGTGACTCAAGTCCCTCCTCGCAAGCATAAATATCAAACAGGACGGCATTAAGCAAATTTGTATTCGCCTTGGCCGGACAGTATTTAATGATGATGTTTTTCAGTTCCGTCAACTTCTCTCCCACCTGATCGTGATGTTTCGAGAAAGTACTGATCTGATAATTCTTAGGTGCCTTGTTCTTAAGCAAAGCATCTACATACTTGAACACGGTTTTTTCTTCGTATTCCATGTGCTTGCGTACTTCACGCATATACTCGTCGAAAAATTTCAATATAAGAAAAGAAACGTCATTTGCCGAACAGTCAATGGCTTCCAACAGCTTACGCCGAATGGCGGGCAGACAAAAATCGAGAAAATAGATGTGGGCCTGACGCAAATAGTCGACCAATGTCGGGATAGACAGTTCGTCCGTCTCTCCATCCATGCGTGAAAAACCCTCGGCCATGAAATTCACTACAACAAGAAAGGTACGGCAATCCACTCCATTCATCTCGCAAACTTCCTTCACCGTCTTATCACCGAAACCCAACGAAAGCCCAAAACGACTTAAAACCAGTAATAAGGAGTAATTATCACTGATAAGATCAATCATTTTATCAGAGGGCTTGTACTTTTGTAATCTATCCATTTTATACCTATTATGTATTACAAGTGCAAAGAAACGGATATTTTTTCGCGCGCGCAATCCCCAATAATAGGTATTTCACCAACTTTAATAGGTATTTTACCAATTTACGGATTTCAGATCGCTGTTTATAAATTATTATTTACTGCCAAGAGAGTTATCCCGACCCTTGTCCGGAATTTCTTCAGCCATATATCTTGTTCGCCTGCTGTTTTGTTTTCAGGAGCAGAACAGGCTATATGATAAAGGCAATGCGGCAAACAGATTCCCCTGAAAAGAGAGTTGAAGAATCCCCGGAATAAACAGAAAAGAAGAAATTCCGTAAAAAACAAAACAGTTTCCAAGTATAGCCGTCCGTCAATCGCCATTTTTTAGTAATTTTGCATTCAACTGACAAGTTATAATTATAAACCATTATTCAAATTCACTCTCATGGCAAACGAATTAGCACTGAAATACGGCTGTAACCCCAATCAAAAACCTGCCCGTATCTTCATGAAAGAAGGCGAACTGCCTATCGAAGTATTAAACGGACGCCCCGGATACATCAACCTGCTGGACGCATTCAACAGCTGGCAGTTAGTACAAGAACTGAAAGAAGCCACCGGACTTCCGGCTGCCGCATCTTTCAAGCATGTCAGTCCGGCAGGTGCCGCCGTAGCAATTGAAATGAGCGAGACGCTTAAAAAGATTTATTTCGTAGACGATCTTCCTCTTTCACCTTTGGCCACCGCATACGCCCGCGCCCGTGGTGCAGACCGCATGTCGTCTTACGGTGATTTCATCGCCTTATCCGACACCTGCGACGTAGAGACGGCCCGCCTTATCAACCGGGAAGTATCCGATGGCATCATTGCTCCCGATTACACCCCCGAAGCACTGGAGATCTTACGTAACAAACGCAAAGGAACCTACAATGTCATCAAAATGGATCCGGCATACCGTCCCGCTCCCATCGAACACAAAGACGTTTTCGGAATTACTTTCGAACAGGGACGCAATGAGCTGAAAATCAATGAAGCCCTGTTGAAAGAGATGCCTACCCGCAATCAGGAAATTCCTGCCGAAGCCAAACGCGATCTGCTCATCGCCCTCATCACCTTGAAGTATACACAGTCCAATTCGGTATGCTATGCCAAAGACGGACAGGCAATCGGCATCGGTGCCGGGCAGCAATCACGCATCCACTGTACCCGCCTTGCCGGAAACAAAGCCGACATCTGGTACCTGCGCCAACATCCCAAAGTGATGAATCTCCCCTGGAAAGAGAAAATCCGCCGTGCCGACCGCGACAATACGATCGACATTTACATCTCCGACGACTACATGGATGTATTGGCAGACGGAGCATGGGAACAGTTCTTCACAGAAAAGCCCGAAGTGCTGACTCGTGAAGAAAAGCGTGAATGGCTGGATACACAGAGCAGCGTGTCTCTGGGTTCGGACGCATTCTTCCCCTTTGGCGACAACATCGAACGCGCCCACAAGAGCGGAGTAAGCTACATCGCACAACCGGGCGGCTCCGTACGCGATGACCACGTTATCGAAACATGCGATAAATACAATATTGCCATGGCATTCACAGGTATCCGCCTGTTCCACCATTAATTGCATATATAATAAGGTGTGTCGGCCTGCCATCATTCCGACGCTGTTTCATTTTATCCCCATTTATAATGATAACCCATACGTTATTCCATTATAAATGGGGATTTCACATTTCCTCTTCCACCCCTATCTTTGCATCATCATAAAAAAAAGAAATTGAAAATGAGTAAGATTGGTGTTTTTTACGGTTCAACAACAGGAACCACAGAGGATGTAGCTCGCAGAATTGCAGAAAAGCTGAATGTTCCTCAAGGAGATATTCACGATGCTTCGACACTGACTGAGGCATTGGTAAAAGAATACGATGTGTTGGTGCTGGGTACTTCCACGTGGGGTTCCGGTGAATTGCAGGACGATTGGTATGATGGCGTGAAAGTTCTGAAGAAAGCAGACCTTTCCCACAAATTTGTCGCTCTGTTCGGTTGCGGCGACTCCGATTCGTACAGCGATACGTTTTGTGACGGCATCGGTGTCTTGTATGAGGAATTGAAGGATACAGGTTGCACATTTGTAGGTATAACGGATACGGCCGGATACACATTCGATTCATCTGTATCGGTAGTAAACGGTAAGTTCGTCGGACTTCCCATCGATGAAGTGAATGAAGACAGCAAAACCGACCAGCGTATCGAACAATGGGTAGAAAGACTTAAAAAAGAAATAAACTAAAAAACCGATTATCACAATCTTGCATTATGGCCACTGAAAGAATCATTCCCGGCGAAGTCCGGATTTTCCTGAATCACATTTACGAGTTTAAAAAGGGAGTTCGCAACATGGTGCTCTACACAATGAACCGTGAATATAGAGATTTTGCCATACAACGCCTTGAAAGTCAAAAAATCAGCTATACTACTCAGGAAGTAGGGACGAACAAGATCAACCTGTTCTTCGGCAAACCGGAGTGCATGGAGGCGGTACGCCACATCATCACCCGCCCACTGAACCAGCTGACTCCTGAGGAGGATTTTATTTTAGGAGCGATGTTAGGATATGATATCTGCCAGCAATGCAAGCGTTATTGCGGAAAAAAAGAGAGCATTAAGACTGCCGTTTGACGCAGTTTTATATATGTTAGCTTTGTTGTATGTCTTTTTTAGTGCGAAGCCGTTCCATTAGGGGGGAACGGCTTTTTTATTATCAGCATTCTGTCTTTAACAATTACCAACATCTACCTACAAATATTGAAACTTGCACAAAGATTCACTATTTATGGGTATTGCCCACCCTTTGGTTCACCTCTATCTTTGCAGTCACAAAAAATTATATAAAACATGAGAAAATTAACAAGTTTATTTGTTCTCTGTTTCCTGTTGTCATTCGGTAAAGCCACGGCACAGGACAAAGGCTCTGCTCAAGAAGAAAAGAGTTCATATACAGAAGAATACAGCAAGTTCCGTTTTGGCGGATACGGTGAAATGGCGGCAAGCTACAAAGATTATGATTTCAATCGTTTTAAACATTCCAGTGGTTCTCAGAAAAGAAACAGAGGTGAAATCTCCATTCCTCGTTTTGTACTGGCCTTCGACTACAAATTTTCTCCCAAGTGGATACTCGGTTCGGAAATTGAATTCGAATACGGAGGTACGGGAACTGCCCGTGAAATAGAATGGTTCGAAGAAAACGGAGAATATGAGACCGAAATTGAAAAAGGAGGAGAAGTGGCTCTCGAACAGTTCCACATCACACGCCTGATCAATAAATACATCAATGTCCGTTTCGGACACATGATTGTACCGGTGGGATTGACCAATACCCATCATGAGCCGATCAATTTCTTCGGAGTATACCGTCCGGAAGGTGAAACTACTATCCTACCGTCTACCTGGCATGATACTGGTGTGGCTATTTTCGGAGAAGTAGGAAAGTTCGATTATGAGTTTCAAATCGTAAACGGTCTCGACCCGCAAGGATTCCGAAGCGAAGACTGGATTGCCAACGGAAAACAGGGCGCTTTCGAAATCAGCAATTTCACAAGTCCGGCTTTCGTAGGACGTATCAACTACAACGGAGCAAAAGGCTTACGTGTAGGAGTCTCAGCTTATTTTAACAAAACAGCGAAAAACGGAACCAAACCGGACCGTAACAACGAATATGATTTTCCGGTAACCATACTTACCGCCGACATGCAATACAAAAGTCCGAAAAACAACCTTATCGTACGTGCCAATGCCGTATACGGACAACTGGGAGCAAGTGCGGCACTTAGTACCATCAACAACAGTTCATCCGGTGCTTCCGGTTACCCGAACACAACCGTTGCCAAAAATGCAGTCAGCTATGCAGCTGAAGCCGGATATAACATCGGTTCTTTCTGGGGTTCCAAGGCACCGCGGATCTATCCGTTTGCACGCTACGAATACTATAACCCGATGGAGAAAGTAGAATCGAGCAGTCAATTGGCCGACAAGCGTTTCCAGTCTTCGGTTATCACCGCAGGATTTAACTACTATGCGCTCCCCAATCTTGTCATAAAAGCCGATTACTCCAACCGCCGGCTGGCATGGGGAAAATACAACAGCGAAAACACGGTATCGGTAGGTATTGCTTACATCGGCTGGTTCGTCAAGAAGTAAGCGTCTGCCCCGAATTCAAAAAAGTATAATATCAAATCACAAATTAAAATAAAATGAAAAAGAGAAATTTATTGCCAATCCTGTTGATGGGATTCACTTTGGGACTAACCTCCTGTAATGAAGATTCTAAGAAAGAAGATATCACAGTCAATCCGTTTGCCAATCTTCCGGCAGATACCGGAGAAACGCCTACTGCTGAGCAAATGGATGCAGCAATAGCCAACTTTGTCGATAATGTAGCCATACCTACTTATGATGAATTAGTAAGAAGAATGACTCTCTTGAAAACGGCTGTCGACAAATTCGTTACAAGCGGAAGTAAAAACGACCTCGAGAATGCTTGCGATGCATGGAGAGATGCCCGTAAGCCTTGGGAAGAAAGTGAAGCATTCCTGTATGGCGCTGCCGACAAAAAAAGCTATGACCCGAGTTTGGACAGCTGGCCTCTCGACAAAGAAGGTATAGACCAGATTCTGGAAACAGGTAACTGGGGAGCCATCGAAGGGGATGTAGATGAAGATGAAAGCGCTGTCAATCCTCCACAGAACTTACGTGGTTTCCATACTGCCGAATACCTGCTTTTCAATGAAGGTGATCCACGCGATGTAGCCGATTACACCAGCAACATGAAAACTTATCTGCAGAAAGTAGTAACCCGTATGCTCTCTGATGTCACCAACATGCGCAACGGTTGGAGTACCGGACTTCCCGGAGACGAAGACCTTCCTACAGCATACGGAGCTGCCATGAAAGCACATGACGGCACATACGGTCTCAGCAGCGTCTATGTATCTATCGAAACCATGTTGAATGAAACCAACGGTATGGCTGCAATTGCCAACGAAGTAGGTACTGCCAAAATCGCCGATCCTGTAGATGCTTGGAACAGCGGTGACAAAGAAGGTGGTGTGCTTGCAGTAGAGTCATGGTACAGCTGGAACTCACTGACTGACTATGTAGACAACATCGTCAGCATCAAAAACTGCTACCTGGGCGGACGCAATGGTGAATACAACGAAGCAGAAAGCCTTTCAGCACTCGTTAAAATCATAAACCCGACACTCGATGAGTTGATTCGCCAGCAGATAGAAGACACCATGGACGCCATCAACGATATTCCCAAACCCTTCCGTAACAATCTGGGCGCAAGCGTAGAGATCAAAAAAGCACAAAATGCCTGCGCTTATCTGAACACCGGTCTGGGAATCGTAAGACAAAAACTGGCATCCAATTAATGACATGAACGAAATACATACAATATGAAATTTAGCTTATTCATTTCCCTAAAGAATAAAGCTATCAGTTCCCTTAGGGGATGTAGGAGCCTGACTGGGACCTGCATCCTCTTTGGCACGTTGATAAGTTATACACTACAGAGTTGTGACAATCAACTTGATGATAAGCTTATACTGAAACCTAACGGTGAACCGGCACTTCCGGCCGAACTGTCTGCCGGATATTCTACCATATTCTCGTCATCACCGGATGCCTACGACACGAATGCCGACTGGGTTACCGGAGATTTGCTGACACGTTTCAACAAAGGAGACGGTCTGTATGACGGTTCGCGCGGACCGGGCAACAATACAGGCGGAGGATTGGGACCGGTATATGCAGGATATTCCTGCGGAAGTTGCCACAAAAGCACCGGCCGTTCCAAACCGGCTCTTGCCGACGGCGGTTCGGGCAACGGTTTTTCGTCTATGCTGGTGTATATCAGCCGCAAGACCGGAGGATACTTCCCTGAATACGGACGTGTGCTACACGACCAGTCCATCTATGGCGTAAAGGCGGAAGGTAAAGTAAAAATTACCACGACAACACAGAAGTTCCATTTTCCGGATGGTGAAGAGTACGAACTGATGACCCCGCATTATGAAATCTACCAATGGTATGCCGACAGCATCCGCCCGGAAGATCTGCGTATCAGCGTACGTCAGCCCCTACGCCATGTCGGGATGGGCCAGATGATGGCGCTCGACCTTGACGAGCTGAAAAAAGTGGCAGCCAAAAGCAATTACCCCGAATACGGTATCAGCGGACGCCTGAACTACATCACAGAGAAGGGTGTAAAGCAGATCGGGTTATCGGGCAACAAAGCACAGCATGCCGACCTTACCGTAGAGCTCGGATTCTCATCGGACTTAGGAGTGACCAACGACCGTTACCCTCACGAAGTCTGTGAAGGTCAGGGCCAGATGATGGGATTTGCCAATTACGGAATTCAGGTATCTACCGAAGACATGGAAAATGTAGATCTCTACATGCAGGCTTTGGGCGTACCTGCACGGCGTAACGTCACAGACGAAACCGTACAGAAAGGTGAACAGCTCTTCCACCAGGCAAAATGCCACTTATGCCATGTCACTACATTGCACACCCGTCCAAGAGGCTCCAAGCTTCTGAACAACACACAGCTACCCTGGTTGGGCAGTCAAACGATACATCCCTACTCCGATTTCTTACTGCATGACATGGGAACGGGACTGAATGACGACTATACCAGCGGACTGGCTACCGGATACGAGTGGAGAACCACTCCGCTATGGGGCATCGGACTGCAGAAGACTGTCAACGGACATACCTATTTCCTGCACGACGGACGCGCCCGTAACCTGACGGAAGCTATCATGTGGCACGGTGGTGAAGGTGCCGCCTCACGCACTCTTTTCTCACGGATGAGCAAAGAAGAGCGTGCCGCACTCATCACATTCATTGAAAGTTTATAATCTGATAAAAACAACAACAAATGAAAAAGCATACAATTACAGCCGCTTTATGCGGATTGCTGACCTTGACATCCACACACTTGTCTGCACAGGAAGTAGACGATAAATATGTAGAAAACGATGTGGTATCTCTGGCTGGGAAAAAAGGATTTTCTTTCAGTACCAAAGCCGGTGATTTCCTCTTCAAACCATACGCATTGGTACAGGCCAGTGCCTGTTTCAACCGATACGATGACCTCGGCCTCGAAACTCCTTATGCCGACAACATCGCCAACACCGGCTTTGCCATTCCCAACGCCATATTGGGATTTACCGGAAAAGCATTCGGGAAAGTGACATTCAACCTTTCTATAAATGCAGCCAAAAGCGGCGGCGCCCTGTTGCAGCAAGCCTGGTTCGACATTGCCATGAAGGAGTCTCTCCGTGTCCGTGTAGGTAAATTCAAAACACCTTTCATGCACGCATACCTCAGCACATTGGGCGAAACCCTGTTCCCGGTGCTTCCTACTTCCAGTACGGCAACAGTCGTTCTTCCCTACGACCTTCCCTACGTCAACCCTAATTTCGCAACGGGTTTCGATTTAGGTATACAGCTGCACGGATTGATCCAAGGCAAATGGAATTATCAGGTAGGTATATTCAACGGCACGGGTGCAGATGTAAACGTAGCCTCCAAAACCATGTGTGACGACCACAAATGGCTGCCGGCCTTACTCTATTCCGGACGTTTTGCCTATATGCCCAAAGGGGAGATGCCTGCTTCGCAAGGTGACCCCAACAATCTGAAAAGCGATAAGATGTTGGTCGGTGTATCAGCGTCCTACAATGCCGAGGCAGAATCCAAGAGCAGTAGCGATCTGCGGGTCGGAGCAGAATTTGCCATGATGAAAAACCGCTTCTACCTGGCAGCCGAAGCCTATTACATGAACATGCATTTCACTAAAATCCAGGACAAATCCGATGACATGAACTTCTGGGGTGGATATGTACAGGCCGGATATTTCATCACCCCCAAACTGCAAGGTGCATTACGCTATGACTTCATGGACCGTAACGGACTGGATACCGGCGGACTGCTGAACATGCCTGCCGTAGGTGTGAACTATTACTTCTTCGGAAACAACCTGAAATTACAAGTGATGTACCAATATATGGGACGTACGGGAGACAATTCGCAGAATGACCGCGATGAAGCCGGTATCGGTCTTGCCCGCCATAACGCCACTGCCATGTTGCAATTTACTTTCTAAACAAGAACAATGAATTCTATTTTAAACATAAGAAACGGTTTATACCTCCTTGCCGCATTATTCATCATCTCTTGCGACGAAGGAAAGATATACCCCGATGACACTGTGGATTCAGGCCGGACAGCCACTGTAACCCTCACCTTCGACGGACTGGGTGCATGGCCCAAAAAGAATTATCTTTCACTGGCAGCCATCGGAGAAGACGGTTCAACGGTCACACTGACCAAACGGATCAACAAGCCGTCTAAAAGTGATCAAAAGGTAACCATCCGGTTGAACAACCTGAAAGAGAATACCAAAAGTATAGACCTGGCCGTTATCAGTAACGGACAGAGCCTGATCTATTCATATTACTCTTACCCGGTCGACAACTCGATGGAGAATATAACGCTTCCAATTGAAAACTTGAATCTGGCAAGCTTCAACCGGATACAGAAGCAGGTTTTTGAAAACAGTTGCATTGCCTGCCACGGAGGGAGTACCCATGTTTCGGGTAACCTCAACCTGACCGATGACAAGGCTTACGCAGCATTGGTCAATGTAGAAGCTCCCCTATCTCCCGAAAACAAGAAATATGTATCTCCCGGAGATGCTGAAGAGAGTTATTTAATAGACATTCTGGAAGAAAACGACTATCACAAGGATATGTTCAACAGCACCGGCAAACAAGAAGTATTAGGACTGATAAAGGC
>CAVCAX010000306.1:0-1931 GCA_963599995.1 Coprobacillus sp. CAG:698
TCGTTGGCCTTAGCCTGCGGAATCAGTTTTGTGTCGTTCCATTGTTGTTGAAGCTTCTTGAATTCCGTATATGATTTGTTGGCGTCATCAGGCGATTCCACCAATTCTTTCAGTTCTTCAATGATTGAAAGTTTGATTTGCAGATTCTCTTCCTTTTGTCTTTCCAGCTCGGCCATTTGTGCGCTTCTCTTTTCCTTGATAACGGCCATTACATTCTTGAACTCTTCTTCTATCGCATCGTTTTGTGGTACGTAGTCTTCTTCTGAGCCGCCGTTCTCAATGAATTGTTTTTTTGCTGCTTCCAGTTCGGCATTGTGGAGTTTATAAAAACTTTGTTTCAAACTGTCCAATTCTTGCTTACCGGCGCTTTCTGCATTCAAGGCAAGTTCTTTCAGTCTCGCAAGTACTTCTTCTTTGGTTGTCAGGCGAGGTGTCGTTTCAGCTTGTTTTTCTGCATTAGTTTCTTCAGCCGGAGTTTCTGCTATTGTCTCAGAAACCTCAACTGTTTTCTTTTCTTCTTCTAACTCCCCTTGATTCAAAGGTTGGTTAGTGTCATGAGAGTCCATCATTGTATATTCGTTTTAGGAAATTAGGATTTAAGTCCTTTTGTTACATTAGGTCACAAATTAATGAAATAAAACGATTACTTCATACTTTTTTGCCTGTTTTTTTTTATTTATCTTCTATTTAAGACAATAAAACAGTGATTCCCATATAAAGCATCATGCCGATAATGTCATTTGTGATGGCAATAAACGGTCCGGTGGCGATTGCCGGGTCTATTTTCAGTTTTTCAAGAGTCATCGGGACCAACGTACCGAAAATGGAAGCGAACATGACTACTGCAAACAAGCTGATGGAGACAGAGTAGGTTACGGTTGCCATGGCGCCAAAGCGGATGAAGTTATACGTATACACTAATAAAGAGATGATGGTCGCGTTGATCAATGCCACGACTGCCTCTTTGGCAACTTGTTTAAATGTATTTTTAGAATCGAGCGAACTGTTGGCCAATCCCTGTACGACGATTGCAGAAGATTGTGTTCCTACATTTCCTCCCGTACCGCCGATGAGCGGGATGTAGAGAGCCATCTCCGGATGTGCGGCAAAGGTCGCATCAAAATTGCCCAATATCATGGAGTTGCCGATACCTCCCAGCATACCGATGATCAGCCACGGAAGCCGTGCCGTTGTTTGCCGAAAGACATTATCATCGGTTTCTACATCTTGCGAAAGACCGGAAGCCAACTGGTAGTCGCGTTCCGATTGTTCACGGACTTCGTCCATCACGTCGTCAACGGTGATTTGCCCCACGAGACGTCCGATACTATCCAGCACAGGGATGGCAACAAGGTCATATTTCTCAATAATCTGAGCAACTTCATCGAGCGGAGTATCTACGTGTACGGAGATCGGGTCTTTCTGCATCACGTGTTTTACTTTCGACACAGAAGGGGAGGTGATCATTTTTTTTAGAGGAAAGATACCGCGCAGCCGTTCGTCATCATCTATTACATATACATAATAGATCTCGTCCAATTTTTCGGCTTGTTGACGCATCTCTTTCAGGCATTCCGGCATACTCCAGTTCTCATTGACGAGCACCATTTCCGTACCCATCAAACCACCGGCCGTGTCTTCATCGTATTTCAAGAGGTCTACGATGTCGCCGGCCTGTTCTATGTCTTCAATATGCGAGAGAACCTCTTCCTGCTTCTCCTCGTCGAGCTCGCGCATCAGGTCTACGGCGTCATCCGTATCCATATAATCGACGAATCGTTTGGCTATGGTTTCCGAAGGCAGAATTTCGAGAAATTCCTTACGGACATCCTCATCCATTTCCACTAAAACATCGGCAGCTGTTTCATTGTCGAGCAACCGGTAGACAAAACGTGCCTCCTCGGCGTTGAGATCATTGCACAACTCTGCTA
>CAVCAX010000306.1:1941-6944 GCA_963599995.1 Coprobacillus sp. CAG:698
AGGTCTACAAGAAGTTCTTTTACCTTGTCGGCATCTTTCTGCTCGATAAGTTGTCTGACGTTGTCTATGTATTCTTCGTTCATTTCCATAATCTGATAATTAATGAAGATGTAATATGGTATCGTCGGGTTTTAGTACACTCCTTATAGAATCTTCTTTGAAACATAAAGAAGCGATACTGTATTTTGAATGATGGTTGGGATATGTTATGTTTCCAATATCGATCATGGTATGAAACAGATTGCTACTGCTTATGGAAGAAGAGCGGTGCCTGTTTAATATCTCATACACTTGGGGATGACGCTCGTTGTATGTATCTGAAAGCCAAATGATAAGTGGTATGTGTACTTCGTATTTGGAGGGCTGTGAAGTTCCATGCATTCTCTTTTCCAATGAATCATCATATAAGTTTTCGGCGTGATCTGAAATGTAAGTTACAGCCGAAACGCATTGTTGCTTCTGTACTCTCTTTATTATTTCGGATAATATGTAGTCCGTATATAATATTGAATTGTCATACGAATTGATAAATAATTCTTTTTTGTCTTTCCCGATTTCATTGTAGTCAAAGTTTTCCTGTATCGCCGGTTGGAATTTGGCGAAACTTGCAGGATAGCGGTAATTATATCTGAAATGACTACCCAAAGTATGTATGACTATAAACAATTTGTTTTTGCCGGACGCTAATACTTTATCTAATTCAGGCAGTAGTTTCTCATCATAATTATTTTGCGAATCGAAATCAACCAGCTCGAAATGATTGTAGTCCAGATTCTGTGCAATGCGTGTAATGTAAGGGTCATTGAATGACTGGTTGGCTATCCATGCGGTAAAGAAACCACATTCCTTAAATGCTTCCGGCAGGGCTTTTTCCTGAAAAGCAGTCTGAAAGTTTTCCGGAGTGGCTCTGCTTATAAGTAGAGGAATGGCCTTGAAAGTATAATTGGCTGTGGAATAAACATCTTCAAAGCTGATCAGACTGTTGATCTTGCTTAGGTTGGGAGTCGTTTCTTTGGGGTATCCGTTCAATGCGAAATGATCACTGCGTGCAGATTCCCCAATTATCAGAACATAAATTTCTTTTTCATCAGGCGAGGAAAGGCTTTTGGCCTGAAAAGAGAAGTTCTGCAACTGCTTGTTCATTTCGGCTATTTTTACTCTGTCTTTCAGATAATCGGTAGATGCTAAAATGAAATTGACCGGAAATATTTTTGTGTATTTTTTTGTGGTGTTGTTATAGGCGATGGATACACGTAGCGAAAAGGCATCATTACTTGCAGTCAGTTTGAACATGTATGCAAATAATATGAGGTTTAAAAGCACAAAGCCCGATATGGAAGCTATGCGGAGATGTTTATTTCCCAGATATACATTTTTTATCTTAAATGTTTGTGTGAAATATATTGCCCATATCAGGAGTGTGATCACAATCTCGAGTTTGAAAGAGGACAATAGCTCTAAACATTCTTTCCAGTCGGTCTGCATCGCCGAAGCGATAAAGGTCATCGTTACCGGCATGCCCAATAATTTCAAATGGATGATTTCCAGCGGAGCCAGCAGTACAAACACCCCCTCGAATAGAAAATAGGCTCTGCTTTTCAGAAAAGTGAGTGGAACTATCAGAATAATGATATAGAAAGCCAAGTATCCGATTTTGACACCTAATCCTTCCTGTAAATTCGTTGCAGTAAATAGTGTAAATAAGCAAGGACAGAATAGAATTGAAAAAAGCAGTCCGATCCTTCCTTGTTCTTTTCCTATTTCTTTATTCCACTGCTTCCACTTCATTTCGTTTCGTTGCTTTAAGTGTTTCTTCTACTTGATTGGTAAGGTTAATAAATTCCTGTACAGAGAGTTGTTCCGGGCGTTTATTAAATAATGCATCTTCCGTCAGTGGGCATTCTTTGCCCAAAATGGGTTTGATGGAGTTGCGCAATGTTTTCCGGCGTTGGTTGAAAGTGGTCTTTACTACCTGTTTGAACAGTTTTTCGTTACAGCCCAATTCGGTGGTTTCATTACGCGTCATACGTATTACGGCACTTTTTACTTTGGGGGGCGGATTGAATACATGTTCGCTGACCGTAAAAAGATATTCGACATGATACCAGGCCTGTATCAGTACACTGAGGATGCCGTAAGTCTTGCTGCCGGGACCTGCGGCTATGCGTTCGGCCACTTCTTTCTGGATCATGCCGGTACAGCAAGGTATCAGATCTTTGTTCTCCAGCATTTTGAAGAAAATCTGGCTGGATATATTATAAGGATAATTTCCTGTCAGCACAAACTGTCCGCCATTGAATACGCGTTGCAGGTTCATTTTGAGGAAGTCATCTTCTATGATGCAATCTTCCAGTGACGGATAGGCTTCGCGTAAGTAGGCCACCGATTCATAGTCCACCTCGACTACTTTTACCGGACGTCCCTTTTCTACGAGGAACTGTGTGAGCACACCCATTCCCGGACCGACCTCTAAGATAGGAAGAGTTGGAAACGTATCGACAGTATCGGCAATATCCCGCGCTACTTTGAGATCTTTCAGGAAATGCTGTCCGAGAAACTTTTTAGGCTTTACTAATTTCATTTATCAACTAAATGGTTACTTTTGCAGTCGACAAAGGTAATTCTTTTACTTGAAGAATTAAGAATTAAGGATGAATAAACTAATAAAAAAGGCTCTGAAACTTATTTTGCCATTGGTTTTGGGAGGCTTTGTCCTGTTTTGGGTCTATCGTGATTTTGATTTTGCGAAAGCCGGCTATGTACTGTTGCATGGTGTAAACTGGTGGTGGATGCTCTTTTCATTGGTATTCGGAGTGCTTAGTCACGTCATTCGTGGCTGGCGATGGAAGATGACTTTGGAGCCGTTGGGGGCTTTCCCGAAAATCGGTGACTGTGTTAATGCCATCTTTGTCTCTTATGCCGCCAATCTTGTGTTGCCCCGTGTCGGAGAGATCTCCCGTTGCGGAGTATTGGCCAAATACGATGATATCTCTTTTACGAAGTCTTTGGGTACGGTCGTTACGGAGCGTTTGGTCGATGTCGTGTGCATGGCGCTTATCACCGGTACTACTTTCCTGTTGCAGATGCCTGTCTTCTTTTCCTTTTTCAAAGAGACCGGAACAAAGATTCCGTCCGTTATGCATCTGTTGACATCCGCCTGGTTTTATGTCGTGCTGTTTTGTGTTATCGGCGTGGTTGTTCTTCTCTATTACCTGATGCGTGCCTTGTCTTTTTTCGAGAGGGTGAAAGGCATTGTCTTTAATGTGTATGAAGGGGTGATGTCTTTGAGAAATGTGAAGAATATCCCTCTGTTTGTCTTATATACCGTTCTGATCTGGTTGTGCTATTTCCTGCATTTCTACCTCACGTTCTATTGCTTCGGATTTACCGGACATTTGGGAGTTATGGCAGCGTTGGTCATGTTTGCAGCCGGCACGTTCGCTGTTGTCGTTCCTACTCCCAACGGAGCGGGGCCGTGGCACTTTGCCGTTATTTCCATGATGGTGCTTTATGGGGTAAATGCGGTGGATGCCGGAATATTTGCTTTGATTGTGCACGGAATTCAAACCTTTTTAGTAGCTTTGTTGGGAATATACGGTTTGGCGGCTTTGTCGCTTACCAATAGACAACGGAAATAAGAACCTAATAAAATGATTCGTTATGAGCACAATTCTCTCTTTAGCTCCACAAAACGTGTGGAAGCACTTCTATTCATTGACTCAGATTCCGCGTCCGTCGGGACACATGGAAAAGATAACTGAGTTTCTTCTTAACTTCGGAAAAAATCTGGGACTGGAATCATTCGTAGACGAAGCCGGAAATGTCGTTATCCGTAAGCCGGCCACGCCTGGCATGGAAAACCGTAAAGGTGTAATTTTGCAGGCACACATGGATATGGTTCCTCAGAAGAACAATGATACGGCACATGATTTTGAGAAAGATCCTATCGAAACTTATATAGACGGTGATTGGGTGAAGGCCAAAGGCACTACCTTGGGAGCCGATGACGGATTGGGAGTGGCTGCTATTATGGCTGTACTGGAATCCAAGGATCTGAAACACGGCCCGTTGGAGGCTCTTATTACGAAAGACGAGGAAACCGGTATGTACGGCGCTTTTGGCTTGAAGCCGGGAACGTTGAACGGAGAGATACTGTTGAATCTCGATTCGGAAGAGGAAGGAGAACTTTATATCGGTTGTGCGGGTGGTATGGATGTTACGGCTACGCTTGAGTACAAGGAGGTAGAGCCGGAAGAGGGTGATATTGCCGTTAAAGTGACACTGAAAGGATTGCGCGGCGGACATTCCGGATTGGAAATCTGTGAGGGACGTGCCAATGCCAATAAGCTGTTGGTACGTTTTATTCGTGAGGCCGTGGCAAGCTATGAAGCCCGTCTGGCAAGTTGGGAAGGTGGAAATATGCGTAATGCCATTCCCCGTGAGGCATCGGCAGTCATAACTATTCCTGCAGAAAATGAAGAAGAGTTGTTGGGATTGGTGAAGTATTGCGAAGATCTGTTCAATGAAGAATATTCGGCTATCGAAACTCCGATCAGTTTTAAAGCCGAACGGGTAGATATGCCAAAGGGAGAGGTTCCCGAGGAGATTCAGGACAATCTGATTGATGCGATTTTTGCTTGCCAGAATGGGGTGATGCGTATGATTCCGACCATCCCCGATACGGTAGAGACTTCTTCCAATCTGGCTATTATCGTGATCGGCAATGGCAAGGCGGAATTTAAAATATTGGCCCGCAGCTCCAGCGACAGCATGAAAGAATATCTTACTACCAGCCTTGAATGCTGTTTCTCCATGGCAGGTATGAAGGTAGAGATGACCGGTGGGTATTCCGGTTGGCAGCCTGATATCAATTCTCCGATTCTGCATGCGATGAAAGAGTCTTATAAGAAACAATTTGGAACGGAGCCGGCAGTGAAAGTGATTCATGCAGGGTTGGAGTGTGGTATTATCGGTGCCATTGTTCCGGGACTGGACATGATATC
>CAVCAX010000307.1:0-3989 GCA_963599995.1 Coprobacillus sp. CAG:698
TAAAAAAAAGAAAATAAGTTACATTCGGCTTGAAAAGGAAAGAACTTCGTATTCGTATTTCGGGGGATGTCGTGTCTTTCGGGAAAAAGACTTAAGTCTTTTGAAAAAAGATATAGCGTCTTTCAAAAAAAGATGCTACATCTTTTCCATAAGGCTTAAATATTTACGCTTTAGGAAAAGATGTAGCATGTTTTTATGCTTTGAAGAACAATTGATTATTTTACCGGTTCAACCGTATATCCCTGTTGCTTCAACAAGTTCAGGACTCCGTTTTCTCCGAGCAGATGTAAGGCGCCCACAGCGACAAAGGTCGGTGCTGCTTTCATGATTTCCGGTAGGACTTTTACCCATTGTCGGTTTCGGTTGTCGATCATGTTTGCTTTTTCCTGCGGACTCATGCTGCAAAGTTCTTCATCGGAGATTTTCTTCATGGCAGTCAGGTCTTGCGCCATGTAAGCCAAAGTGAGCTTTTGGGTCAATTCGATGTTTGCATCGATGTTGTTGATAAGACAAAGTAATGTCTCGGCCTGGCGCTTAAGAGAAGAACGGTTGTAGAGCAGGTTCAGTTGGAAATCCATTGTCTCCAGCCCCTCTGTCTTTTTCCCTTTTTCCGTTGCTTGTGTCTGGAAATAGGCATCCAGTTGCTCCTGCGGATTGAATCCGCCAACATGTTTCATGTAAAGGATAACCATCAGGTTGTTGCTGAGAAAAGCCGGTTTGACTTTGGGCAGCATAGCAATATCGAACATTAGGTTTTCTTTCGAACATCTGTTGATCAACTCGTATTCTTCATCGGTGAAGAGCGATTTGAAAGTCGTATCCGTTTCTGTGGTCATGTATTTCTGCATTAACGCAGCAGCTTTGGTCTGATCCTGCATCTCGCTCATTTTCAATTCACCGTATACCTGCCGGGTCTGGTCCAGTGCAGCTTGTAGCCCTTGGATACTGTCTTTGATACTGAGTGAAGCAAGATGATGCGTTCCCATTATGTAAGAAGGCTCTGTCAGTCCGTTGCCGGATATTTTCCATAATAACTGTGCATTTGCACTGATTGCGACGCAAAATAAAAGGAGCGTTCCTAAACACTTTCTCATAGTGAATCGTTGTTTATGGACTCTTCCACATTGACATCCACATTGACATCCACATTGACATCGACATCCATATCCACATCGACATTGAAATAATCCTCGAGCTCTTTTTCGGCCGAGTTGTTTTCATTCCGTATATCACGAAGAATGATACCGTGCTCGAGCAGAGCGATACGCGGACATACATCTACCGTGTGATTCAGATTATGACTGGAAATGATGACCGTAGCGTTGTGCTCTTCGTTGTACTTTTTTAGTAAATGCTTGATGACGGATTGTGAACTCGGATCGAGGAAGTTGAACGGCTCGTCCAGAATGAGCAGTTGCGGATAATGGAGCATTGCCGAGATAATGCCGATTTTCTGCTTATTTCCTGCTGAGAAGTTACGGATTAGTTTTTTCTGTCCGGTCACCTCTCCGTTCATGAAGCGTTCGAAAGGCTTTAAACGTTCATCTACCTCTTCTTTTTTCAGACCATACATTTTACCGATGAAGTAGAAATATTCTTCCGGTGTCAGGTAGTCTATCAGAAATCCGTCGTCGATGAAAGCCCCTGTGAACTTTTTCCATTCCTCACTCTTGCTGACGTCTATATCATTGATCGTTACATTTCCCGCATCTGCCTTTAGCAAATCCAGCATCAGGCGAAAGAGGGTGGTCTTGCCGGCGCCGTTGTTACCTACCAGGCCAAGCATGTCTCCCTGATTAATGATATAACTCTCGATATCTACAGCCCTTTTCTCGCCAAAGTTCTTTTGAAGTTTGTTTATGGTAATCATATTGATGATTGATGAATTAAGATTGATGATTGATGAGTTAAGGATTTATCATAATCCATAAACCCTCTACTGCCTGCTGTCTCTGAACCCCTCCATGTTTTTGTAGCGGCGCTTCATGAGCCGGTTGTATACATTCTTCAGCCAGATGCGTGAAGTGAGTATGAATCCCAGTCCGATAGCGAGCAATACCCATGAAGTAGCAGTCTCCCCCAACCAGATTTTGAGCAAGGCATAGAGCAGCAGCGGGATGCCGAAAGTGGCGCCGCTGACCAGGCTCTGCAATCCTGTACCGGAGTTTTGCCGGCCGGTGATTTTGGCATTCAGAGGTATTGTTTTGTTGTTGTAGACAGCGAGTTGGAACAGGCAGAAGTAAATGCAGCCGATGGTAAACACGGCCCATGAGATGGAAGTCAGTACACTGATTTTCCCCATGACCATGGCCGGTATCATCAATATGAGAGGAATGAGGATGCCGATGCTGTAGAGTATGTATTTGGCACGGAGCAGTGTATAGATAGACTCTTTGCGGCTCATAAGCCCGTCGATGTAATTGCCTTCGTAACTCATAATCTGCAACAGGAAGAGAATCCCGAAAATGGCGAAGTTGTAGACCGTAATGAAGTTTTTCATACCTGTGCCGTCATATACTTCGGTGAAACTCAGCAACAGGCTGAAAGCTACCACGACCAGAATACCCATTCGGAGCGAGTTCTTGCAGACTTTGTTGCGCAGCAGCATTTTCAGTTCCAAACGCATGTATTCGCCTACTTCTCCATACTTCTCGAAGAACTTGTATTCAGAAACACGGACTTTCGTGTCTTCCACTTTGTTCAGCTCTGCATACACCAAGCCTGCCATCAGCTTCCGGTTGATGAGCCACATGACCGCGATTGCCGCTAACGTACCGATGAAAGCCAATGGATTTCCTTCGATATATCCTTCGCCCAGATCGATGAAGAAGTTGGCAACGATGCTCTTGTCTTCGGGAATAAAAATGGCGGCGGCAATGCCTCCGTACACGATCAAAGGCAACAGTACCCACCAGATCCGTTCACTGATTAGTGTACGGCACAACAGGAACCAATAGTTGTTGAAAACCATTAGCAACCAGATGCCGGCACAGTAGGTGAGGACTCCCCAAAGCCCGAAGAATTTCGAGACGGTGATGATGGCAAAAGGTGCGAACATGAAGAGCCAAATAAGGTTGTAGCTGCTCATTCCGGAGCGGATTAACAGGAAATCGATGACTCTGTTCCGCCTGACCGGCATCAGGAGGTAAGGCTTTACCTCCTGTGTCGGAGTCTTTTGTAGCGGAAAGCGCAATATGAAATCGAGTGCAAGGACAAATACCAGACCACTGTTCATGAGGTGGTATGGCTCCATGCTGTTCGTGTCGAGTGCAAAGGCAAAAGTGGTTCCGAAGAAGATCAGATACCCTGCCCAGAAAACCGCCATGGCGTACATGGCGTATTTCCCGAACCGGTTTTTATCATACATCGGATGCCGTTTGGCAGCCAGCTTGCCGTGTTTGCGCAATTCGTTAAAAAGTATCATTTCTTTTCAGGGCTAACCATCGTAACTTCTACTTCATTTTTCTGCTTCAGCAAATCATCGGTAAATTTCCGGATATCTTTTGCCGTGATGCTGTTGACCAGATTCTCATAGTCCTTCATCATATCCACTCCGGTGAAGAGATATTCGTCGATGCTGCCCAGCCAGAATCTGTTTTCTTTCAGGTCTTCGCTATGTTTCTTCAACATGTATTCTTTTACCTTTTTGAGGTTGGCATCCGACGGGCCCGCTTTGGCAAGATTCTCTGCTTCGGCAAAGATTATCTCCATCAGCTTGTCCTTCTTCTCGGGAGCCGTGTCGAAGATAATCTGCAGGAGTGCTGTCTCTTTCGGATATTTGGAAAGACTGCCGCCTACGTATACTCCGTATGTGCCGCCTTCTTCTTCGCGTACTTTTTCTGTATACACCAGATCAAGAATCTGACTGGTCATGCTCATCAGGATATTGTTCTTCTGATTGTATTTGCACTTGCCGTTGTAAACCACGAATACGGATGATTTGGGCGTTTCCTGCTGTTTGATGAACTCATTCTTGTAGGTACCTTTAC
>CAVCAX010000308.1:0-6137 GCA_963599995.1 Coprobacillus sp. CAG:698
CAAATAGAGGAAAAAGTGCATAAAATAATAGATAAAATACGCTTTTTCTGCATATATCCAGACGAAAGAGGATGAATATGCAGTTTTACCCGGTAGGTTAATACACTTTTCTCCGGGAGAAAAGTTCAGTTTCTCGTAGAGGAACGACTTGTTCCTCTACGAGAAACTATAAGAGTCTCTACGGGAAAAACAGATTTTGCCTTGTCGGGGGCTTCTTTTACACTAACGGCCGGCAGAATTCAAACTGTTTTGAAATAATATAAAGAATAATGCATACCTGTTTTAAAGTTAAAATGAAAGTAAAATACGAAAATCGTAATCTTTCCAATAGATAATTGTTCTTGTTGACAGCTTTTGGAAATATCCAGTCTGATAATGCAGAGGATTTTTAGCATCAACCCAACCTTTTGTCCAAATAAGGAGATTCTGCAGGAACTAAAATGTCATATTGACATTTTGTAAAGAAGTGCTCCTGCTTCTCGGACGAAATCCGGTCATCGGGATTTCTTCTCGTCGTATCATGCAGTTACAGAGAATTTTTATAAGGACAAGAACTGCCGTCCGTGGTTTATTGTAAGATATATATTCCGTAAGAATGCGGATAGAAAGCATAAGTTGGGAAAAGTACTTGACAGCACAGAGGAAGGGATTTCTATTTTAAGATAGAGGGTATCTCTATTGCCGTTGTGCCAGGATCTTTTTTGCCGAATCAGACAGTACCACAATGGCTCCTGCCAGTATGACTGTGTCTTTGATTACCAGTCTTCCTGCTCCGGTCAGCAGTGGAAAACCATGTTCTCCGCTACCCAGATCCGGTACCCAGACTTCCGGTGTGGTGACCAGAAATGAAAGTGTTCCTAAGGTCATGATGACGGCCAACCCGGCGCCGGCCAGCCCTATTCCGGGAAAGAATATCCCCAAGAACGTCAGTATGCCGATACCCATGATCAAGATTCCCAACCCGCGTGAGAAGCCATACGTGTTGTTTTCTTCATGCCATTTATGTTTTGCTTCATTAAATTCCCCTTCTTTCAGTTTGTACTCTTTGTATTCGGGAGCGTTTCGGGCATAAAAGAAACTCATGAAAGGGCTGTTGGCAACAAACGGCACAATGCCTTCGGCTTCATAGTTCCAGAATTTCAGACCACCGATCCAAACGAATACCACCAATATGGCTACACGAATCAGGTTGATACCCGCCTTCTGTGTGGATGCTGCTACATTCAGAAATGCAATAAACAGTGAGTTCAATTTTGCCTTCATCTTAATCATTTTATGGGTTAATTTTTTATGTTGTAAAGATCGACTGTTTTTGCATAGCCGGAAATGGCAATTTAGCAGAATAAAATGGCAATTATTCCTTTTCCTGTTCTGCCTGAACAGAACCCTGAATAGCGGCGAGGTGAAGAGCCTATTTCAAGGAGCGGAACTCATTGGGGGTGTAACCCGTTATCCGTTTGAACATCCGGCTCAGATGTTGTGGATATTGGAATCCCAGTTCGTAGGCAATTTCACTCGTGGTCTTGTCTGTCACCAGCAAGGCTTCTTTGGCCCGTTCTATCAGTTTGTTCTGGATATATTCCGAGGCAGTCTGTCCCGTCTGTTTACGGATCATATCTCCGAAATAGTTCGCCGACAGGAATACTTTATCGGCAAAATACCTGACGGTCGGCAAGCCCTCTTTTAACGGGGCGTCGCTGTCGAAATAGGCATCCAGCAGTCGTTCGAAGCGGACAATGATGTCTTTGTTGACCTCTTCGCGTGTGGTGAACTGACGTTCGTAGAAGCGCATGCAGTAGTCGAGCAGCAGTCCGATGTTGGCGCAGATCAGCCGGCGGCTGTGCTTGTCTATGCTGTGTTCCAGTTCCGCTTCGACTTTGTGCAGACAGTCCATCACGGTTTCCCGTTCCTCTTCCGAAAGATGCAATGCCTCACGGGTTTCGTAAGAAAAGAAAGAGTAGTTCTTGATCTCCTGTCCGAGGGTCGTTCCCCGGATCAGGTCGGGGTGGAACAGTATACCGTGGGCGTTGGGCCGGACACCTTTAACCATCTTGGTCTCTGCTACCTGTCCAGGAACAAAACTGACAATCGTGCCGTCTTGATAGTCGTAACTCTGACGGCCGTACATGATGTTCCCACAGTAGGTGTCTTTCAGGTAGAGGGCATATACGCCGTAGTTGATCTTGAAGTGTTCCGGCCACTGTGTTGCTTTCGACAGATCGACGACACTTACTAACGGATGTCGGGTCTCGAGTCCGAAGAGCTTGTTGTACTTATCCACCTCATCGAGTTTTATGATCTCTTCCATAATCTTTCTTTGTTTTCGTTTTGAGCAAAAATAAGGTGTTTAATTCGGATAACCTACTGTTCTTTGGCTGAATCGGGTATTCGGGTATAAATATCCGTAAATTGTATACAGTCCGGTCTCTTTTATTGCAGTAGCTTGTTGTTTAACTTTTCCTCTCAATATAGACAGGTATGTCTTTAAACAGACTGGCATGTCTTTAGGGAGGAAAGCTTAAACAGGTATGAATGTCTGATACTGAGTAAAGTTCGGACAGTTCTTAAGAAGCTATATCTTTTTGGGAAACATGTTACATCTTTTTCAGAAAGATGTTATGTCTTTTTTTAGAACATGCTATGTCTTTTTCTGAAAGACTTAAGTCTTTTTTAGAAAGATGTTATATGTTTTGGGGAGAGACTTAAACTGGAGAAACAGAATCTGTAATTAGGGTATGAATACCGAGGATTTGTCTACAAGGTATATGGTGGATACCATCTATATTTGCATCAGACAAAAAATATATTTGTATCAAACGAGAAATGGCATGAAAAAGTTATTATTGATTCCTATGATGTTGCTTGTCACCACCATCCTGTCGATGGCGGCTTGCGAGAACCCCGATGCTGAGCCGTTTGCATCCGGACAATCCGAGACTCCCGGACAGCCTGAAACACCCGGACAATCCGAAACACCTGATGTGTCTTCATTGACTGTAAACATCACGGCAGGAGACCGTATGATTACCGCAACGATGGAGGACAATGCCGCTGCACGGGATTTCCTCTCACGTCTGCCGCTTGAGGTAACATTGAACGATTACAACCATGTAACGGAGAAAATCTTCACTCCCTCTCCGGCGCTGACGGTCGAAGGTGTTACACGCGGTTGTGCTCCCGTGCCCGGTGATATTACTATCTATGTGCCATGGGGCAATATCGCTATTTTTTGCAAAGACTGGCCGTACAGTAACGATTTGATTAAAATAGGCCATATCGACGGTAACGGAATCGAGGCTTTGAGTGTGGCAGGGGATATACCTGTGAAATTTGAAAGGAGATAAAACTGTGACTACAGACGAATTTAAAGAGTATGTAAAGACCCGTAAGGCGCTCGATACAGAGGAGATACACCGCTTTATGGACGATATGAGCAATGAATCGAGACGAATCACCTTCCGGCTGAATACAGCGTATCATACACCGGAGGAGGTGCGCGGATTGCTCTCCGAATTATTCGGTTACCGGGTGCCGTCATCACTGCGGGTGTTTCCACCGTTCTATGCCGATTTCGGTAAGAATATCACAGTCGGCGAAGGAGTATTCATTAATGCCTGCTGTCATTTTCAAGATCATGGCGGGGTGACGATCGGTGACGGATGCCAGATCGGGCACAATGTAGTGTTTGCCACGTTGAATCATGGCCTGTCTCCGGAAAATCGTCGAACGACCTATCCTGCACCTATCGTCCTCGGCAGGAATGTGTGGGTAGGGTCCAATGCCACGATCCTTCAGGGGGTGACCGTCGGGGATAATGCCGTTATCGGTGCCGGAGCGGTTGTGACCAGGGATGTGGAAGCTGATACGGTAGTTGGCGGTGTCCCTGCCAGGTTCATTAAATATATAAATGAAAGATGAGTATGGAAGTAATATCAAATATGGAGTTCGGAGGTGAACGTCCATTGTTCGGATCGCACGACCTCCGGTTGGAGAATGTCATCATCCGTGCCGGAGAATCGGCAGTCAAAGAGTGCAGTAACATCGAAGCCGTCGATTGTCGGTTTGAGGGAAATTATCCGTTCTGGCACGTGCATGGTTTTGTCATCGACCGTTGTTTCTTCGATGTCGGCGGGCGTTCGGCCTTATGGTATTCTGACCATCTGAAAATGACCGACACGCGAATTGATGCTCCCAAGATGTTCCGCGAAATGCACGACATCGAAATCGGGAATGTGGAGATGAACGATGCCGATGAGGTGTTCTGGCGTTGTAACCGGATACATATAAAAAATCTGAAACTGCATGGCGGTACCTATCCGTTCATGTTCTGCAATGATCTGTACATCGACGGACTGGAAAGCGACAGTAAATACGTGTTTCAATACGTGAAGAATCTAGAACTGCATCACGCGAAAATCACTACAAAAGATGCGCTGTGGGAGTCGGAAAACGTAACGGTTTATGATTCGGAACTGAACGGTGAATACTTGGGCTGGCATTCACGCAACTTGCGTCTGGTGAATTGCCGGATTTCCGGTACACAGCCTCTATGCTATGCGGAAAACCTTGTGCTGGAGAACTGCACGTTTGCCGATGACTGTGACCTGGTTTTTGAGTACAGTTCCGTGCAGGCTACCATCAACGGCCCCATACGCAGTGTGAAAAATCCGTTGAGCGGGAGTGTTACCGCCGAGAGTTACGGTGAGATCATTCTCGACAAGAACATCAAGGCACCTGCCGATTGTGTATTAAAACTTTGGGACGATAAAACTTGTTTCACCGACTGACCATTGGGCAAACACCCCGGTGAAACAGAAATATGAATTACAAAACAGGATTAACAGGTAAAGAAACAGGCTATGAAATATGATTTCGATACAATCGTTCCACGTCGCGGGACAAACTCCTACAAGTGGGACACCCCCGAAGAAGAGGGGACACTGCCCATGTGGGTGGCGGATATGGACTTCCGTACCGCACCGGCTATTATAGATGCACTGCAAAAGCGGGTGACGCACGGTATTTTCGGATATACTAAAGTTCCCGGAGCGTATTACGATGCGGTTGTGCGGTGGTTTGGCAACCGCCACCGTTGGCAGGTCGATCCCCGATGGATGATTTATACGAGCGGTGTCGTGCCCGCTCTGTCGGCAATCATCAAGGCACTGACTGTTCCGGGGGATAAGGTGATTGTCCAGACTCCGGTATACAACTGTTTCTATTCGTCGATCCGTAACGACGGATGCGAACTGTCTGCCAATAACCTCATTTACAGGGATGGACGCTATACGATCGATTTTGATGATCTTGAAGCGAAAGCTCCTGCTGCTGTGCAATCCTCACAATCCGGTCGGGAGGGTATGGACACCGGAAGAGCTACGGCGTATCGGTGACATCTGTCTGCACAACGGCGTGTTTGTCGTGGCAGATGAGATTCATTGCGAGCTGACTTACGACGGACATGACTATACACCCTTTGCTTCCCTGTCCGAGCGTTTCCAGCAGAAATCCGTGACTTGCGTTTCGCCGAGCAAGGCGTTCAACCTTGCCGGATTACAGATTGCCAATATCATTGCGGCCGATGAGGAAGTGCGTCACCGCATCGACCGCGCCATCAATATCAATGAGGTATGCGATGTCAATCCGTTCGGCGTAATCGCCACGATAGCCGCTTATAACGAAAGTGGGGAGTGGCTTGATGCCCTGCGCAGGTATCTGTGGGAGAACTACGGGTATCTTTGCCGTTTTTTCAGGGAGTATCTGCCGCAATATCCCGTACTGCCGCTTGAAGGTACTTATCTGGTGTGGATAGACTGCCGTGCATCCGGTATGTGGTCGGATGCCATGACCTTGCGCTTGGAAGAACAACAACGGCTGATGGTCAACTCCGGTACGATGTATGGTCCCGGTGGGGAGGGGTTCATCCGATTGAACATAGCTTGTCCACGAACCCTGCTTATCGATGGTCTGGAGCGTATGGCTCGTGTGTTTTAGGTTGTGGAAGTAAGAAGCTGTTTTGAATTGTAAAATTCTTATATAATATATTGAATATCAGTTGGTTAATTGGATTTTATTTCGTAACTTTATGGTTACCAAGACATAAGTTATGAGTAGCTATCCAACCAACCTAACTGATA
>CAVCAX010000309.1:0-920 GCA_963599995.1 Coprobacillus sp. CAG:698
CTGTAACATCTGTACTGCCATGCCCTAAAAGGCGACTTACTACAGTCATTGACAACCCTTTGTTTAATGCAAACACTGCAAATGAGTGTCTAGCTACATGCATTGACAAATTAAACGGCAACCCAATCTGTTCGCCCACTACCACAAGTGACTGATTGATGCATTTAGTGGCATTATTGCGAGCTTTATAAAGGGCTTCAGCATCATCTAGGTCTAATTCTTCTTTCACAAGATTGAATACATATTTGCAGCCTTCCCGTTTTTCTTGCCACTGTCTTAAGATAGATATAGCTTGCTCTGTAAGAGGAATAACATGGCGTTTGTTTGTCTTAATCATAATTTTTCTCAACTCTTTCTTCTCAAAGTTGATATGCCCCCATTGCAATGTCATTACATCCACAACACGAAGTCCACAAGCATGGAAAGCAAAGAAAAAAATCTCTAAAAACTCTCTCCTACGTGGTTCAGGACAGGTTTTGTAGTATTCCAATAGAGCAAGTAATTGTTCTTTATTCAGGCTCTTCCCATCAAATTCACTCTCCTCTTCCGACAAAGATACCTTAGTAATAATACGCATATCCTGTATTCTTGCATTAACAGAAGGTTCCAGCATACCCATCTCACATGCGTAAGCACATGCTTTTAATATTGGTGTTAAAGAGTGATTGATTGTTGCATCACTATTCTGCTTTATCTCTCTACGCCACAAAATATATGCATCCAATAATTCAGGAGTGATATCGCCAACATAGATAGAATCGGCACGATATGTACCCTGTTTCGTGGAACGAAGGAAGGTTTGGAATATATTCATTCCGCTTTTACCGTTTTCATATCGACTACGGCCAATCTTGTTTCTTGAGTATTCTGAATAAAGACGCTCCAATGTGAACTCAACAAAATCTTTTCCTTGGTCTGGG
>CAVCAX010000309.1:930-11526 GCA_963599995.1 Coprobacillus sp. CAG:698
GGTCTGGGCGCGTCAATGGCTTATCTGCAAGGAATCCCGAAATAATGTCAGCAGTGATTTGATTGGGATGCTTTTCATTATACTCTGCAAGCATAGAGTCAATCCGGTCAACACGTGCCAACAACAGTTGATTGAGACGTTTGTACTCAGATCCATAACTGACACGAATTTCTCCACGACCTTGATTGCCGTTCTGATTCCAGTCGGTTTCCTTAACAAAGACATTTGTTGTCTTACGTATAATTTGCCTATTCCAAGTATATTCCAACTCAATAGGGTAGGCTTTATTTTTGTCAGACTCCTTCGGTGTGCGGAGACGATATTTGCCCAACGGATATAATCTCTTCGGTCTTCCCATACGCTTCCTTTTGTTTTAATATTCCTGAGGATGCACAAAGGTAGTGTATTTTAGACAAACAAACCACACCATTTAAGCCTATAAAACACCAGCGGGACAAACAAATTATTTTTGCTTATCCCGCTGATATTAAATCATTTAATTTGATTTTAACTTCTTAATATTCCTCCTCGTTGAAAAAGAAATCTTCCTTACTCGGATAATCCGGCCAAATATCTTCTATACTTTCATAGATTTCGCCCTCATCTTCCATTTCCTGCAAGTTCTCTATCACCTCCAGAGGAGCTCCCGAACGCATGGCATAATCAATCAACTCATCCTTAGTTGCCGGCCAAGGAGCATCTTCCAATTTTGATGCTAATTCCAATGTCCAATACATAAGCTATAAGTATTTAAATTGTGAATATTAATCTTAGGTTTCTATTTTTCGGCAAAAGTATAACAAAATATTTCACTTACAACTATTATTCCAAAATATTTCTTCTTTTCCTTCGTTAAAATT
This sequence comes from Coprobacillus sp. CAG:698, assembly GCA_963599995.1. GTDB lineage: Bacteria > Bacteroidota > Bacteroidia > Bacteroidales > Bacteroidaceae > Bacteroides. Next base: position 1,791 of record CAVCAX010000309.1, read on the forward strand.
GATTTTACGTGATAAAATGAATAAATAATCTGATAATCTGTTCACATAAGCCAACAAATCGGAAGAAATTGTAGTACTTTCGGACAAAGTAAGTATCCGTCGTTCGGCACGTCGGCAAACCGTACGGCAAATATGACAAACGGCTGCACCGGCCGAACCGCCGGGAAGAACAAAAAACCTTGAAGGAGGAAGGATTTCATCGATGGCATCTATCTCGTGTTCTATCTGTTCCACATCAGTGGGGGTAATAACACTGACTTCACTCAACCGTACTTTGTCCTGGTCGGTAGCCAGATAAGCCCCGATAGCAAACAATTTATTCTGCACACGCAGGAGAAATTCCCTGTCACGCTCTTCGTTGAGATAAGTGATCAACAGTCCAAGATTGGCATTCAATTCGTCCACCGTGCCATAGGCTTCCAGACGAATATGATTTTTCGGTACACGTGTTCCTCCAATCAATCCGGTAGTACCGCGGTCTCCGGTCTTTGTATACACAAGGCTTTTTTTCATAAACAACGCTCTTTAAGGATTCGCTTTATATGGTTAACACACAAAGATAATCAGAAGTTGACTATATAGTGCTGTTTTATCTTTGTTTTATCAAAGAAAAGAATTCCCACGTCATAAAGATCAAAGGTAATGCCTACCTGATCGTCTGCTTTCAACCGTTTCCAAAGATTCCTCATCGCTTTGGAATAATGAATTCCACGAATCACAAAAACGCTCTGTTGAGTGACCCGTGCAAGACAAATGCGAAAGACCTCTTCTACCAGAGCCGGATTTTGATGACAATGTATATAAAGAAAATCTACGGGCACGTCTGCCTCCAAAAAGAGTTCGGAAAGTTCGGAAGCAAATGTGTAACCGGCAGCCACCTTTCCGGACTGCAAATACAAAGAAGAAGAGGATGGGGTTCCAAAATCGATGATCGTGCCGGGCTGTACCCTATTTACCAACCGGAACAACAGACGCTTTACTTTAAGAGACTCGTCCCGCCACCCTTTGCCATGATTCCTCCTCTGTTTTTTTTCTTCCTGCACCAATTCCCTGTAAGCGTAATAAGGAGTTTTCTCGTAGAAAAGACAAGTGATCAACTCAAAAGCAAAAGGAGAATGCACGCCATATCCACAGCGATGGCGGAAACGGGAAAGCCAGATAAAAGGCCGTTTTAAAGCAAGTATGATGTTCATAGCGGTTTCTGCTGTTATATTTTAGCAGCAAAGATATATTTTTAGTTCATAGAGAACAATCTAATACTGGAATAAAAAACGAGCCGGACCGTTTGCAACCGGACCGGCTCATTCAATTCAATCAATTAAAAGATCTTACTGCAATCTAAACGTCACAGGCACTGTGTACTTCACTCTCACCGCCTTGGTTCCCTGGATACCCGGTTTCCATTTCGGCATCGCTCTAATTACACGGAGCGCCTCCTTATCCAGATAAGGATCTACACTGCGCACTACCACAGGGTCGGTAATCGTTCCGTCTTTGTCAACCACAAACTGGATAATCACCCTTCCCTGTATCCCATGCTCCTGGGGGACAACAGGATACTTAATATTCTTGTTAAGGTACTGGAATAATGCTCCATTTCCACCCGGGAACTCCGGCATTTTCTCGGCCGTAACAAAAATCACATCTTCGACCGGCTCGTTTTCTGTTTCTACAACAACCGGTCTGTATTTTATATCAACCGGATCTTCAAAATCATCAAATCCCAAAACCACAGCATCTGCTTCCAGATCATCATCATCGACTATATTGAGCAATTCTGCCGCTTTTATAACCGGTGGAGGCGGTGGTTCCAACTTCTCTTCGGGATACGTGATAGGGAGCAGTGTCTCAACGAAAACGGGTTCATCGGCGAGCGAGCCGGTAGCAACTTGGATGTCATGCTGTGTCCATTCGAACGTAACGAACATGAAAGCAAGCACTACTACAAAACCCATAAGCAACCAAGTACCGCGTTGGCTCTCGATCGCTGCTCTTTTGGATTTCTTTACTTCCATAAAAAATGAATTTAAGTAATTAATAATAGAAAATATATATAGTATATACTATCTCTTGCTCAGATTACTTAACGCGCTTTTTTATTTATCGTGAATATAGCATTTTTACCGATAGCCTGTTCATATTCAAATGATTATTTAAGAAATAAGTGCGTTATTTCCTTAAAATTAAGCTAAAAACAGTATCTTTGCATAAGATGTACCAAACTTTGATTTCATGAAGACAAAAGACTCGACTTGGAAGACCCTCAGCAGCGAATACCTTTTCCGCCGGCCATGGCTCACCGTACGCCGTGACGTCATGCAATTGCCCAACGGCAACTGTATACCGGAATATTATATCCTTGAGTATCCTGACTGGGTGAACACGATCGCAATTACCCGCGACAACCATTTTATCTTTGTACGTCAGTACCGGCCGGGAATAGCCCGGACCTGCTATGAATTGTGTGCCGGAGTATGCGAGAAAGAAGATGCTTCACCGCTGGTCTCCGCACAACGCGAACTGCTGGAAGAGACCGGATACGGAAACGGAAAGTGGCAGGAATACATGGTGTTGTCGGCCAATCCCAGTACACATACCAACGTGACCTATTGTTTTCTGGCAACCGATGTGGAACCCATAGCCCCACAACATCTGGAAGCGACGGAAGACCTGACGGTACACCTGCTCACACTGGAAGAGGTAAAACAGCTGCTGCTGAACAACGAAATAATACAATCCCTACATGCCGCTCCGCTCTGGAAATACATGGCAGAGAAACGGCTCATCTAATATTCCCAATCAATATCAGATATGAAAAAAGCAACAACGATTCTATTCCTGCTTCTCCTGTTGTCATGCCGGGCAGTGGGACAAATCGACTATCTGGAGCCAATAAAAGATTACACCAGGGACAAAGACGAGATAAGCGGATATTATTGCAACGTATTCTCGTTATTGAATACCGGACTGGCCAAGCAGCCTTATGCACAATATACAGCCTTACCCTCTTTCTCACCGGAATATACTGTATCGGCAGAAGCACAAGGGGGCAAATACTACCTTGTGTCGAACACACTGTCGCAAAACAGCTGGCAGGCAGAGATGGACCGGATTAAAGTAAACAGAAAATCCGTGGCAATAAGTAAGGCACTCTATCAGGCATTCGGCGAGCTTCTGCAACTAACCACCGGCCAGATACAAGACATGGACGGTTCGAGCACCGGTCTGGATGGAATCAGTTACTATTTCAGTACCACAAACAACAAAGGGGAAGTGATAACAGGAAAAAAATGGTCACCGGATAGCGCCACACTGATGGGACGCCTGGTACAGATCTGCGAATCGGTCTATGCCTTAGCCATAGGGAAAGAGGTTCCGGAAAATATGATTATAAAAGACGCCCAAACATTGCTGAAAGATTTACGCGACCGGAGCAAGGCATTTCCCGACGAATATAAGCAGCCGAAATATTCGGGAATCTTCCTTACCGGACTATGGCAGAGCATTGAACCCGGAAAAGAACTGGAAGCAATACCGCAATTTCCGGATGGTACTCCGGAAACTTACGCAGCGAAGCATATCACCTACCCGCCCTCTTTACTGGAAAAATCAATCAAAGGATATGCCCTCTGCCAGTTCACAGTCAGCCGAGAAGGCAATGTGACGAATGTACATATCTTGAAATACTCACATCCGGAATTTGCAGAAGAGGCGCTGAAGATAGTCAAAAGCATGCCCAAATACCAACCGGCAATGTCAGAGAACCAACCGGTGGCATGCAGCTATGTGCTCTATATACCTTTCAGACCATCAGCGGGGAAAAACTAAAGAATCCGAATTTAAAAAATCGGAACATAGCATTGTGTATTAGTTTGTATTTCACTATTTTTGTACAAAATGCAAGATACTACTGTCGAGTATTTACGAAAATACGATTAAATGGCACATATTTGGAATATACGGGTGACGTTCTTCGTATTCTTCCTGCTACAGTTATTGGTGGGACCGACCTTGTGCAGGGCACAGGTGTACAAATACCTGGGGACCGATAACGGATTGAGTAACCGCAGAATATACCGTATTCAGAAAGACGGGCGCGGATACATGTGGTTTCTCACTCAGGAAGGAATGGACCGCTATGACGGTAGAAGCATCAGGCACTATACCGTCCTTGACGGAGACACACGGGTGGATTCTCAAGTTAACTTAAACTGGCTCTGCACGGACAGCAGAAATACCCTGTGGGTCATCGGTAAAGAAGGAAGGGTTTTCCATTATGACACTTCGCAAGACTGTTTCCGAATGGTCTACAAACTTTCCGGACAGCAAAAAGATACCGCCGCCACACTCAGTCATGCCTATATGGACCGAGAAGACCGCATCTGGCTCTGTCATGGAAGCAGTATTGTCCGTTATGACATCCGTACCGGAACTACAGACCGTTTACATTCTCCTTTCCAGAGTGACATAACCGCTGTCGGGCAAACGGACAGTACCTTTTTCTTTATGGGTACGGCGGACGGCCTTTTCACAGTCAGAGAAAAGGAAGGAGGTCTGGAAAAAGTGCCCGGTGCGAGGACGGACCGTATCAAGGCGGCTGTCAGTGAACTTTACTTTCATTCCGGTTCGGGAAAACTGTTTATCGGGACTTTCAAGGATGGTATCTTGGTGTATGACACGTCCACCGCTTCCGGAGTCTTCGCAGACTGTATGCTGAAAGACATAGTCGTTAACCGGATTACCCCCCTCGACGAACATGAGTTACTGGTAGCTACGGGCGGAAAAGGTGTGTACAAGATAAATGTAAACACGCTCTCTGCAACCCCTTACATAACCGCCGACTACAGCAGATACAATGGCATGAACGGAAACAACATCAATGATATCTACGTAGACGACGGGCAGCGTATCTGGCTCGCCAATTACCCTGCCGGAATTACGGTACGCAACAACCGCTACAGGAGTTATGAATGGATCAGACACTCCCTTGGCAACAGTCGGTCATTGGTCAATGACCAGATATACGATGTCATCGGAGACAGTGAAGGAGACCTCTGGTTCGCCACCGGTAACGGAATCAGCCTGCAAAACTCCCGGACGGGCGAATGGCACTCTTTCCTCAGTGCCTCCGATGACAGGCAAGGAGACGGCAACCATATTTTTCTGACACTCTGCGAGATCGCTCCCGGCATTATCTGGGCGGGAGGATATGCCCCGGGGATATACAGAATCGACAAGAAAAAAGGGACCGGTGACTATCTGCCCCCTTCTTCATCAGCGGGAGTACGCCCTGACCAGTACATCAATGACATAAAGAAGGATTCCGAGGGGTTTATATGGCTGGGAGGTTGCTATAACCTCAAACGCATCGACCCGAGAAACGGTGAGGAACGTGTGTATCCGATACCGGGTGCCGTCACCACTATGCTGGAGAAAGATGCTGGACAGATGTGGATCGGTACAACCATGGGATTGTACCAGCTTGACAAGCGCCAAGGGAACTGCCGTCGTATCGACTTCCCCATCGAAGCGGTTCATGTCTGTGCACTGTACCAGTCTCCCGACAGTACCCTGTACGTGGGTACCAGCGGTGCCGGACTGCTTGTATATGACGGCACAAACAATCGATTTGTACACCAATACCAGACAGAGAACTGTGCCCTCATCTCCAACAATATCCATATCATTATCCCACGCCCCGATGGCAATATGCTGATAGGAACCGAAAACGGCATAGTCAGCTTTATGTGCGGAAGCCGTACCTTCAACAACTGGACGGCGGAACAAGGGCTGATGAGCGTATGCTTCAATCCGGGAGCTGCAACCCTGCACAAAGGAAATTTTGTATTCGGAAGCAATGACGGCGCCATCATGTTTGCTGCCGACATGCGGATCCCCGACCCTCACTACTCACGGATGTTCTTTCGGGACTTTATGATTTCTTACCGGCTTGTCCACCCCGGAGAGGAAGACTCCCCGTTGGAAAACGATATTGACGAGACCGGTAAACTAAAGCTGGACTACAGCCAGAATACATTTTCTCTGGAGGCTGTATCAATCAATTACGATTATCCTTCAAATATTCTCTATTCGTGGAAGCTGGAGGGTTTCTACAACGAGTGGAGCCGTCCGGTCCAGGACGGAAGGATACAGTTCACAAGTCTGTCGCCGGGCAGATATACCCTACGTATCCGTACCGTATCCAACGAAGAGAAATACAAAATCTATGAAGAGCGGAGCATCGGGGTGGTGGTGGCCCGTCCGCCATGGGCAGGAACGTGGGCTATAACGGGATATGCCGTACTACTCATTCTGGGAGGCATTACAGCCAGTCGTATGCTTCTGTTGCGCAGACAGAAAAAAATATCGGACGAAAAGACACGTTTCTTCATCAATACGGCCCATGACATCCGTACTCCACTCACACTTATAAAGGCCCCGATGGAGGAGCTGGAAGAGAAAGGGCTGGTGAAACAGGAAGGAGTGGACAACGTGAGGGTAGCCCTGAAGAGTGTGGACAGCCTCCTGCATCTGGTCACCGACCTGATTAACTTCGAAAGAACGGATGTTTACAACTCCCGGCTTTATATTGCAGAGTATGAGTTGGGAGACTATCTGGAAACCACCTGTGAGACTTTCCGTACATACGCGTCTCTCAGAAATATCACCCTCTCTTTGGAGAAGGGATTTTCTCACCAGACAGTTTGGTTCGACAGGGAAAAGATGGATTCCGTCATGAAAAACATATTGTCGAACGCCTTGAAATACACCCTTCAAGGCGGATGTGTACACATTCGCACTTCTGCAGACAACCATACGTGGAGCGTGGAGGTGAATGACACTGGAATCGGAATTCCATCGGAGGAACAAAGACTGCTGTTCAGACGCTTCTTCAGAGGCAGCAACGCCATCAACATGAAAGTAGGCGGAAGCGGAATCGGACTGATGATGGTGCACAAACTGGTACGGCTGCACAAGGGGAAAATCTCTATAAACAGCAGAGAGGGAGAAGGAACCTGTGTCCGTATTACTTTCCCCATGGGAAAAGAACATTTCCGTAAAGCGCGTTTCGTTCCACCGGTTAGCAAGGAAAGCGGCAAAGACAGGTCCATGATGCAGAGTATCAATGTTTCCCGGGAGGTGCGGGACGGGACATCCGAAGAGGAGATGCAACGCATTCTTGTCGTAGAGGATAATGATGAGCTCAGAGCTTATCTTGAAAAACTGCTCGGAACGGAATTCCACGTGCAATCCTGCACCAACGGACGTGACGCCCTGATTGTAACACGGGAATACAATCCGGACCTCATCCTTTCGGATGTCATGATGCCGGAGATGAACGGGAATGAGTTCTGCCTGTCTGTCAAATCAGACATTGAGACTTCCCATATTCCGGTCATTCTGCTGACAGCTCTCAGTGACGAGAGGAACATGCTGGAGGGGTTGGGCTATGGAGCCGATGCCTATATAAGTAAACCTTTCAGTGTCAATCTGCTCCGGGCTACCATCAGAAATATCCTATCTAACCGGATGTTGCTCCGCAGAGCATACGCCAGCCTCGACACGGATCGGGAAGTGCTGCCACCCGGTTGTTCCAGCACACTGAACTGGAAGTTCATCGCCTCCGTTAAGGAATGTGTCATGGAGAATATTTCCAATCCGGAATTCAATGTAGACACACTTTGCAGCATGCAGCACATGAGCCGTTCGAGTTTTTTCAACAAGCTGAAGACACTGACCGGTTGTGCACCGGCAGAGTATATCCGTTCCATCCGCCTGCAATATGCGGCACAGTTGCTCAAGCAAAAAGACTGCCCGATAACGGAAGTGGCAGATGCCACGGGTTTCAACGATGTCAAATATTTCAGGGAAGTGTTCAGGAAATATCATGGAATCAGTCCCAGTGAATATAGGAAAGGGAATTGTGACACATGATACAAACACATCTATCATGTGTAAATTGTTACAGCGCATCGGCAGATTAAACGATAATGTAGTTGTATAAATCAAAACCCAAACTATTTCGTAGTTTTGCAGTTGATTTAGTAACTCAAATATTAATAGACAAACAATGAAGTTAAAAACAGCAATTATATTCGGTGGAAAATCTGCAGAATATGAAGTTTCTTTGAAATCGGCAAGTAATATTTTCAATGCAACTGATAAAACGAAATTCTCTCCTATCTTATTAGGTGTAAGCAAATCGGGAAAATGGTTTTATAATAGCGGCTATGCCACTGAAAACATCGATTTGGCAAACAACGACTATTTTGCAGAAGCAGTTGACGTATATTTGTCCATAGCAGGAGAAGCCGTCAATGTAATAAGCAAAAGCGAAAATAAAGTGCTGGATAGTTTCAATGTAGCATTCCCGATTATTCACGGTACATTTGGAGAAGACGGTACCTTACAGGGGATTTTAAAATCCCTGAATATCCCTTTTGTCGGACCCAATATTTTAGGTTCCTCCATCGCTATGGATAAAGATATAAGCAAACGGTTATTGAAAGCTGCAAATGTGCCAGTAGCTAAATCTTACACACTATACAAGCATCTCCCCACAGAATACTCTTTTGAAGAGATTGCGGCAGATTTGGGACTCCCTTTGTTTGTCAAGCCTGCCAATGCCGGATCGTCAGTCGGTGTAAGCAAAGTCACAAATGAAAAAGAATACGATACGGCACTTTCCACGGCTTTCCAGTTTGACAATAAAATACTGATAGAAGAAGCCGTCATCGGTAAAGAATTAGAATGCGGAGTGTTAGGAAATGAAAATCCCAAAGCCTCTGTTGTAGGGGAAATTGTGGCAACTAAAGATTTCTATTCCTATGATGCAAAATACATAAGTTCAAACGGAGCGGCATTGCAAGTACCGGCAGACATAGACACAGACATAGCTAACGAGATTCGTGAACTGGCAGTAAAAGCCTGCAAAACGATATGTTGCGAAGGCATGGCCCGCGTTGATTTCCTACTCTCTCACCAAAACAAATTAGTCCTAAATGAAATTAACACATTGCCCGGATTTACAGAGATCAGTATGTACCCTAAAGTTTGGGAAAGTACGGGCGTAACCGAAAAAGAACTGATAACAGAACTTATCTCTTTAGCAATCCAAAGGCATAAACGCGATTCTTGCTTATCAACCGATGTAAAACTTTGACACATCTCAAAGTAGCAATAAAACCCGGTAGTCTCTCCTTCCCCTTTGGTGGCATATTTTATGTCACGGACACAGCCTTTCATTCAAAGTGTTTTCATAAAGTAAAAGGTGGTTGGGGAGACTGTCGCGTTTGCCAAGGGAGAGAACTCATTGTACCCCCCAAAAAGGAACAGTCGTTTGATTGTGATAGAGGTGAGCACTATTAAGAAGTGGACAGTCGGACTTCTCCGAAAAAGCGGGAGCACTTTTACAAAATGTCAATATGACATTTTAGTTGATGCAGAATCTCTTTATTAAAGCAGAGGACAGGGCTGATGCTGAAAATCGTCTGCATTTCCATATTAAATATTCCAGAAAGACACCAAAACTTCTAATTAGACATAACACAAGGACGACTTTCCCCACATTTTGCTTGCAAATTATCTTAAAAATGCGCTAATTTTATTCTTTATTCCATTTCAAAACAATCCGGATTCTATCTTCCTCCAGCATTTTAAGTGCCCCCAACAAGACAAAATATGTTTTTCCCGTAGAGACTCTTATGGTTTCTCGTAGAGGAACGAGTCGTTCCTC
>CAVCAX010000310.1:0-3073 GCA_963599995.1 Coprobacillus sp. CAG:698
ATTGAACAAAACGAGTATTACCCGGAGTTGATAATCTAAGCATGATTTCGCCTAACGTAACGACTTTCTTTCCCATAATTCTATGTTTTAATGAAATAAGTAATTAATATTATAAGTTTCAATTTATCATTTCAAGCTGCTTTGCCAGCTTAACTCACTGATACCATGCGCTGTAATACATCCTTCATCACATATCACACGGCTTTCGTGTACGGGCACAAAGATACAATAATTTTCGTAATTACAAAAATTGTTATATATTTGTGTCGAAAATATTAATATTATTATTGTGTACGAGCACAGTGCTATTTACTATTGGACGATTTGCAAGTTACTATTTAGAGATATTCTCATGATAAATAGAATAATAACATCCAAATAATAAATAGCCTAATAGCAAACAGCCCCATGAACAAGTTACCTGATAGAATTAGAATCAAGGATATCGCCCGTTTGGCCGATGTATCAGTAGGAACAGTAGACCGTGTCATTCATGGTCGCAGTGGAGTTTCGGAAGCAAGCCGCAAACGGGTGGAAGAGATTCTCAAGCAGTTGGACTATCAACCCAACATGTATGCCAGTGCACTTGCATCCAACAAGAAATACACTTTTGCCTGTCTCTTGCCCCAGCATTTGGAGGGAGAATACTGGACCGATGTAGAAAAAGGAATCAACAAAGCATTGAGTGCCTATTCAGATTTCAACACTACAGTAAAAACCACCTATTACGACCCATACGATTACCACTCTTTCGTCGATGCCAGCAACGAAATCGTAGCACTGCATCCGGATGGAGTGATGGTGGCTCCTACCATCCTCGAATACACCCAAATATTCATAGAGCAACTGACCGGACTGGATATACCTTATATATATATAGACTCTAACATCAAAGAGATACCGCCGTTGGCTTTCTTCGGCCAGAACTCCCGCCAAAGCGGATATTTCGCTGCACGCATGCTGATGTTATTGGCAAGAGATGAAAAAGAAATCGTAATCTTCCGTAAGATACACGAAGGCATTGTCGGTTCCAATCAGCAGGAAAACAGAGAAATAGGATTCAGACAATACATGAAAGAGCATCATCCTTCGTGTCATATTCTGGAACTCGACCTTCGTGCCGAACGGAACGATGAAGATACTCTCATGCTCGACGCTTTCTTCCAGCAGCACCCTACTGTACGTAACGGAATTACATTCAACTCCAAAGTATATATCGTCGGGGAATACCTGTTGAATCGTGAAAAGAGTAATTTCAATCTCATCGGTTACGACCTTTTAGAACGGAATGTCGCCTGCCTGAAACAGGGAAGCGTCTATTTTCTCATTGCACAACAGCCCGAGCTGCAAGGATATAACGGTATTAAAGCATTATGCGACCACCTCATTTTCAAGAAAGAGGTAAACTGCATCAATTATATGCCCATCGACCTGCTGACGGTGGAGACAATCGACTATTACAGCAACAAGTAAAGGGATTTACGATTATAAATAAAAAGGACATCATGGAAACAAAGTTTTTAAAAATCAACCCTGCCGACAATGTAGCCGTAGCTATTGTCAACCTGCCTGCAGGAGAAAGTCTTTCAGTAGACGGTATCAACATCACCCTGAACGAGGATGTGCCCGCCGGACATAAATTTGCCTTGAAAGATTTCGCCGAAGGAGAAGATATCATCAAATACGGTTACCCCATCGGACATGCCAAAATGGCGAAAAAGCAAGGCGACTGGATGAATGAAAACAACATAAAAACCAATCTTGCAGGACTTTTAGAATATACCTATCATCCGATACAAGTTTCACTCGACATACCCCGAAAAGACCTCACATTCAAGGGCTATCGCCGCAAAAACGGAGATGTAGGCATACGCAATGAGATATGGATCATTCCCACTGTAGGTTGCGTAAACGGCATCATCAACCAATTGGCCGAAGGATTACGCCGTGAGACACAGGGCAAAGGCGTAGATGCGATCGTAGCCTTTCCTCACAACTATGGCTGTTCACAGTTGGGCGATGATCACGAGAATACCAAAAAGATCCTTCGTGACATGGTGCTTCATCCCAATGCCGGTGCCGTATTAGTCGTCGGACTGGGATGTGAAAACAATCAACCGGATGTATTCCGTGAATTCCTGGGCGACTACGATCAGGATCGCGTAAAATTCATGGTTACCCAAAAAGTAGGTGACGAATATGAAGAAGGAATGGACATTCTTCGTGAATTATACGCCAAAGCGGTAAAAGACGAGCGTACCGAAATCCCTTTGTCCGAACTACGCGTAGGGTTGAAATGCGGTGGTTCCGACGGCTTCTCAGGCATCACGGCCAATCCGCTATTGGGTATGTTCTCCGACTTCCTCATAGCACAAGGAGGAACCAGCGTATTGACGGAAGTTCCGGAGATGTTTGGTGCAGAAACAATTCTCATGAACCGCTGCCGTAACAAAGAGTTGTTCGAACAGACTGTCAAGCTGATCAATGACTTCAAGGAATACTTCCTGTCACATGGCGAACCTGTAGGTGAAAACCCGTCACCGGGGAATAAAGCCGGCGGTATCTCCACTTTAGAGGACAAGGCTTTAGGATGTACACAGAAATGTGGAAAAAGCTATGTAGAAGGTGTGTTATCCTACGGAGAACGTTTGCAGGTCAAAGGGCTGAACTTACTGTCGGCTCCCGGAAATGACCTGGTTGCTGCTACCGCATTGGCCTCTTGCGGTTGCCACATGGTATTGTTCACCACCGGACGCGGAACACCTTTCGGTACTTACGTCCCCACCATGAAGATATCCACCAATTCTACTCTGGCAAAGAACAAACCGGGATGGATCGATTTCAATGCCGGTGTGATTGTCGAGAATGAACCGATGGAGAAAACCTGTGAGCGCTTCATCGATTATGTCATTAAGGTGGCGAGCGGAGAATTCGTCAACAACGAGAAAAAAGGATATCGTGAAATTGCCATATTCAAGACAGGAGTAACCCTGTAAAATAGGACTCAGAAACTAAATATAGTCAGTAGCCGATAGCCGAAATCTACTCTGCACGCACATGTCTGCATGTTGTA
>CAVCAX010000311.1:0-7216 GCA_963599995.1 Coprobacillus sp. CAG:698
TGCCAATACATCCATCGCTTCAAATGCATCGTGACAAGACTTCACCAAGGATAGAAAAGGAACCCTGGAAATGTATTCCGATAATTGTGCCAACGCCAACGGTTCATCATCAATAGCCAGACATTTCATCATAAAAGAGGTATTATTAGTAAAACATTAAAACGATCGTCCGTCTCATCGATAGAAAGTGTATAGTCGTTTCCAAAGAGCAAGCGAAGACGTTTACGGATATTTTCAAGACCGATACCGTGGTACTGCCCGTCTTCTTTCCGCCAGTTACTGTTACTGCATCGGAAAAGGAGCTTATCTCTTTCCATTTCCATAGAGATATGAATGAACGAATCTTTACGGTAGCTGACACCGTGCTTGAAAGCATTCTCTATGAAAGAGATAAAGAGCAAGGGTGGAATCTGTACTTCCGGTACCTCAATCGGCAAAGATATTTCAATGTTCACTTTGTTTGTATACCGAAGTTTCATCAATTCGATATAGTTATCCAGGAACTGTATTTCACGAGAAAGCAAAACAGTCTTGTTACTGGTCTCATACAGCACATAACGCATCAGCTTAGAGAGTTCCACCAATGCCTTTTTCGCTTTTGCAGCATCGATGTCTACCAAAGCATGGATATTATTGAGCGTATTCATGAAGAAGTGAGGATTTATCTGATACTTCAGATATTCCAGTTCCGATTGCAGGCGCTTATGTTCCAGTTCTTTCAAAGTCTGTTCATCGCGTAAAGATTTAAACATCAACTTGATGGCAATATTGAAGCCGACCAGCAGAACAGCCATAGCCATGCGTACAAGTGCCGGTCCGGGCAAAGGGAAAGGCATGTGCAAATCCCGATCACCGGGTCCACGGCGTTCCATTCTGTCATGCGGTCCCCTCCCTTTGTCCCCACGATCATCTTTTTCCAAAGAAGGATGTTGTGCGGTAGGCATGGAATCTCCCCATTGCGGAGGTGGTTCCGGCATCAAAGGGCGTTTTGCAAATGAATGCTCTTTCGGCATCCGCTGCTCCATAGGTGGACGATCCTGTTGTTTAAAACGATCACCGTAAGGGGGATGGGCAAGGGACGGATAAATACCAAAAAGCAAGACGATAACGGCAAGCAGAGAAGATACATACGCCACATATTTTTTACGAAACAGCAGATACGGAACCAAAAGATAATTATTGGCCACAAAAAGCAATAGGAATGGAAGCATCATCAGCCAGGACATCCGAATGAAGTTCCAGCTGAACGAAACTTTCGTGCCGGTTACGGTATTATAGTAATCGCCCACAATCGGTACAAGAAATACAATAAGCCAGATTACAAGATAAATAACCTGCTCCGGTAAATGCTGTCTGTTGATCCGTCTCATCACTCTATTTAAATAAGAACTATACAAATATAAGCCCTTTATCCGTTTTCTACAAAGAGAATAGACAAAGGGCATGTTTTTATCGCTAATCCGGCTGTTTTATTACCAGCCCCAACCACCGGGACCTCCGCCGGGACCACCTCCGGGACCACCGCCACCGCCGGGATTACCGCCTCCTCCCGAAGTAGAACCGACCCGGGTAACCATCGAACTGACTGTAAAAGTTGCCGCTTGTGTACCACCGTCATAGTCCGCCCCGCTGTACAATCCGTAAAATGAAGAGCCACCGGTCACCGAACCACCCGTATAGATGGTGTAACTACCGTTTTCCAACTGCGGACTGCTAAAAAGCAATGTCATCTGTCGGTAAGTACGCGGAATCATGTAAGTCATCAGGTTGGTTCCATCCGAAGACAGAACAGCGATACATTGGCCTGACGAACCGGAGCCACCGTAAATTACGCTTCGTTGGGTACACGAACCGGCGGTAGGCGTACTCGTTCCGCCTCCAATGCCCAAAATCGTGCCGCCTGTTATTTTAAAGGTATTCTGATCACAATCAAAACCGTCTTCGGGTGAGTTCGTACCGGAAGCAACCACCGTTCCACCGGTAATGGTTAATGTACCATTGGAATCAATGCCGTCATTACCGGTACTATAACAATAGATATTTCCTCCGTTGATGGTAATATCATTGCTGGCATTCAAGCAATCGTCATAAGCATATACAGCTATGTTACCGCCGTTGATGGTCATCACATTTTTACTTTCGATGCCCTCACTGCCTTCACCACCGATCGTCCTTACCCAAACGGTACCGCTTTCTATGGTCAGATTGCTTTTACTCTTAATACCTTTAGCCGAAGAGTCAAGCCGCCCGTATACATATTGTTCTCCGGTAGTGATAACGCGCAATGTACCTCCATAAAGATAGATCTCATCATCGCAGTTCAGTCCTTTTCCGGCGGACCCGCTACTCTTCAGAAGCACAGTGCCGGCAGTCATGGCAAACGTCGTACCGCCATTGATGCAGGAAGAGGAGGAGATATCTCCATCTTCATAAACGGCATTGCCCGTAGTAATAACCGTAGTCCGTCCACCCATGACGCTTATCGGCCCTTTCTCACACTGAATGCCATCATCAGTGGCCGTAATATTCAGTATTCCTCCCCCGATGATAACGGCATCGTTGACGTGTATACCGTCTTTCACCGCTCCTTCCACCGTCACACGGCTTCCTTGCCGGAACCTGACATAATCGTCACTGCATATACCATGCTTATAATTGCCGGTAACACGCAGCCTGCCTCCTCCACTGAAAATAAGCTGCCCTTCACTGAAGAAGCATCCTTTCATATCTTCACCATCGGTCAATGTATAAGAAGAGCCATCGGTCAATGTATTTTCCATCCCGTCCGGTGAAACCACAAATACCCTCTTCCCGCTCTGAATATTGATGGCAGCTCCGGAAGGGTTCATAATATTCACCCCGTTCAGAGTCAGTTTGAACTTGTTGTCACTGTAGACTTTAAATGAGCCGTCGGTGGTAGTACCGGAAAGTATATACTCTACTTTCTTCACAGTAGAAGTCACCACTATATGCGCCCCGTTCTGAGAGATATCAACACCCTCAACATTATTTATCACTGTTGCCGACGTACCGGAATAGGCTATTTCGACCGTAGAAGAGAATTCAGAGTTCTCAATGAAATCATCATAATTCTCATTATCCTTGTCCGTCACAACGGTTTCGTCTATATCATCACCACTCACATCCGTATCGTCAATAACGACCTCAAAATCAAACAACGTGCCCTCCCCGTCAAAAGAGCCGCTTCCCCCGTCAGATGTATCCGTACCATCGGGGAGCACCGGCTGACCGCTTTCGGTTTCATCCTCCCAGTCGGCAAACGGATCGGTAGAACAGCAGGTGGATATGCCCAACCATGCAGCTATGCCAATAAACAATTTTAACTTTTTCATTTCTACTATCATAATTGCTTTTCTTTAAAACTTAAACGAATATCCCACTCCTATCACATGCCCGTCGGTCTCATCTTCATCCGCCTCATTCTGATAACAGTAGTATAAGTCAAACGCATTCTTTTTGTTCAGTTTATACGATGTCCCGAGCGTCCAACGTATTTTCTTGAACCCCTCGCCATCCAGTGAATGAAACCATTCGCAAGAAGCGTAGGGTTTAAAAGGGCTCTTCCTTATATTATATTCCACCTGCAACCGGGAACGAAGCACATGAAGGGACTTTGCCGAAATTTCTTCATTCTCTTTCCGCACCTGTTCCTTAAGATTATACTTGGGCACGGAAAGCCCCACCCGATAGGTATATTGATACCGTTCACGCAGAGAGAATTCAAATCGGTTCCATTTGTAACTTCCCGTCATTGCCACATTTACACGATGCCTGGGTGATCCGTATTTTGGAATATAATTCCCTTTTCCGGTTGTCTTGTCCGGATGATTGTAATAGATATAAGTATACCCCGCACTCGCTTTCAGAAAAGGAAACAGCTTATAAGAAAGTCCTGCCGTCCCTCCCCAGCGCTCCACCGTCCTCATGTTGTCGCGTAAGCGGAATTCCCCTTCCAAAGAAGCATCCAGCCCCGGAAAGATTTTCTTTTTGACTTCCGCACTTGCCCATAATCCGAGATCATCGCTCTGTGCGCACAACTTCCCCTGGCCTGTACACAGAAAAACGGTCATTACTCCCGCACTCAGCCACTTATTCATCTTCACGCGGTATTTTGATAAGTGTATCGATCGTATTGACTTCATCACTTACCGGTTCATAATATAGTTTCAGTATGGCAGAGTCGCGCAAAAAATCGATATGCCCTACTTCCACACGGATAATATCGAGCCCGGTACGTTCCTGCAAATCCTTCAGCAATTCATCCTTTTTATCCGGACGAATCAGTTCGATACGGTCATATTGCACCAGTTTACAGGAAACATGCCGCAAATACCGGTTACTCTCACAGAGCCAGATGCTGAATACAAAAAGAAGGTTCGTGCCCAGCAACTCTGCGTAACTGATCTCAACCGCTAACGCATTAATCACCGAAATGGCTATTATAACAAAAAGATAAGTCATTTCACGCACCGGCATAGACTCCGTACGGTAGCGGATAATACCGAAAATGGCAAAAAGTCCCAATGCAAAACCGATCTTCAACTTGACACTGCCCAACAGGAAAATCATCAGAAAGATGCTGATGCTGATCAATGTAAACGTAAAATAATAATCTCGCCGTTTGCTCTTGGGATAATAAAAGCAACGAAGGATAACGGAAACCACCAGCAGGTTGAACAAAAAGCGCAACAACAGTTGCAGGAAACCAATCTTATCCATCAACGGAGTCTCAATAAAGGAAAGTTCACTTAGTTCATTCATATACTCAACATATTTCTTATTGTTATCAATCTATCCTACTATCCTATTCATTCGTATCGTCACAACCAAATTCGATCTCCCGAATCACACTGCACGGCTTTCTGCAGCCTCCCGACCGTCCTCATTTTCTGTTTAAATCTATTATACTTAACGGCAGGAGAAGTAAGAACCGTTCCCATGCAATATTTGCTTATCCCGGAAGGCTGTATATGGAGGTTGCGCAAAACTTCACGGATGGGCGAAAAAGTCCTTCCGTCCCGCTTCAGCTCAATGATCACCACCCCGTTCAATGCCGCTTCTTTTCCGGTCTGAAGGTTACAGAAACAGATACCTGTATCAATGGTAAGCCGTTCCGTCATCGCTTTATTGACCAGTGTAATCCGGTGGAAATTATTTTCCAGCCACGGTGTCAACTCCGTCAAATGATACCAGGCGTACTTCTCCAGAAATCCTTCCGCCCCATCGGTATGCAAGGAGTGTATGTTTCTCACCCGGATGCGCCGTTTGTCCGTTCTCCCTTTATTGTCCTTATTCTTCACTTCCAGAAATGTCAGACCGGAAGATACATACGTACGCACACGGATTTTCTCACGTACACGACGCCCATTCTGATGAGCCATATACATATCCCTGCCGGGAGTATCCAGATACACCGTCCGATAAACAATGTTTCGTTCGCCCTCCACTTCCTGTACCCGATAATCCGCAACGGCAAATTGCAGGATAAGTGAAAGTTTATCCAGCGAAGTGACAAATTTCGTATCCGTACGGTTCATCAGACGGATACCGCTCATTTCTTCCAAAGAGATCGGTAGAAATGCAGAAAGTGCAGTTTGTATATCCATATTCCGATTTCATTTTACATTTGTATCACGAAAATAGGAATTGGAGAATATTCTGAAAAAAAGAATCAATGAACAGGCATTTTTTATCTGTGAACTCCACACAAGTGAGGAAAAGTACCGCTTATTTCGTTTTTGGAATCACTTTATAATTGCTCAAAAACCTTAATGATGTGCATTTTCTTAACAGTTTTCTTGTCAGAACCAACTGTTTCCGTAAATTTGCACACTGATAGTTAACCGGATAGTTTGATAGCAAGATTCTTACTACTGACTACTGGCTACTAACTTGTAGAAATACTAATACTAAAATTAATAACATGAGTTTGAAAATTGTTGTATTGGCAAAACAAGTTCCCGACACACGTAATGTCGGGAAGGATGCCATGAAAGCCGACGGAACCATTAACCGTGCGGCACTCCCCGCTATCTTCAATCCCGAAGACTTGAATGCTCTCGAGCAAGCTCTTCGACTGAAAGATGCTCATCCAGGCTCTACCGTTACCATTCTGACAATGGGACCAGGTCGTGCTGCCGACATTATTCGTGAAGGACTTTTCCGTGGTGCAGATAACGGTTACTTGCTGACCGACCGTGCTTTCGCCGGTGCAGATACACTGGCTACTTCTTACGCGCTGGCTACTGCTATCCGCAAAATAGGTAACTGTGACATTATTATTGGTGGTCGTCAGGCTATCGACGGGGATACGGCGCAAGTAGGTCCGCAGGTAGCAGAAAAGTTGGGATTGACCCAAATCACATACGCAGAAGAAATTCTGGAAGTAGGTAAAGACAAGATTACAGTGAAACGCCACATCGACGGTGGTGTTGAAACCGTAGAGGGCCCGTTGCCTATCGTGATTACTGTCAACGGCTCGGCAGCTCCTTGCCGTCCGCGCAACGCGAAACTGGTGCAGAAGTACAAACATGCCAAAACTGTTACCGAAAAACAGCAAGGTAACCTTGATTATACTGACCTGTATGACAAACGCGACTACCTGAATCTGGTAGAATGGAGCGTAGCCGACGTAAACGGTGACCTCGCACAATGTGGTCTGTCCGGTTCGCCGACAAAAGTGAAAGCCATTCAGAACATCGTGTTCCAGGCTAAAGAGAGCAAAACCATTAGCGGCAGCGACCGTGACGTGGAAGACCTGATTGTTGAACTGTTAGCTAACCATACTATCGGATAATCATGAATAACTTATTTGTATATTGCGAAATAGAAGAAGGTAACGTAGCAGACGTTAGCCTTGAACTTCTGACCAAAGGTCGTTCGTTAGCCAACCAGTTGAACTGTCAGCTCGAAGCTGTGGTTGCCGGAACAGACCTCAAAGATATTGAAAAACAAATCCTTCCTTACGGAGTAGACAAACTCCACGTTTTCGACGGAGAAGGACTTTATCCTTATACTTCACTCCCCCACACCGCTATCCTGGTGAACCTTTTCAAAGAAGAACAACCGCAAATCTGCCTCATGGGTGCCACCGTTATCGGTCGCGACCTCGGCCCGCGTGTTTCTTCCGCTTTGACCAGCGGACTGACTGCCGACTGTACTTCTCTGGAAATCGGTGACCACGAAGACAAGAAAG
>CAVCAX010000312.1:0-7670 GCA_963599995.1 Coprobacillus sp. CAG:698
GACTTATCAACGATACCTATAAGGTAACTACAGCAGAAGCCGATGCCCCCGACTACGTACTGCAGCGCATCAATCATGCCATCTTCCAGAACGTAGAGATGCTGCAAAACAATATCGCCGCAGTGACCGGCCACATTCGCCGCAAACTGACCGAACAGGGAGAGACCGACATAGACCGCAAAGTGCTGACGTTTATAAAAGCCGATGGAGGGAAGACTTATTGGTATGACGGAAAAGATTACTGGCGTGTCATGATATTCATCCCACGGGCGAAGACATACGAAACGGTCAATCCGGAATACTCTTATTATGCCGGCGTTGCTTTCGGTGACTTCCAGGCTAAGTTAGCTGATATTCCTGAAACATTGGGCGAGACCATCCCCGATTTCCATAACATGGAGTTCCGTCTGAAACAACTGCATGATGCCATCGCAGCCAATGCCGCAGGAAGAGTGGCCGAGGTGCAATACTATATCGACGAAATCGAAAAACGCGCCGATGAGATGTGTAAAGCCGAACGTATGTATCGTGAAGGAAAGTTACCCAAACGTGTATGCCACTGTGATACGAAAGTAAACAACATGATGTTTGATGAAGATGGCAAGGTACTCTGCGTGATCGACCTGGATACCGTAATGCCGAGCTTCATCTTCTCCGACTATGGTGATTTTCTCCGTACAGGAGCCAATACCGGCGATGAAGACGACAAAGACCTGAACCGTGTCAACTTCAACATGGAGATATTCAAAGCATTCACCAAAGGTTATCTGGAGGGTGCACGCTCGTTCCTTACACCGATAGAAATAGAAAATCTGCCATACGCCGCAGCTCTATTCCCCTATATGCAGTGCGTACGTTTCCTGACCGATTACATCAACGGGGATACTTATTACAAGATCAAATATCCCGAGCACAACCTTGTACGCACCAAAGCACAGTTCAAACTATTGCAAAGCGTAGAAGAGCACACTCCCGAAATGAAAGCATTCATCAAAGAGTGTCTGGCAACGAATAAATAACAGAATACAGAAAGACGGGTGAGGTTATTTTACAAAACCCTCACCGTTCCAGACATAGACGATAGGACGGCGGATAAACGGTTTCAGTTTGTCTGCCGTCTCTTTTTCCATATATTCAGGAGTAGTCAGCGTAAATGTGAGCGTATTCTCAGAAGCGGAAAGATCGATTTTCGTCAACAGCATATCCGCTTGCAAACGGGCATTGTCATACTCATAGACTGCGGCAGAATCGGGGGTATCAAAGAAATCATCCATCACCGGCATAGCGGTAATGAAACCGGACACCGGAAGTTCTTTCCAGTCGGTGGTATAGAACCGGATACTGCTGTCGCACACCGGAGCACATGCGGTAGAGACAGTGCAGATGACCTGAGTCGTATCACTGGTTGCCAGCAATTTCATCTGCCAGGTACTTTGTGAAGTCGTCCGGACACAGATATAGTCCTTACCCAACTCCGTCATTTCCGACTCCCGTCCGAAACGATTCTCGACTTTCGCCTTCATCTTACTTTCCAAAAAGTCGATGCAATCCGCACGATTTACCGCCGTAAGTAATGGAGACAAGGAGTCCGGCATATTGACAAATACAGTCTTGGCTTCCTGCTGGGCACACAGTGGCGTCACGGCAAACCAACCTAAAACCAAGAGCAATACTCCGAATCTTTTTCTATTCCTGCCGAATTTATTCTTCCCGAAATTCAATTTATCTGTTCTTCTCATCATGTCACATTTTAGTTCTATCGATCATTCAAAAAAATCATATACCGTACGGCATTTCCCATCATCAGCCATACCTCCTCGCATGGGAAATCCTATTTGGTTCCCAAATATAGAAAGAACATTCCAATCAGCACCAGGATAAGGTCAATAGCTTTACTTTTTAAATTCTTTTCACGGAAAACCAAGGCTCCGAAGAGGAAAGAAACCACCACGCTACCACGGCGCACCATCGACACGATGGAAATCATCGAATCTTCATAACTCAAAGCGTAGAAGTATACAAAATCCGCCGCACAGAGGAATATGGAAATCAGGATAATTGTCCAATCCCAACGGAATGGAGTGGTGGTTTTGCGCTTCGGCCACCAAAGCAGTGCCAGGATCGGACACATGATAAACACCTGGTATACATTATACCATGACTGCACCAGCATCGGATTGAGATGCTTCATCAGATACTTGTCATACAGTCCGCTTACGGCTCCCATCACCGCAGCCAGCACAATAAAGAAAATCCATTTGTTGTGTTTGAAATCGATTCCTTCCTTTTTCCCCGACCGGCTCAGCATGAAGAAAGAGAGGACGGCCAGCATCACTCCGATCCATTGATAGAGATTCAGACGCTCTCCGAATACCAACATGGCGCCTACCAGCACCATTACAGGACGGGTAGCATTGATAGGCCCCACGATGGTGAGCGGCAGATGCTTCATTCCGAAATATCCGAATATCCAGGAAGAGAGCACGATAAACGATTTGATTATAATGAATTTATGCTCTTCCCAGCCGACAACAGGCACTTCGAACATTGTTCCACCCAAACAATCCGGAACATACGCAGACAGAAGGATAAAAGGCAGAAAGATCAGACTGGAAAAGATCGTATTCAGAAACAAAACCGGAAGCACGGCATTGTCTCTCAGAGACTGTTTCTTGAACACATCGTAGAAACCCAGCAAGGCTGCTGAAAGAAAAGCGAGTAATAACCACATGGAGCAAATTTATTTACGATTAAGATATTTACGATTGGACGATTTACGATTTACGATTGGAGATACTATGTAGGGGATGATTGGCATTGAGGAGGGTTATGTTTTGACAAAAAGGGAATCGGGGTATGCCACATCAACCAAAAAAAGAGCATGCCCGGGAGCCGAGGTGCCGGCCTTGCAACGGTCTTGCTGCTCTATAATATTCCGGAAGCCCTCTACAGACAATTTGCCACGTCCCACCTCAAGAAGGGTACCGACGATTGCACGCACCATATTCCGCAAGAAACGATCGGCCTGAATGGTAAAGACCCAAGTCGTATCATCCTCCCGGGTCCACCCGGCATGCATTATCTTGCATAGATTGGTTTTCGTATCCGTGTGCAATTTACTGAAACTTGTAAAATCCGAGTAATCGAATAAAGTGGCGGCGGCCCGGTTCATCCGGTCGTAATCGAGGGCGCTATGCACACGATAGCGATACTGGCGTCCAAAAGGGTATTTGGCAGTCGTCACATAATACTTGTAGGTACGCGCCGTCGCATCAAAACGTGCATGGGCATCTTCCTTGACCGGACAGACTTTAAAAACGGAAATATCCGGAGGCAGCAAACGGTTCAGTTTCTCCGTCACGACCGTGGTGTCCAGCTCCTCCTCATTATCAAAATGAGCCACCATCAGCGAAGCATGCACGCCGGCATCGGTTCTTCCGGCACCCACCACCTCTACTTCTCTCCGCAGAAAGGTAGACAATGCTTTCATCAGGCACTCCTGCACACTGCATCCATTGGGTTGAATCTGCCAACCGTGGTAGTTGGTTCCGTCATAAGCCAAATAAATAAAGTATCTTTGCACGCTTCTATCCGATTATAAGTTTTCGCGTGCAAAGGTAATTATTTTAATCGAGAATCAGGAATTATCCGTTGAATTCGCATAGGTGGAAGGGGTCGTACCAAATGCATCTACAAAATGTTTTCTGAAAGTCGGTATATCATTATACCCTACCATCTCGGCTACCTCCTGCACAGCATATATCTTCTGTCTCAGCAATACGGTCGCTTTACGCATACGCACTCCTCTTATCAGTTCTATGATTGTAAAATCCGTACTCTGCTTTACCTTACGATACAGAGTAGGCTGGCTCATATTCATTTCCAATGCCAGTTTCTTCACACTGAAATCAGCCTCACGGATATTCTCCTCCACGATTTTCACCACCGAAGCGATAAACGGATCCTCCATCCTCACTTCTTCCGCAGATTCCCCCACCCCGTTATTGTCGCCGTTCTCCGGCAACATCAGCAGTTTCGTATACATCTGTTTCAGATTCACGCGCCCGCTTATGAGATTCCTGACTTTAGCTTTCAATATCCCCGGAGTAAAAGGTTTCAGGATATAGTCGTCCGCCCCCAGTTCGATGCCCCTGATTATATCGTCGTCCTCCACTTTTGCTGTCAGCATGATAAATGGGATGTGGCAGGTATCGAGTCCCTCTTTCACTTCCCTGCAACATTCGAAACCGTCTTTGATGGGCATCATGACATCGCAAAGTATTAAATCCGGCTGCTCTTTAACCGCCAGGTCCACCCCTTCCTGCCCGTTGATTGCCATCAGTATATTATATTCCTTACCGAAAAGTACCTTCAAATAGAGACGGATATCTTTATGATCTTCCACGACCAGCAATGTCTTTTTAGCTCTTCCCGAAGCGTTCGTCCCATAAACTTCCTGTACCACAGTCTCTTCCGGCCGCGGCACCTCTTCTGCCGCCTTCCCTTCAGTATAGGGTGACCTCTCTCCTGCCGCCTCTCCCGGATAATCAGCCTCCTCTACAAAGAGGACATCAGGATCATTCCCGAGTATCTCTTTCCCGATCGGAATATCCACCGTAACCTCCGTACCCCCTTCTTCACCACTTTTCATAGCTATCGAACCGTGATGTTGCAAGATCACCTTTTCCATCACATCATATCCCAATTCTATCCTGGTCAGGTCGGTCTGCAACTCCTCATCGGCAAATTGCCGTACCTCCTTTACGTGACTTTTCCCATTGTCCGCCACAGTAATCGTACAATATGAAATTCCCTCTCTTACCGTCTCCTGCATTACCAGAGAAACCGATCCCGAGAATCTGACATGATTAAAGGCATTGGAAAGCAGATTATGCAGCACAAACTTTATCTTGTTGCCATCCACCCAAAGTTCCATCTCCGTCTTTGTCTTCTTCTCATAATGTAAATCAATCTGATTGATACGCACCAGTTCACCTACCGAAAACAGTATCTGCTCCACTATCTTATCAGCCATACAGGGAGATACTCTTAATTTCTCCGCCAAAGGGCGTTGCGTATAGATGGCCAACAGCTGATTGCATGCATCCAGCATACCGAGTGAATTCCGGTATGCCACACGCACCTTCGATAAGATTCCGACCGGCAAACCGTCCTCTTGAGACATCTCCTTCAACGGTGCAATAATCAATGAAAGTGGCGTACGCAGCTCCTGCACAAATATTGTGAGCAACTGATTACGCATAGTCTCTATTTCCTGTTTTTGCTCCTGTTTCATTTTCGTCCGGTTCAGCGTCTCTTTCAGTTCCAATTCACGGGTTCTGTATCTTTTGTTTTTTCTCCCTTTGTGCTCCACACAATAATATACCATGAAAAGCATTCCGCCCAGCAGAATCACATATCCCCCATAGGCCCAGCCGGTATTCCACCAATAAGTATCCACATGCAAAGAGAGCTCCAGGGACTCTCCTTCACTGGCATCCGGATACACGAGTTTCACCTGCAGCGTGTAGTCTCCCGCAGGCAGGCGCCTGTAAGAGATCCCATTTTCCAGTGTTCCCGTTTTCCATTCTTCATCCGGCAGCAGCCGATAAGCGATCTTGCGCTGCATCATCCCGAACTGCAAATCGGAGAAGTAAAAAGTAAAATCATCATTGTATGCATTAAAGGCAAACTTCCGCTGCAAATCGGGAGCAACAGAAAGCAATACCTGCCCGTTCACCTCTTCTCCTACCGACACCGGTTCTCCGGATACCTGCAATTCCGATATCAACAGCCGGTTCTTGTGCCACCCCTTCTTTGCAATCAAGGGGTCGAAGAAAATCAACCCCCGGGAGTTAGCCCATAACAACCGCCCGTCCCGAAGCCGGCACACCCTGTTGCAATGTCCCAATGAGGCATAGTTATAGAATGAAGTCCCGTCGTTCCTGATTGTCATTATGCCGGAGTTGCTTCCAAACCAAGTGTTCCCGTTCTGATCATCGACCATACAATAGATATGCCCGCTACTCAATCCGTCCGCCAGAGTGAAAGCATTCTCCACCTTATCTTTCTCCCGTCCGTCGATACGGAGTATCTTGTCCGAACAAGAGGCGAAAATCTGATTATAGCTGTTTACATAGATAGCATATACCGGTGAGGTCTCCAATCCGGCATCCAGTTCATAATCACCCAAAAGCGTGACATGACTTTTTTGAACATCGATACGTTTCAATCCTACCTCCGTTCCCAGCCAGATATTACCCTCCTTATCCTCCGCAATGGCATATACCCGCTTCACCGTCATACCCTTGCTGTCATTCATCCGCATCAACCGGCTGGCATTCTTTTTATAGTCAAAGAGTACCAGTCCGTCTGCTGTCGCTACCCACAGCCGGTCTCTGGAATCCAGACAAAACTGCTGTATGGCTGCCGAGAAGTTTCCCGTGCCTTCGGGAAGGAGACGATAAGAATCCACACGGTTTGTCGACGGATGGATACACACGATTCCTGCATGTTCATCTCCCAACCACAAACATCCGTTTCTGTCTTTATAAATCCGGTAGTTTTCATTCGCATTTATCCCGCTCGTCCAGAGAGAGAAGGAAGTATTCACCGAAAGTCCGTTCGAAGCACTCCTCCACACCTCGCCTTTACCGGTAGTTATCCATACATATCCTGCCATATCCTCCTCAATGCCGGTAACATCCGCATCAATATGCTCTCTGAGACGGGTACAAGTATCTTCTGCAAAATCCACTTTCAATGCTCCACTTCCAAACGTCCCCATCCACAACATCTTCCGTGAGTCATTCCACAGTAAACTCGTTATCTTTTTTTCCGTACGGAAAGGGTATGTCTGCTCTATACATTCCAATTCACCAGCCATACTACTTAAGTCTTTCGAGCTGAGTTTCAAGCGATACAAACCATTCCAGGTAGACACATAATAAGTATTTTCGCCTACACAGACAATATCCGTCACATACGTATCCGAAAGTGGCTGTCCGTTCCCCGTATTTATAGTGATAAACGCCTTCCGTTTCAAATCATAACATTCTATATCGGCTCGCGACGAACCAATCCACAAATAATCTCCATGCTGATAGAGTGCGGTTATTCCATTATCTTTTTTCCCCCTCTCCAACACCTCCGTTTTTTTTAGAACGGGATCATAAACCAATACCTTCGACCGGTCAATGCAAGCAAAGACATGCTCTTTACCGGTTCCCCCCAATTCTGATATATTTCCTTTGGCAACCGGAGTTTCCGACAGATGAACAGTGACACAATCCTCCCCATCGTTTTCCGAACGGGTCACTGTTCCTATATACAGTCCGTCGGCAGTACCTATACTAATAAAATGTTTGTCTGTTATATATAAGGAGGTGATTCTCCGTTTATCAAATTCCGGTTCGAAGACAACCGGTAAATAAATTTCTTCCTCGGGATCGAAACAAGCAATTCCTCCTTGCAGAAGCCGAAGATAGAACAAACCGTCGGTGTCTTCCGCAAAAGCTTGAACCGCATGTATGGTAGGACGTAAAATCAAATCAGGACGGGAAACCAAAGGGTAATTTCTGAACCGGAAACCATCGTACCGACTAATCCCCATATCGGTAGCAAACCAAACATAGCCTTTTCTTCCACAATGAATATCATAAACCGTATTG
>CAVCAX010000313.1:0-705 GCA_963599995.1 Coprobacillus sp. CAG:698
GTTTTATTGCCGTTTTATTGCCGCAATACCAAAACAGCAGTCAAATACTAATAAAAAACGTACTTTAGCATGGCTAATCTATTTATAACGTATGAAAATTTAAAACTCTCCGCTTCGTTTCATGAAGCCTATGGGATTCCTAAAAATGAAAAAGAACGGGAAATGTTGATAAATGACATCCTCGACAGAATGAATGAGATTCGAGAAAAATTAAAAGAGTGATTAACCTCCTCCCTTCGGGGAAGATTAAACTTTAAAATATGATAGATTGGAATGCTTGCCTGCCAACCAAAGAAATGCAGGATAAATACAGTAAACTACCGACTTCCCAAAAAGAAGCTTATAAAAAGGCATCGAAAGCCGGACTGAAAGCAACTGTGGAAGCCTGTAATGATTTCATTGAAAGAGCGGAAGAAGCCGTACTCCGTGATAAATTATGAATACCAAAAAAGGGTCCTGTTTCCAGAACCCTTCTTGAGTTGTCATCAAGACTTACGGTCTCGCGATAGACCGAGAAGTATCTTTCATAATATCGCCCAACTCGGAAAGAGCAGCAGATAGTGTATTGAGTTCTTCGGGAGTGAAATCAACAGGCTTACCGTTTACCAAATTACCATTAATTCGCTGATAAAGCCAATGACGGGTTTTCCCGAAGTAATTTTTTGCAATATATGACATCGAAGCAAAATCTAAAACCCGGGCAAG
>CAVCAX010000313.1:715-3600 GCA_963599995.1 Coprobacillus sp. CAG:698
GCTTGACCTATAGATTTTCTCGCACCTTTTTCAAAAGCAAGCGCAAAAGCTTCTTTATCTTCTGGAGAAAGAGACTGGAGAAATGCACTAAAACGTTTTCTGTGATCGGCTTGTTCTTCTGATGTTTCTGCAGCAAGAAATTCAGTCTTCCATTTTTCTAATTCCTTTTGTACATCCATAAGCTATATATTTTACCTTTTTTCATTCAGCTTGTTTTTGGCATCAATTAAGTCATCTAAGGTTTCATTGATACTATCTTCAAGCTCCTTTTTCGTTGCAAATCCTTCTACAAGAACTTGATCAGAATAGAGGGAAAAGAAGCTAAGGTCTTTCTCCGCAGCTTCAATCCGAGCCTTTAGCTCTTCTTCTTCAGTCATACAAAGATCGCGATTCTTAATGACAATGCAAACATAATAACCTTCTAGTTATTACACAAGTTTTCAGGGATTTATTTTATTCTTTTTCCATAGTTCTTTCATTTAAACGCGTTTTCCTTCTTGCAAAAGGTCTATCTTCAAGGAGGGATCGATAGTTAGGGTAATTTCAAATATTATTTTGCAGACTTGCTAATGCCTATAATAATGACTCGCTTGAGTAATGCACAATAAAACAAGAACCGAAAAGTGAATAGCAATAAAAAAACTGTACCAGCAAAGCCAACTCCTGACTTTACCGGTACAGTTTAAAATTCAATAACCGCACATCTCTATTCCCGGAGGAGAAATCACCTCCTCTCTCCTGCTATGCGGCGCATGCCACTAATGAGCCTCCTGTTTCGTTGAGATAATAAACCAATGGTTGGGATTGGATGCCTTGGTGAATTTTATCTCTTGAGGATAAATATTATTATCCGCTTCGATGATAAACTCATTATCCCCTTCCTTAGAGAGGAAAGTAAGCAACGGCTCATAAGCCTTATAATAATACTGCGCACTCATGGCATACCCCTTCCAAAGGATACGGACATGATCAGTGGTTCCTTCCACTGCCTCGTACTGAGTAGTGTACACACTTCCGGAAGTCTCCTTGCAAATAGCTAAAACAGCCTGGTATTTCTTTTCAGGTTCAAACGGATTGGTATATAAGCCAAGGTAGAAATCGTTGAACGTGGTATCGAAATCATTATTCATAATATAGACCATACTGTTCCATAACTGACGGAAACGGGTACTGCTGCGCTTGTTGGCAAAATACCAGGTGTCCGTTGTCTGGCTAAAAATGCGGTTGATCGGAAGCGTTCCTATTTCCACTGTATTTTCACCATCTGTGTAGACCAGTTTCCGAGCCGTATCGTCCCAGGTAAAATGATCGACAGTAACCCCACCGATAGTGACCGGGCGGGCACATTGCACTCCCTCAGCAGTGAGCACAAACGACATTACATGAGTCTCGACAGTCTCATCAGTTGTATAAGACAAATTGAAACAACGTGCAAACGAACTCTTGGCCAGCATACTTACAGGCTGCCCGTTCAAAGTCATATCCAGATATTTGGTGTCTATCAAAGCAGCCATCTTATCGATGCCGGACAAATACTCGCTCCAGGACACCCCTGCAGGCAACTTGCGTAGCTCTACCCGCTGATAGGTCTTTTTACCTTTGAGCACAATACAATCGGAAGAGTGCTCCATGACATAGAATTCGTAATCCCCACCGAATCCTACACCATCCGACTGAGGGTCGGAGAACTGATGAAAAATCTTATTGTATGTGCCGAATGACAACAACAGACCGTTTTCATGTTTTAATGTGTACATGCCCGATTCCTTTCGGGTATTGTCTCCACTTACCGCTTTCTCTGCAGAAAACGTGGCCATGCCGTCCTCGTCAAACGACACAAGCAACTGATAGCCTCCATAAAGCGAAGCATTGGGGAAATATTCCATCACCCATCCGTTTTCCGCTTCCAGAAGGTCCTCACGGCATGCTTTCTCTTCTTCCGTAAGGCGTTCATTTGAATTTCCATCATAAATATCCTTCTCTTCACCTGTACATGAGCCAAAGAAGAAAAGAGTTATGCTCATCAAAATAAATAGTATCTTTTTCATATCGGGTACAATTATCAAAGTGAATCAAGTTCCGTTGAACGTCTTGCAATAGCCGCTCTCAATTTATCTATATCAATATTCCAAGCTGTCTTCAGCCATTCACGGGCGATTTTCAGCTTAGAGAGAATGATTGTTTTCCCGTTTCCGGTACCGGTATCCTGCACATCCGGCAACCCATCATTTGCTTCCTGATCCGTAAAAGTAGCCTGGCGGAGTATTTCATTCCAATCGGCATCCGTACGGGTCAGGTAGTTGGCAATCACCTCCACAAAATCCTCACGTGCCTCACTACTTGCATAATTACCCACAAATCCCATACGCTGTGCCTGCACGTTTGTACGGTTCATCCATCCCGTAGGAGAATAGTTGCTTACAGAAATCTCATTAAATTCGGTAGGATAATTCTTGGTCTGATGCAGGATATGAGCAAACTCATGATGCATCGTACGGAAATAATACAGATTCAGAAGCTCTATATTAGTCTTATCCAACGAGTTGATTTTGTATAAGGTTACCTTGAGTCCTTTATCGGCAGTACCCAGCACCTCCGTCTTCGAATCCGGATTGACAGCCGAAGAACCGATCAGATTGATAATACGCGGTCCGTTTTCTTTCATAAAAGTCTCGCCGCATACTTCATCATAAGCTTCCAACCAAAGATGCTTAACCAATTTTGCCATCTCTTTGGCCTTATCCAACTCTGCCGGCACCAGATTATAGCTCATGTCGGTCTCTATATCCTCGAGCTGATATTTCAGATCGATATTATAGGGTCGCACATAATTCTCCAGCAACCAATTATCGAATTCATTCCGTTCAACAGTCATTTTCTTGAAC
>CAVCAX010000313.1:3610-4921 GCA_963599995.1 Coprobacillus sp. CAG:698
GTCTTCCAGATCATCTTCACCGCATGAAGTGAAAAATGGAACGGATGCCATAAACAGAAATGAATAAAGGATTGCGTATTTCAAATTTCGTATCATATTCATATTTCTCTTTTTATTATCATTCTACAAATCTTTTATCTGGGGTTGGGAGTAAGCCCTGCACCGATCACATCGGTCGGTATCTGGATGGCCCGTCTCAAATCATCCACCGTCAGAACATCCTCACCGCCCTCACTGATATTGTGCGTAACTTCAATGCCATAGCGTTTGATATCAAACCACCGCAAACCCTCGTGAATGGTCTCTATTCGCCGCAAGTGCAATATACAGTTAACGAAATTAAGCTGTTCACCGCTTTCAATCGTAAATTTCGGATGCAGCTCTTTCTTCGTCCTCTCCGTAGCCTGGCTGCCATAATACTGATTGACAGCAGAACGTGTAACGGTAGTTCCCGGAGCATGTGTATCGCACCAAGCCTGTATGTCGGATACCGCACGGCCATAATTTTTCAGATAGATAAGCGCTTCGGCGCGGCAAAGCAACAGTTCATCGGTGGTAAAGGCAGTAGTGACAATATGCGCCTGACCAATGCCGGCAACCTTATCCGTGTATTCGAAATATTCTATCAGTTTCGGGAACACCAATCCATACTCCTGAGTGCCGAACAGCTTATCAAAATATTTCAGCGAGCGCTCATTTCCCCACAGACCGGCACTCAACAACGTTTCCAGCATCTTAGCAATCGGATGGCCATAACGCCGGTACGACATATAAACTCCGGTCATACGGGCATAAGTAGAAACCGCAGTCTGCAAAAGCAGATTACTCCCCTCTTCAGACTTTATGTATTGGTTTCCAACCTCAAAGTAAGAAGAGAGCGACGGATAGGGAGAATAATCACGCAACAGGCTTGCCGGTGAATCGCCCAATACCTTATCTGCATATTCAACTACCTTATCGTACTTTCTGTAATAAAGATAAAAACGTGCCGCAAAAGCATTGGCCGCCTTACTGTTAAAATGATACTTGGATACAGAATAGAGATTGTCATCAATAAGGCCTACCCCCTCTTCGATATCCTGTGCAATGTTCTCATAAACAGATTTCACAGTACCCCGGTCGTAATTCTTGCTGACAATCGTTTCCCGTTCCTTCACGTAAGGTATTCCTAAATCCTTATCACTGGTCTGTTCATTATAAGCCTGCGAGAAGACATTGACCAGCATAAAATGGCTGTATGCCCGACACAGCAGAGCCTCTCCGCGTTGTGCCTTCAGTTCGTCTGCGTTGTCCGAGTTATCGATAGCTTCC
>CAVCAX010000313.1:4971-12624 GCA_963599995.1 Coprobacillus sp. CAG:698
CCAAAGCCTGGTTGGCCGCTGCGATGGCCCCATAATACCCTTCCCACAAATGCGTAGGCGAGTCCATGCTCTTTTGCGTAGAAGGTTGCCATCTGTAATACTCCTCCACCACCTGGCTCAACGTTCCATAGTTCACCCCGTTGTCTTTGATATTATCCGACGAGGTTTCTCCCAACATACAAATAGAGACGGTAGGATAAGCCGATACCAATAGATCCGTTATATTATCTTCCGAATCCAGATTAGCTCTGTTGTCAGGCAATTTATCCAGATAACTGTCACAGGAACCATTCACCCATAAGAAAGTCAATCCGGCAAAAGCATGCATTATATATTTCAGTTTCATATTCAATTCGTTTATATTTTTTATAACCCCAATCTGATTGTAAATGTAAATTGCTTAGGCACGGGAGTAGATACACCGCCGGAACGGAAAAACTCCGGATCCTGCCCGTTCAGCTTTGAGTCGGCATACAGCAAGCAAAGATTCGTTGCCTGCAACTTAAGTTGCAACTTATTCAACCGGAAGAATTTAATCACCTTAGTCGGAAGATCGTAAGAAAGAGAGACCTCTTTCAAGCGGATAAAGCCACCATCGGCAATACGTACATCCGAATAATTATAAGCATTATACGCCATATTCAGATAAGAGTATTGCTTATTCATTCGTTTGCTTACAATCGTCGGTATATTGGTGACGTTTTCGTCTCCTGCTTTCATCCAGCGGTTTTTAAACTCTTTGGGCATGGCATCCAGGTCAGAATAAGCGTTACTGAAAACGGGGTCCAGACGGATTACATTTCCAAAAGAATAAGTAACGAATACATTCAGCTTCAGATTCTTATAGCTCAGAACATTACCCAAACTTCCGGTAATGGTAGGATCGGTAGGTCCTTCATATTTCAGGAAATCCAGCTTCTCATACTCCTGGAAGTTAATGCCTGAGATTGTTTTCTGTCCGTTCTGATTGATAAAGGTAGGCAAACCGTCTTCGGTTAACCCGGCGAAAGGTATTGAGAAGAGTCCTCTCACCGGATATCCCTCACGGCCAAATCCGTTACCGGAAATCAGACTCAGCACATTGGCATGTGATTTCAGGTCGGTAATCTCATTCTTCGTTTTAGAGAAGATGAAGTCGGTATTCCAACTGAAGTCTTTGGTCTTTATATTCTTGCTTGAAACCGTCAGTTCAATACCGGATGATTTCATCGAAGCGATATTGGCATATTTAGCGATTTCTCCACCGGCTCCCTGCGTATTGATTATTCCGATCAGGTCAAAATTGTTACGCCGGTAGTAATCGGCAGCAAGATTCAAGCGGTTCTTCAGGAATCCTAAGTCGACACCCACATTAAACTCATGTTTCTTTTCATAAGTGAGCTCGCTGTTTTCAAGTTCGGTAATGCGCATTCCCGATTCCGTAACACCTGCCGAAGGGCGCCAGGGCGAGTAGCTGTTGAGGATTGCCTGTGAGTTGGTCACAAAAGCAGGTCCCCGGTCGGCGGTCAAGCTATAAGACGCCTTCAAGGTGGCATGCGACACAACCGGTTTGCTGAAATTCGAATAGAATTTCTCTTCGTGTATGTTCCATGCACCGGCCACGTTCCAGGTAGGCAGCCAACGTGCCGAGCGTGACTTTCCCAAACGGTTCGTACCTTCATAGCGTCCGGTTCCCGTCAGAGTATATATACCTTTATAAGAATAAGTGCCCATGAAGAAGAAAGCTACACTGCGGGTGTAAGTCGCTTCATTGGTGTAATAATTGGTATTCTCTTCCTTTCCCTGCTTAAATACATTGTAGTCATAAAAAGGAGTACCCCCCTTGTCGTATTGATACCCCCATCCGCGGAACCAGCTTTTGGTACGGTCTATGGAGCTGTTTTCAAAACCTCCGAAAAGGTTGATAATATGTATATTATCGATACTGGTATTGTAAGTAGCCGTGGCGCGTATATCCATTCCCTTCATACGGTAATCCGTACGGGTATAGATACCTCCTTCCGGAAGAATCGTGATAGGCAATGAATTGAGCTGGTCGGGATCCGTATACAGTAGCGGATTGCTGTCGCGGATAGTGGCATCTCCCATGGCACGATAAGATTCAGCCTGATTGGAATGGTCCTTTATGTTGTGTTCCTGTGCGGTAGAAGAATATTTGATGGCAGCCAATCCGCTCAACTCCAACCCTCTCACGGGTTTCCATTTCAATTCCCCTTGGAATTTGAGGTCGGCCACATTCAAGTCAATGTAATTATTATCCAATTCATGCAGAATATTAAAATCGGCATAGTTACGGGTATAATACACGTATTTTCCATTTTCATCCGTACACTGCAACGTTCTCGAAGTATTCAGTGCATAGCTGTAAGGATTGATATCAAAGTCACGCTTGACCTCTCCGTTCACCACATCCAACTGTTGGCTCAAGGTTCCCGGAGCCACTTGTTTACGATAAGAACCGCTTCCTAAAATCAGCGCGCTCAATTTATCCGACAGGTTGAAAGAGGCATTCATATTTGCCGTGTAGCGGTCCACCGAGCTTGCCTTCGTCCATCCCGGATCATTATAAAGGCTGAGCGAAGCATACATTTTCGCCTTTTCCGAACCGGTGGAGATACTGACAGAATGTGTCTGGGTTAAATTTTTATTGAACAGGATATCAAACCAGTTCGTATTGCGCATTTCCGCATCTCCCAAATAGGCATATCGTGCTTCGGGTGTATTGGGCAACAGATAATTGCCGGTATTGGGATCATAGGTATTTATCATCTGATACATTTTACCATATACACCGCTGTTGGAAGCACGGGCGGTTTCAGAGAACAGCAGCCATCCCTTGTCCTCCATCTCTTTATACACATCCATCTGTTCCTGAGAGTTCATGATATTGAATTCCGAATAGTGGGGAATCATACGGTAAGTGAATTCTCCGGTATAATTGATATTGCTCAGTCCGGCCTGTCCGCGTTTGGTCGTGATCACTACCACACCCGCCATCGCTCTGGCACCATAGATTGAAGTTGCCGAACCGTCTTTCAAGATCTGAAAACTCTCTATATCATCGGCACTGAGTCCCGATATAGCCGAGCTGATTAATGTCACCGCATCCCCCGACGACAAATCATCGGTGCTTACATCGACCACATCTTCCATAATCACCCCGTCTACTACCCATAACGGTTTAGAGTTACCATAAATAGAAGTCGCTCCACGTACCCGTATCTTAGGAGCGGTACCAAAAGTGCCCGAAACATTTTGCACGGATACTCCCGCAGAACGTCCCTCAAGCGAGCGGCTGATGTCGGGCATACCATCTATACGGGCCTTAGATGCATCGACTTTATCAGCAGCACCGGTAAACAAACGTTTGTCTACTTTCGACATACCGGTTACAACCACTCCCTCCAGCATCTGGGCATCCGATTCCATCTCGATTTTCAGATTCGACTTTACTTTTACTTCCTGGGCTTTCAAACCGACATAAGAAATGACAAGTTTGGAGGATACCGGCAATCCTTTGAACATGAATTTTCCATCAATGTCGGTAATAGCCCCTTGTTGGGTACCCTTTACCTGAACGTTTGCTCCTATGACAGGTTCATTATCCTCAGCATAGACAACGACTCCGCTCACATCGATAGTTTGCGCTTGCATCCAGCCGGTACATATAAACAGTACACACAGGCAAAGCGGCAACAGTGTTTTTTTACTCATACTGATAATGTCTTTAATATAAATTTTAAGAGAAGGGGATGTACCGATGTAGAGATACATCCCCTTTGTATAAACAGAATATTAGTTATTTGACAATAAACTTACCGGTTTTTGTTACAGATCCGGAGGTCAGAGAAAGAATGTACATACCACTTTCATACGTATCCAATTCAATTCTGTCCGTGCTTCCAGTATGAAGAACCAACTGTCCGTTTCCATTGTAAATACGGACAGACTGATAATCACCCGTCAGATAAAGAGTATGTCCGGCTACATAATATCCGCTTTCTTCCGTCTCTGCATTCTGAATGCCTACGCTCGGATCGGTTCCGATCTTTTCTATCTTTGTAGAATACAGATTGAAAGCCTGCGTGCTGACCGGAGTCTCTATCAGATAACCGAAATAGTAAAGTCCGTCGGCGGGTATCGTTATGCTTCCGCTTGCAGTAGCTCTATCGCCGGAATTGTCATCTCCGCTTGCCACCAAAGTCGTAAAGGCATCCGGCATGTCCTTATCAGCCATGTAAAGTCGGATGTACTGTTCCGTGCTTTCGGGTGCAGAAGCTTTAATGATGATGCTGTAATCAAAAGTAGCTTTGATGATATCCCCTTTCTTCAGGCTCATGACCGGAGCAACGTAAGCTCCCGGACACGGTGCGTAAGTAAGTCCTGTACCCGCGTCATCTCTGTTGACCTTTGCCTTCATGAAAGTTTCATCACCGGCTGTTGCCACTGTCCATTGTTCAAAATGACCCGAAGGATTATAATGATACCATTCACTTTCTCTGTTGGCAAAGTCAGCGACATACGGTTCTGTCTCCAGACTCAATCCGGTAGTAACAGGAGCTTTGATTGTAAAGTAATCCATGAAAAGAGCACTGCTCATCGTATTCGTCGTAGTACATTTCACTCCGATATAGTAACGTCCATCCTGAGGAATAGTGATTGTATTCACCACTTTCTGATACTGTCTTCCGGGAACAAGCGTATTTTCTGCTTTATATACAGACATGCTCATAGCATCGGCTGCAGGAGCATTGCCCAAGAACACTTCAAAGTTCTGTCCGTTCTTCTCCGGTGTCGGGTTACCGCTGGTTATCAAGAAAGTACGATAGAAGAATCCCAAGTCATAAGTTCCGGCCGGAATTTCAATACATCCTGAGAATGCCCAATCTCCATCCTTACTAAGGGCAGCACCACTGTGGCGTATGCCACCCGTACCGGAATATGCAGAGTTGGCACTGTTAAAGGTACCTCCTGTAGCCCATCCGCCTGTAAATGTCCACTGAGCGCGTTCCAGGTCCGTTTCAAGGTCACCTACATAAGGTATTGTTGCCGCTTTGTAGTGAATGATGGCAGGCGATGAGAATATTTTATTGTTATAATCATCACTGTCGGATGCATCCTTCACTTCACCGCATATCAGATACGTACCCGGAGTAGAAATATCAGCTTTCTTAGTAAATGTATATTGTACCGATGCTCCCGGCTCGATGCTTCCGGAATAAGTCTCTGTAACAGTTTGAGAGACATTGCTGCTTTCCGTACCATCTCTATAAACCGTATAGCTCAACGGAACATTTGCTTTTGCTTTCGCTCCATGATTCACAAAAGAAACGGTAACCTCCGTATCAGTCAGATAGAATCCGTTTTGAGCAGGAGCATCGATGCTCTCGATCGCCATATCGTCAGCTTCATCCAAACGTACATCATCCAGAATGATATCCCGGCCGCTACCATCGTTATAGAATGCAAGATAGTAATTGCCGGCCTCTTCTACATCAAGCAGAACATATCCCTGACGGTAGAATTTGGTATTAGTGACCGCAAATGTAGCAGAAGGCGTGCTATTCTTGAAATCGGCATAATAGTCCGTTTTCCCGAAATAAACTTTCAGATTGGAAGTTCCTGTTGCATACAGCGTAGTATAATAGAAGGAAAGACGAACCTTGCCTTTGGGCAACGTGACAGCCGGAGAAATCAACCAGTCATCATGAGTCACTCCACTGAAAGAATTGATATAAGCGGCATACTGTCCATCTTTAGCATAATTGATGTTTCCATTGACAACCTGCATCACCTCCCAATACACAATGTCTTTTTCCGGATTGTAGGTGATCCAGTTTTTCCAGTTTTCATCCGGTTCAAAACCCATCTTGTAGGGGAAACCGGCTGCCTCATAGACTTCCACTGTGGTAGTAGCCTCATCATTGCTGCTATCCCCATCCGATTGCAGTGTGCTCCATACTTTCAGCTCATTTGCTCCCAGTTGACTAAAATCAGCTTTCGTATCGAACGTATAGCTTACCTCTTCGCCACGGGGAAGCGAAGCAATTACACCGTCAACCACTTTTCCGTCTTTGGCCTGATAATGAACAGGTACATTCTGCAGATCATCCTTACCGATATTCTTAAATACGGCAGTCACCGTTACCGCATTGTTTTTCATCATCGCATTGGCGTATGGAGCAGTTATCGCCTTGACAGCCACATCGTTGTAAGGATCGCAGATCTCTATATTACGCATCTGAAGCTGTGAAGTGGCGTTCACCGTCAATCCCAATGAATATTTACCCAGATCCTTCACATTGACCGTCAATCCTCCTTTGGCCCACTCATAAGCCGAAGCAGGAATTTCATCGGATGTACCGATGGATTTATAGTCGGAATAATCGAAATTACCAAGAGAAGCGGTCACTTTAAAGTTAATAGGACATTTATATTCAAACTTAATACGCACCTCTCCTACAGGCAATACGATACAGTTACTTGCCAAAATACTCGTCTTGCCCCGATACGGAGAGAAGAGCCAGTTGTTTTCTCCTCCATCGTCCACACCAAACCATTTCCAATAAGCATTCAGTCTACCGGAGGCAGTAGAGCTGCGGAAGAACTTCTGACCATCCTCACCACTCACCTTAAACGGATATTCCATAGAGCCAACGATTGTAACTGCGGTAGCTAACGTATCATTATACAAGTTTGCATCATTCGGTGCCTCTACCCACACCTTGATGTTGTAAACACTATCCATATTCTGGCGCGGTTCAGTAAACTTCACCTTTTCACTGAACACGTATTCTTTCTCCTTGCCACTCTCTAACGCTTCATTTATATTCTCCTTTACAACCGAATTATTGTCTACCTGATAACACAACTTATAGGAAGAAGCCGCAGAGCCTGTATTTTTAACGGTTGTCTTTAAAGTTTGTTCCAACTGACACCCGTTTACAGCTCCACTAATAGATGAAAGAGCCACATCCGGAGAAGAAGTCTGAGTAATTCTTACATGATCCAGATACATTTTATTCGCCATGAAAGCACCTGTCGTTCCTTGGGTATGTCCGAAATTCCAAAAAGCGATATATACCTTTTTACCGGCATATTTCTTCATATCGATGGAATAGCTACCCCAAGACAACACATTTTTGGGGGCAATCTGGAAGATCGTATCCGTAAAACAGATTGAGTCTGTAGCAGTCGTAGACACCATTACAGTCAGTTTGTAAGGGTCTTTTGTCGTAGCAAGACCATTGAATGACGCATTAGCACCAAACATGAAACTGAGATAATCGTTTTCACCAATCGTAATCTGCGGAGTAATCAGCCATGAACTGGTCCATGCGGCCGACTTTCCGAATCCGGAACTCTGAGAACAGGCGGCTTTCCCTCCCTTATACCCTGTCAAATAAGGATCATTCGGCTCCACCTGACTCCATGAAGGAAAGTTCTTCAGTGAAGGATAGTCGATACAGCGTGTCGTCCAGCCTTCAGGTGGAAATTGGGCACTCTCAAAATCTTCATTTAATGATTGCGCATGCATCGTAGTCACAGCAATCAAAATGAAATGAACAAATAGTAATACCTTTTTCATTTGAATTGTATTTGAGGATTAATAATTGCTATCTGACACAAATAAGTGCCATCTAACGTTCACGG
>CAVCAX010000314.1:0-7049 GCA_963599995.1 Coprobacillus sp. CAG:698
AAGCAAAACATCCCGACGCGGTGATGCTGTTCCGGTGCGGAGACTTTTATGAGACTTATTCGACAGATGCAATTATCGCGTCAGAGATACTGGGTATCACACTGACCAAGCGTGCCAACGGAAAAGGCAAAACCATTGAAATGGCGGGATTCCCTCATCACGCACTGGATACGTACCTGCCTAAACTGATCCGGGCGGGCAAACGTGTAGCCATTTGCGACCAGTTGGAAGACCCGAAGATGACAAAGAAACTGGTGAAACGCGGCATTACCGAATTGGTTACTCCGGGTGTGTCCATCAACGATAATGTCCTCAATTATAAAGAAAACAACTTTCTGGCAGCCGTGCATTTCGGGAAAACGGCTTACGGTATTGCCTTTCTTGATATCTCTACTGGTGAATTCCTGACGGCAGAGGGTCCTTTTGATTATGTAGATAAGTTATTGAATAACTTCGGACCGAAAGAGGTGCTTTTCGAACGTGGCAAACGGGGAATGTTTGAAGGGAATTTCGGAAATAAATTCTTTACTTTCGAACTGGATGACTGGGTCTTTACAGAAACCAGTTCACGTGAGAAACTGTTGAAGCACTTTGAAACAAAGAATCTGAAAGGTTTCGGCGTAGAGCATCTAAAAAACGGTATCATTGCCTCCGGAGCCATTCTGCAATACCTGGATATGACGCAGCATACCCAGATCGGACACATCACGGCATTGTCGCGCATTGAAGAGGATAAATACGTGCGCCTGGATAAATTTACCGTACGTAGTCTGGAGCTGATCGGTAGCATGAACGATGGCGGGAGCAGCCTGCTCAATGTCATCGACAAAACCATCACTCCGATGGGGGCCCGTATGCTGAAACGCTGGATGGTGTTTCCTCTGAAAGAGGAGAAGCCGATTAACGACCGTCTGAACGTGGTGGAATATTTTTTTCGCGAACCGGAATTTAAGGAAGTGATCGAAGAGCAACTGCGTCTGATTGGTGATCTTGAACGTATCATCTCTAAGGTGGCGGTGGGACGTGTGTCTCCCCGCGAGGTAATACAGCTGAAAGTTGCCCTGCAAGCGATAGAGCCTATTAAAGCCGCATGCTTACAAGCAGATAATGCCAGTCTGAACCGGATAGGAGAGCAGTTGAACCTTTGCATTTCCATTCGCGACCGGATAGATAAAGAGGTGAACAACGATCCCCCTTTGTTGATAAATAAGGGTGGAGTTATAAAGGACGGGGTAAATGCCGAACTGGATGAACTGCGCCGGATAGCCTATTCGGGGAAAGATTACCTTCTGCAGATACAGCAGCGCGAAAGCGAACGGACCGGAATACCGAGTTTGAAGATAGCATATAACAGTGTATTCGGTTATTATATCGAAGTACGTAATGTACATAAAGACAAAGTGCCGCAGGAATGGATCCGTAAGCAGACACTTGTGAATGCAGAACGTTATATCACTCAAGAACTAAAAGAATACGAAGAGAAAATTCTCGGAGCAGAGGATAAGATTCTGGCGCTCGAAACACGGCTTTATACGGAATTGGTACAGGCATTGAGCGAATTTATTCCTGCCATTCAGATTAATGCCAATCAGATTGCCCGCATCGATTGTCTGCTTTCTTTTGCCAATATAGCCCGCGAAAACAACTATATCCGTCCTGTTATCGAAGATAATGATGTGCTGGATATCCGGCAGGGGCGGCATCCGGTCATTGAAAAGCAACTTCCCATCGGCGAGAAATACATTGCCAACGATGTGATGCTGGACAGCACGACACAACAGATTATCATTATTACCGGTCCGAATATGGCTGGTAAGTCGGCTTTGTTGAGGCAGACTGCCTTGATCACCTTGCTGGCACAGATCGGATCGTTTGTTCCTGCCGAGAGCGCCCATATCGGATTGGTTGATAAGATATTTACCCGCGTGGGGGCCAGTGATAACATTTCTGTGGGTGAATCTACTTTTATGGTAGAGATGAACGAGGCGGCGGATATTTTGAATAATGTTTCTTCGAGAAGTCTTGTGCTGTTTGATGAATTGGGGCGCGGTACTTCCACCTATGATGGCATTTCGATAGCATGGGCAATCGTGGAGTA
Organism: Coprobacillus sp. CAG:698; assembly: GCA_963599995.1. Classification (GTDB taxonomy): domain Bacteria; phylum Bacteroidota; class Bacteroidia; order Bacteroidales; family Bacteroidaceae; genus Bacteroides. The sequence goes on from CAVCAX010000314.1 coordinate 2,099, forward strand.
TATTCATGAGCATCCCAAAGCCAAAGCGCGTACACTTTTTGCCACGCATTATCATGAACTGAATGAGATGGAGAAGTCTTTCAAGCGGATTAAGAATTACAATGTATCGGTGAAAGAGGTCGATAATAAGGTGATCTTCCTTCGCAAGCTCGAACGTGGAGGTAGCGAGCACTCTTTCGGTATTCATGTGGCAAAGATGGCGGGTATGCCGAAGAGCATTGTGAAACGTGCCAATGAAATTCTGAAACAGCTTGAATCGGACAACCGCCAGCAGGGTGTCTCCAATAAACCGCTGAATGGAGTGAGCGAGAGCAGGGGAGGGATGCAGTTGAGCTTCTTTCAACTGGATGATCCTATCCTTTGTCAGATCCGGGATGAAATACTGAATCTGGATGTGAATAACCTTACTCCGATTGAAGCGCTGAATAAACTGAATGATATAAAGAAGATAGTGAGGGGGAAATAGAACATTTTCACTCTATATAAATCATTTTCTTTGTCATCCCTCCATCAATTGTGATATTCTCACCATTGATAAAGTCATTTTCCTCTTGGCTGAGGAACAAGCACATCCGGGCAATGTCCTCCGGTTTGCCCACTCTACCCGAAGGGTGCTGTGTGTGGTCTTCCGGGCGGAGTTGCTCATAATGACTATTCTGTATCCAGCCCGGCGCAATGGAGTTGACTGTGATATGCCATTCGGAGAGTGAGAGCGCCAATGCATGTGTCAGTGAATAAATGCCACCTTTGGATGCGGCATATCCTTCACTTCCCGGTTCACTCATCAGATAGCGGGTTGAACAGATATTAATGATTCTGCCGAATGGATTGACAGTGGCTTGAGACTTACGGTGGATGGCCAATAGCCGGGAGGTGATAAATGCCGGGCGTAAGTTGACAGACAGGATCTTGTCAAAATCTTCTACACTCGTTTCGGTGATAGGGGAAAATTCGCTGATGCCTGCATTATTGATAAGAATATCGATATCTCCCCAAACCAGAAAAATGCGTCGCATGCAGTTTTCAAGAGTCTCTTTGTCGCTTACATCGGCCGGATAGAATACGGCTCCGGTCTCTTTGGCGGTCTGTCTGCCTGCCGTTTCGTTTCTGTCGCAAAATGCTACCCGGTATCCGGCATGGCAAAATGCTTCTACAATGGCTTTACCTATCCCTTCGGCTCCTCCGGTGACGAATACCCGTTTTTTCTGTCCTGTGGCAGATACTGCCGGTTTATTTTGTTGGGCGGCACTTGTGGCCGGTCTGCCCTGTTTTTTAGCCCTTTCCAAAGCGGCTTTTCTGGCTTCATACTGTTCACGCTGTTTTTCTATGTAATTGTCTGCCATGGTCAAGTCTGTTTGCCGAGTCGCACTTTTTATTTCAGGAACTCTTCTACCTTTTTATAAAAGAGTGAAAGATGATACCCGTCTATAAATCCGTGATGGATGGTCATGGCAATCGGCATCACCAGTTTTCCTTCTTTCAATATTGCCTTTCCGGCATTCATCAGCGGATAATTACTGCCGTGGCGGTGTTCCTGCGTGCAGGTCAGTGAGGTGAAGTATAGATCGGGAGTAGCGCTCAACAATATGACGTCGAGCAGATCCTTGCCGCCCACTCTCTCCATATCATAAGGGTTTCCATCAGGATCGATGTCATTGATGATCTCTTTTGCGGTCGTATAGAAAGTACGGAAATCGGTGTTCCACGGAAAGCGGACGGTAAAGAAACGTCCGTTTTCTTTCACCTTTATGGGAGTCAGTATATCTACATGGTCAAAATAGACCACTCTGCTGTCTGCATCTATGCGAAAGCGAAACTCCGGAATTTCATTGACGGCACGTAGCACCGCATAGAGATAGTGAAGGAAGAATGATTCGCCGGCAGCTTTGGCGCGGGTTTTTGCTCCGGCACATTCCACTTCGGAAGTGATAGAGATTGTAGGGTTCTGAAAACTGAGAAAGAATTTGTAATTCTCTTTTCGTTCCCAGGTATCTATGTCTATGATATGCTTCATTTCTGGATTGCTTCTTTATTTTCTCTCTTCTTTCGTTTTTCTATCGTAAAAGAACATGAAGTAAACGCCGATGATGACGAACGGGATGCTCAGCCATTGCCCCATGTTGAAGGTCATATTGTTTTCAAAGCTGACCTGGTTCTCTTTGAGGAATTCTACGAAGAAGCGGAATGTGAAAATCGCTGTCAGGCAGAGCCCGAAGAAGAAACCGCGATGCAGCTTTTTGCTGTAGTTTTTATATAGATACATCATTACGAGGAAAAGCAGGAAGTAGGCGATTGCTTCATACAGTTGTGCCGGATGGCGGGGAAGCATGTCTACCCGTTCGAAAATGAAAGCCCAGGGCACATCGGCCGGTTTGCCGATGATTTCCGAATTCATCAGGTTGGCCAGGCGGATGCAGCAGGCGGTGATGGGGGTGGCTACGGCAATCATATCCACTACATCCATGTAGTGCATCTTGGTCTTCCGGCAGTAGAGCCAGAGGGCGATCATCAGCCCCAATGTACCGCCGTGGCTGGCAAGTCCTTCATAACCGGTGAATTTCCATCCTCCGTCGGGCAGGAATCTGATAGGAAGTATCATCTCCCAGAATCCCTTGAAACTGGTCAGGTAGTTTTGCGGATCATAAAACAGGCAATGCCCCAGTCGGGCACCGATAAGGATGCCGAAGAAACAGTAGAAAAACAGCGGGTCGAACTTCCTCTCATCTATCTTTTTATCACGGTATTGATAATGAACGATGATGTAAGCCAAAAATATGCCAACCGCCCACAGTAATCCGTAATAGCGGATGGGGAGTCCGAAAAGGTTGAACAGTTCGGGACTTGGATTCCAGTTGATAGACAATAAGAAAGTGTTCATAACTTATAAGATTTAATTTTAGGATCTGAATTTTTTAGCGACTTCCCGATAAGTGGGTACATCTATGCCTTGCTCTTCGGCGGCTGTTATCATGTCGAAGAGCAATCCTTGTACTTCGGACTCATGACCTTTTGCCATGTCTTTCTGCATGGAAGCGGTGCTTTGAGGGTCGAGCTTATCGATTACTTTAAGATTGTAGCCGACGAGGTCTTCGGGGAATTCGATACCGAGTTTTTTGCCCAATGCAGCGCTCTCCGTTGAAAGTCCGATGAAGGTGTCGCGTACTTTACCCGGTTTCTGTACTTCGCCCATTGTGACGTCGTAGTAGGCACCGGTGACGGCCATTGCCGAGATGAATGACCATTTGATGAATGTATCCCGCTGAATGTCGGGAGATAAATCTACTTTGATTCCACTCTCCACTAACTCGTCACGCACGGCTTCAAGCAGTTCGGGAGATACATCTGTACCTTTATGTGCTCCGTACACCAGGCGGAATATGGTTCCCATCTGGGTAATTTCTCCCGGTGCGGAAACAAAGCCTACGATGTAGATGCAACCGTCCAATACGGTTACTCCCGGTACAAGTCGTTGGATGCGCGGACCTGTACCATACACATTCAGTATGGGAATGACAATTGTCTTTTCGTGGGCGGCACGTTTTATCAGTTCTGTAATGGAATCGATGGAATAGCCTTTTACGCAAACGAATATTACATCGGCTTTCCCATCGTATTCTTCTGCCGTACAGGCTTTCACGGCGATGGTATGATTCCCCTTTAAGTCTGATTTTAGTTTCAGACCGTTTGCTTGTATTGCTTCGAGGTGTGCCCCGCGAGCTATGCAAGTGACATCTTTTCCCGCCAGGGCAAGGAAAGCAGCAATGCTGCCTCCCACACCTCCGGTTCCTGCTATGAGATAATTCATAAATTATACGTTAAAGCGGAAATGCATGATATCTCCGTCCTGTACGATGTACTCTTTTCCTTCTACACCCAACTTACCTGCCTCTTTCACGGCAGCTTCCGAGCCGTATTTGATGAAATCGTCATATTTGATGACCTCTGCGCGGATAAATCCTTTTTCAAAGTCCGTGTGGATCACTCCGGCGCATTGGGGAGCTTTCCAGCCCTTTTCGTATGTCCAGGCCCGTACTTCCTGTACGCCGGCTGTGAAGTAAGTTTCCAGGTTCAATAGCTTGTAGGCTGATTTGATGAGGCGGGCCACTCCCGATTCCTCCAGACCTACTTCGGCGAGAAACATCTGGCGGTCTTCGTAAGTCTCCAGCTCGGCAATATCCGATTCTGTTTTGGCTGCCACAATCAGGATCTCTGCATTTTCGTCCTTCACAGCTTCACGCACCATGTCCACGTATTTGTTTCCGTTTACCGCACTGGCTTCATCTACGTTGCAGACATACATCACGGGTTTGCTGGTGAGCAGGAAAAGTTCACGGGCAATCTTTTGCTCGTCTTTGGTCTCGAATTGTACGGTGCGGGCCGATTTCCCTTGCTCCAGTGCCTCTTTGTATTTCACCAGTACATCGTAGGCCTGTTTGGCTGCTTTGTCTCCACCGGTCTGTGCCTGTTTCTGCACTTTCTGTATGCGGGCGTCGATGGTATCGAGGTCTTTCAGCTGCAATTCGTAATCGATGATTTCTTTGTCGCGTACCGGGTTTACACTTCCGTCCACGTGTGTCACATTATCATCGTCAAAGCAACGGAGCACGTGCAGGATGGCATCTGTTTCGCGGATGTTGGCAAGAAATTTATTGCCCAATCCTTCGCCTTTGCTGGCTCCTTTTACCAATCCGGCAATATCCACGATTTCTACCGTAGTGGGTACGATTCGGTGCGGATGTACCAGTTCCGCCAGTTTATTCAGACGTTCGTCCGGGACGGTAATTACGCCTACATTCGGTTCTATTGTACAAAAAGGGAAGTTTGCCGCTTGTGCTTTCGCATTCGACAAACAGTTGAAAAGTGTCGACTTACCCACGTTCGGCAGTCCGACAATACCACATTGCAATGCCATTTATCTATTTTGTTATTTTATTTATTATCAATGCCCATC
>CAVCAX010000315.1:0-1602 GCA_963599995.1 Coprobacillus sp. CAG:698
GAACAAGGAAAATCACATGAAACGAATGCTGCTGTTTTCGTTACTGACAGGTGCTTGTTGCATTCACAGCTATGCAGTAACAAACGAGTTTACCTTAACGAAAGAAACAGAAGCTGTTGAGAGTATCCTGCAGAACAGAAGAATCTCAGGTGTAGTAAATGACAATTTCGGTCCTGTTATCGGTGCGAATGTATCCATAAAAGGAACTACCCTCGGCGCCATTACGGACATGGACGGAAAATTCAGCTTTGACGCACCGGAAGACGGAATTCTGGTTGTATCCTTCGTAGGATATGTTACGCAAGAGTTATCGATAAAAGGTAAAACGTCTTTCACCATCCATCTGAAAGAAGATACGGAAACGCTGGATGAGATAGTAGTAACCGCATTGGGTATTAAACGGGAAAAGAAAGCATTAGGTTATGCCATGCAAGAAGTCAAGACCGACGCCTTTTCTGAGAACCGTTCCAGCAGCGTTTCCAACTTGCTGCAAGGTAAAGTAGCCGGTGTCCAGATTTCACAATCCGGTAGCGGTGTGGGTGGCCCGACCCGTGTAATTCTCCGTGGTCTTAACTCTTTAAGCGGCAATAACTCACCACTCTGGGTAGTCGACGGACTTCCTGTCTTGGACAGTTCCAACAGTAACACCCAGTTTGCCTATTCTTCCGGAGCAGCCGACATCAATCCTGACGACATCGAAAGCATCTCCGTTTTGAAAGGAGCCAATGCAGCAGCTTTGTACGGTTCCAGAGCACAAAGCGGTGCCATTGTCATCACCACGAAAAAAGGTAAGGAGGGGAAATTACAATTTGAATACAACGGTTATGTTTCTATGACCAAAGCTTATGACTCTTACGAGTTTCAAGACGTATACGGGCAAGGAACAAATGGAGAATATGCTCTTGAAGCTACCGGTTCTTGGGGACCTAAGATGACCGGACAAATGATTCCGAACTGGCGTAAAGAGTTCTACGGAGACGATTCTTATCAAGAATACGCCATGCTTCCTCAAAAAAATATAATCAATGACTTCTTCCGTACTGCACTGAATTATACCAATTCGATCAGTGCTACCGGCGGTAATGAAAAAATGAATGCCCGCTTTTCATTTACCGATTCCCGTAATCAGGGAATTCTCCCTAACGAATCTATGAATAAGCAAAATTACAACTTAAACGTAGAAATCAAAAATAAGTATCTGACCATTGGCGGTAAGGTAGCTTACTTCCGTGAAGAAGTCAAGAACCGTCCTGAAACATTCTACTCCAATACATGGTCGAACTTAATCAGGCTTCCAAGGAATATCCGCTTACAGGATTTACAAAATCCCGTAGGAATTGACGGATATGTTGTTAACTGGCACGGAGATGACAGTGAATACAGAAACCCTTATGGGCTTATAACAGATGGTAATGGGAATGAGCTGAACAGAGACAGATTCCAAGGACAGATTACTGTAGTAGGCAGCATTACAGACTGGCTGAAAGTTACCGGTAGAGTTGGTTTAGACCGACTTTCAGACAATACTGAAACTTATGCCGCATACTCCGGAAAATCACAAATTCCCGGAAACTTAATCACTATCACCAATTCAACGAGAGA
>CAVCAX010000315.1:1612-2625 GCA_963599995.1 Coprobacillus sp. CAG:698
ATTTAATGCTCAATGTTGATAAAAGATTCAAAGATTTCTCTCTAACAGCCAATATTGGAATCGCCACTAATTATAATAAGTACAAATCATTAACAGGTGAAAGTGGTAAAGCCATTATTCCTCATTTCATTGCATTGGGTAACGGTGAAAGTAAATTGGCTACACAAGGTTTCTCTTCCAAACGTATCAACTCTGTTTTAGGAAATGCCACATTGGGATATAAGGGATATGCCTTCCTTGATGTTACAGCACGAAACGACTGGTCATCTACTTTGCCCTCGTCCAATTGGTCTTATTTCTATCCATCCGTCAGCTTAAGCGGTATTTTGTCGGACATATTCGACCTTCCCAAAGAATACTTCCTTAAAGTACGCGGTTCTGTTGCACAGGTCGGTAACGATACTGCACCTTATTCACTATACAATGTATATACATTGTCTGCTTTGGGTAGTAATACAATTGGCAGCAGTTCTAAAACTTACCCTCTTGCCAACCTCAAACCAGAAAAAAACGTATCATGGGAAGTCGGTGTAGACTACCGTATGTTCAATAATCGTTTAGGATTTGACTTTACATATTACAAATCTATCACCACCGATCAGATTCTATCCATGACCGTTCCAAGTTCTTCCGGATATTCCAGCAAGAAAATCAATGCCGGAAAAATGGAAAGTAAAGGTGTGGAATTAATGATTACCGGTACTCCCATACAAACTAAGGACTGGCGTTGGGACGTAACCTTGAACTGGGGTAAAAACACGACACGCAACATAGAATTGGACGAAAAGAACAAACGTTATGTATTCCCGCTCACAACCAACGTACGTGTAGGTAAAGTGGTCATTGACGAAGGAGGTAAATTCGGTGATATCGTATCTACCGCTTATAAGAGAAACGAGGACGGACGGATTTTGGTTAGCGATGCCGGTCTTCCTCTTATCGACACAAAATCCGAGAAGGTTATCGGCAATATGATGCCTAAATGGACCGGTTCTTTCGGAACAGCATTAAGT
>CAVCAX010000315.1:2635-6489 GCA_963599995.1 Coprobacillus sp. CAG:698
CAGATATGGTGGTCAGTTTCTTTCTATGACCGATGCTTATGCTACCGGAGCCGGAAACTCCAAACGTACGCTGAATGGACGTGACGGCATGGTAGTAGATGGTATTGTAGCATCAACCGGCCAGGAAAACACCAAGCAAATAACAGCTCAGGAGTATTATGCAACCATAGCCGGCACTTATCCTGTAGGAGAAGAATTTCTGCATGATGCCACTTACGTAAAATTGCGTGAGCTCTCTATCGGCTATACCCTGCCTCAAATCTGGTTCAGAAAATCTCCGATAAGTAATGTTAAGGTCTCTATAGTAGGACGTGACCTGTTCAATATCTATAAGGCTGCTCCTGTGAACGCTGAATTCGCACAAAACAGCCAGGATGTATTCCAAGCGTTCGAGCTTGCTGCTCTTCCGTCAACAAGAACTATCGGTTTCTCGCTTAACGTAAAATTCTAAAAAATACTATTATGAAAATACATAAAATTCTAATCACACTACTTACTGCTGCCACAATCAGTAGCTGTACAAATGGATTTGAAGATATGAATAAAAATCCATTGGCCGTTAACGAAATATCACCTGATCTGTCATTGCCGCAAATGCAATACGCTGGTTTTCACATCATTTATGGAGATTACCAAAGAGCAGCAATATTATACTCCTTCTTTTACTGTCAATACTTAGCTAATACAGCCAGTGCTTTCACCTCCGGGAACTATGTATTCAATTCATCATGGGCAGAGCGCGGACTTTGGAATCCTTATTATCTGGAAATGACAAAAAGACTCCGTGAAATAGAGCCGACTCTGGAAGAGCATCCGGAATATAACGATATGTACCAGATTATGCGTATAAATGTGGCTATCAGCTCTATCCGTATGACAGATACATTCGGAGACATTCCCTATTTCCAAGCCGGAAAAGGAGAAAGTGTAATTCCCTATGACAGTCAAAAAGATATTTACTATGATATATTCAAGGAATTGACAGAAGCCGTTAACGAACTGAAACAAAAGAAGAGCAATCAATTACAATACGGTACTGAAGATTTAGTTTATCAGGGAGATGTGGATAAATGGATTAAATTAGCCAATTCATTACGTTTGCGTGCAGCCATGCGCCTTGCATTTATTGATCCTCAAAAAGCTCAGACTGAAGGTGAAGCAGCTTTAAAGGAATCACTTTTAACATCTAACAATGATAATGCAGGTGTTACACCTCCTCAACCCGGAACCTGGGCCAATCCTTTATTGACCAGTTTAACCAATAACGAAACAAGAGCCAGTAAAACAATGGTAGATATGTTGATGAATTATGGTACAGTTGCAGATCCACGCCTTACTTTAATTCTTTCACAAACCGAAGCATGGGTAAAAGGAGAAGAAAATGCAGTACAATACCGGGGAGTTCCCAATGGGTTATCTGTAACAGAAGTTTCCTTACCTGAATATGATAACAGCCACAATTCAAGTATATGGGGATATATGTGGGGATATGATTGGAATGCAGCAGAAAAAGGCTCCAATGAAAAAAAACCTATAACTAATAAAGACTACATTCCATTAGGCTTAATGAATTATTCCGAAGTATGTTTCCTCAAAGCAGAAGCCGCCTTACGAGGCTGGCAGGGAGCCGGAGATGCCCAAACCAATTATGAAGACGGTATTCGTGCATCATTTGAAGAGATGAGAACATTAGCTCCTTCCCAATCTTATACTACTGCTGATGATGATACTTACATAACAACCGGAAAGGTAGCTTGGAACACAGGAGATGATTTTGAAACGAAATTAGAAAAAATCATTACTCAGAAATGGATAGGCATCTATCCTAATTCAGAAGAGGCCTGGGCTGAATTCCGTCGCACCGGTTATCCTAAACTGACCCCGGTGAAACAGAGTCTGGAACCTACCATCAATCAGGCAAATGGCGAATTCATCAAGAAGCTGCGTTATGTAGACAATGAATTAAGTAACAACAAGGAGTATGCCACTGCCCCGACCTTGAACGGTGGTCAAGGAGACGGATTATCTGTCCGCGTATGGTGGGATACCGCCCGATATAAATGATCCTAAATAGTCTAAGAGAGGATATCTTATAGTGCAATCAACAAAAATTGCACTATAACCTATCCTCTTTTTAGTTCGGTTCAATCTGTTTTTTAGTTTTGTTCAATCTGTATATGCCAAACGAGCTATTACCATGAATATAAAAGCGCCACTATTCTTCTTACTATCATTCACATTTGCTACTGCACAAGCCCAACAAGATGATTTCGGGCAGGACGCCCTTATCAACCCGAGTGCAGCCACTTTCAACTTCGACATCGCATCGGGCCCTATAAAACCCACCGAAGAATCCATTGCAGCGCATTACCAATGCCCCAAATGGTTTCGTGATGCCAAGTTCGGTATCTACATGCACTGGGGCATCAACTCTATCCCAGGCTATGACGGACATTACGGCAGATGGATGTACTGGTATCAGGAACCCGACTCCAGTCTACGTAAATATCCCATACTGGGCTATAGGGCACTTGCACCTAAAGTATACCAGTATCACCTGAAAAAGTATGGACATCCTTCCAAGTTCGGTTATAAGGACTTCATACCGATGTGGAAAGCCGACAAATTCAATGCAGACTCATTGGCTGCCTTTTACAAAGAAATCGGAGCCAGGTTTATCGGTGTAATGGCTGTCCATCATGATAATTTCGACTTGTACGACTCAAGCCATCAACCCTGGAATTCCGTAAATATGGGTCCCAAACTGGATATCGTAGGTGCATGGCAAAAAGCATGTAAAAAGGCTGGTGTTCATTTCGCCATCTCTTCACACCTTAGCAATTACTGCCATGAACACATGTTCTACCAAGGGAGTAATGCAGATCCGGAAGGTCCTTATGCCGGTATACCCTACGACTATATGGACCCCGCCTATGAAGGATTATATGGCAAGCGTACCCCCGACCGCATCATGCGGTTGGAACCGGAATTCGCCCAGTCATGGTATCTTAGAACGAAAGAGCTGATAGATAAATACGAGCCCGAATTACTTTATTTCGACGGCCCGCTTCCCAACGGTATCTACGGCCAGCAGTTGGCAGCACACTTCTATAATAAAAACCTCTCATCGACCGGTGCACAGAAAGGTGTGCTCACCATTAAGAGAGAAAGGGCCGGATACACGCTGGACCGTGAATGTTCCGGTGAAGACGATTTGCAGAAAAATCCGTTTTTGGTGGATACCACAGTCAACCCCGGTTGGTTCTACATGGGAAATTCCCTGAATATCAACGAAGAAGGTGGAGATGCCGGTATGAACTCTGCTGTGATAGGACAAGCAAAAGACAAACTGCGCATGACAGCGGGACAAATTGTAGATAATCTGATAGATATTGTCAGCAAAAACGGTAACATGATGCTCAATGTAGGTCTTCGTCCCGACGGCAGCTTACCCGAAACATTCCGGGATGAACTTATAAAAATAGGAAACTGGCTGAAACTGAATGGTGAAGCCATCTATGATACCCGTCCTTTCACGGTATACGGTGAGGGGAGTTTTTCGACCAATGACCACAAACAACAGTACGCAGACTATTTATATACATTCACTGCCCAAGACATACGGTTTACCACCAAAAAAAATACAATATATGTCTTTGTACTGGACTGGCCGGGAAACGGAACAACATTAAAGATACAACACCTTAATAATAAGGAGATACGGAATATACAATCAATATCTTTCCTTGCTTCAGGAGAAAATGTAAAATGGGAACAGGATATAAACGGTTTATCCATTACGATGCCCTCACAGCCGGTAGGAGAATATGCTTATGTATTCAAAGTAGCTCTAT
>CAVCAX010000316.1:0-8009 GCA_963599995.1 Coprobacillus sp. CAG:698
GAAAGCTTGCAGGAGAAGTATCGTGATACGCTGAAAGCTTTTTACTCTGTTCTAAAAACAATGGACGGTTATATTCGTTTTGCACTTCTGACAGGAGTCACTAAATTCGGGAAAGTGAGCGTGTTTAGTGATTTGAACAACCTGAAAGATATTTCGATGGACAGAAGGTATGTAGAAATCTGCGGCATTACAGAAGAAGAAATTCACCGGAATCTGGAACAGGAGTTGCATCAGCTTTCTGAAATCCAGGGCGTCACCTATGAGAAGATTTGTCTGGAACTGAAAGAACGCTACGATGGGTATCATTTCACTTATAATTCGGTAGGAATATACAATCCTTTTAGTCTGCTCAATACATTTGATTCTATGGCATTTGGCAATTATTGGTTTGAGACAGGCACTCCTTCTTACTTAGTGAAACTCTTGAAACGTGATCATTATGACTTGCAACGGCTGACTTATGATGAGGCCACCTCCGGCATGCTGAATAGTATAGATACGACGTCAGCCAATCCGTTACCTGTAATCTATCAAAGCGGATATCTTACCATTAAAGGATATAATGAACGTTTTGACACGTATCGGTTGGGATTTCCAAACCGGGAAGTGGAAGAGGGATTTATAAAATACCTGTTGCCATTCTACGCAAATATAGATGAAGGACAGTCCGCATTCCACATCACACATTTCGTGTCGGAAATAGAACATGGCGATTATGAAGCTTTTCTTCGTCGGCTGCAAAGTTTTTTTGCCGATACTCCCTATGAACTGGTGCGAGATTTAGAATTACACTACCAGAATGTACTCTTCATTGTCTACAAATTACTCGGATTTTACGTTCAGGCAGAATATCATACGTCAAATGGACGGATAGATATGATCCTGAAAACCGATACCTATATTTACGTTATGGAATTCAAATTTGATGGTACGGCAGAAGAAGCATTAAGGCAAATTGAGGAAAAAAAGTATGCTGTTCCTTTCTTAAATGACTCGAGGCGGTTGATTAGAATAGGAATCAACTTCAGTTCAAAAACGAGGAACATAGATAGCTGGAAAGTAAAATGATATGGGAATTATCCTGTATATTTGTTGAACAAATTATACAATCAGACCAACACCTATACAATCGGGCCAACAATGCAGGAAGAAATTATTCAAATTGAAATAAAATGCCTACATTTGCATTGATAAACCAATTATCATTATGAAAAATCGAATAACCCAAGACGATTACATCAAAGCGAATCGTAAAGCCAGCCGTGAGGCTGAAATTGAGAAGTACGGTCACCCCATTTGTCATAAACGGGTACACCAGTCAAAAAAAGTATATAACCGTAAAAAGATAAAGGCAGGCGATAAGGCTCTGCCTTTTTTTATGCAATCTGCGTAGGTTCTCCGGTAAGTGTTTGTGACAATGTTGTAAACATCTGCATTATATTGCAACAAAACATCGTCTTTCTTGTTGAAAAGATGAATAAAAGATGTAAATTTGCCACAAGATGCCCTTAAAGCTTACTACATATTATCACGGGAGTGAAATTCCCGAACTACCGGGAAAAAACACATTCCACTCCAAGGAGTTGTTTCTGATATATGAAGCGACACCGGGATATACGCCGGTGTTTATCGTCGCAACCGATAACGGAAAGCCGATAGCCAAACTGCTTGCTGGAATACGCACCAACAGGAGACTCTTCCCGCCTTCCATCGTCCGTCGCTGTGAGGTATATGGCACGGGAGAATATCTGCCGGAAGACACCACCGACAAAGAAGCCGTATTCGGAGAAATGCTGGAACACCTCACTACGGAAGTGCTCCGGGATTCTTTTATGATAGAATTCCGCAACCTGGACAATGCACTGTTCGGGTACAGATACTTCAGAGCCAACGGATACTTCCCTATCAACTGGCTGCGGGTACGCAACTCACTGCATAGACAAAAAACGGTAGAAGAGCAATTCAGTCCTTCGCGAATCCGACAAATAAAGAAAGGACTTAGAAACGGGGCCAAAGTGGAGGAAGCGCACTCGATAGAAGAGATACAGGAATTCTCACGCATGCTATACAAAATCTACTCAGCGCATATACGTAAACATTTCCCACACATCGAATTCTTCCGGCACATGGAAGAGAGATTGATACACAGCAATCAGGGAAAGATTTTCATCGTACGATATAAAGAAAAAATCATTGGCGGCTCTGCTTGCATTTATTCGGAAGACAACGCTTACTTGTGGTTTTCGGGAGGAATGCGAAAAACATACGCCTTGCAATATCCCGGCATTCTGGCGGTATGGATGGCACTGAAAGACGCACACGAACGCGGATACCGCCATTTGGAATTCATGGATGTAGGACTTCCTTTCAAAAAGCACGGATATCGTGAATTCGTTCTCCGCTTCGGAGGAAAACAAAGCAGCACACGTCGCTGGTTCCGTTTCAGATGGACATGGCTGAATAATTTATGTAACAAAATATACGTTTAGAACGATTTTTCCGTTATTATCTCATTAGGCAATGATAGCGGATTATGAACAAGCGTCTCTCAAATCTATTTTTACTCTTATTATTCACTCTACCCATCCTGGCTCAACAGGTCAAGATAGGAGGTGTCATCACTGACGAAAACGGAGAACCCATAGAACTGGCCACCGTACGTATAGAGGGAACCGCTATCGGTACTGTCAGTAATCTGAAAGGAAGATATTCACTCAAATTCACATCGAGGGATACAGTAACGGTAATATATTCAATGATAGGATACAACACCCGGAAACGCGTATTGACAAATCCGCAGGGTAATATCAGTATCAATATGACCCTGCCGGCTTTGGGATACGAGCTGGGAGAGGTAACCATCACCGAAAACCGCCGGCAGACCAATACGGTGCAACAGATAGACATGAAGGCCAACAAGCTGATGCCGGATGCGTCCGGAGGAAACATCGAGTCGATCATAGCAACGCAAGCCGGAGTAAGTTCAAACAACGAACTGAGTTCCCAATACAATGTGCGTGGGGGAAGCTTTGACGAGAACATGGTTTACGTGAACGGAATAGAAGTTTACCGCCCGTTACTGGTACGCTCCGGACAACAGGAGGGATTAAGCTTTATCAATCCGGATATGGTGGAGAGCGTAGGTTTCTCATCGGGCGGATACGAAGCGCGATACGGGGACAAGATGTCATCCGTACTGGACATCACCTACAAAAAGCCCGAGCATTTTGAAGCGACAGGCGCATTCAGCCTGTTAGGGGTTTCGGCTTATGCCGGCTTTGGCAACAAGAAGTTTTCATGGACCAACAGTGTCCGGTATAAAAGCAACCGCTACCTGCTTGGCACATTGGACACTAAAGGAGAATATGATCCGCAGTTCATAGATTATCAAACATTTATAAACTGGAGACCAAGCAAAAGATGGGAAGTGGGATTCATCGGGAATATATCTGAAAACAAGTATATCTTTCAGCCCGAAGACCGCACGACACGATTCGGGACATTAGAAACGGCGCGCGAATTCAAAGTGTACTTCGACGGACAGGAACGGGACCTCTTCCGTACCTTCTTTGGCGCAGCCAATGCTACGTACAACTTTGACGAGAATAACAGTCTGACCTTCCAGGCTTCTGCCTTTCAAACCAGAGAACAGGAGACTTATGACATCAGCGGACAATACTGGCTCAATGAGCTTGACTCTTCCGAAGAAGATTCCGATACGGAGACAGGCGAAACCATAGGAGTAGGCACCTATATGGAACATGCCCGCAACTATCTTAATGCCAATGTGCAAAGCTACTCCTTTACCGGCCGACACCGCATCAAACGCCACGCCGTCCAATGGGGATTGGAGTTAAAGACCGAACGCATCAAAGACAAACTGCGTGAGTGGGAAATGCGTGACTCTGCCGGATATTCACTGCCACAAGTTCCGGACGGACCGGAATTAATCTACAGCCTTTCTTCCAAAAACGACATCAACAGCAGCCGGTTCTCTCTTTATGCACAAGACAGCTATAAGTTTCAGACCGGGGCAGGGCTGTTCACGCTTACAGCCGGTGTCCGTGGCAGTTACTGGAACTGGAACAAAGAATTTATCGTAAGTCCGAGAGCCTCACTCGCACTTATCCCGAAATTTAACGAGAAATTTACAATCCGGGTAGCAGCAGGTGTATATTACCAGGCTCCTTTCTATAAAGAGTTCCGCGACACGACCATGGTAAACGGAATGGCAACTGTTACACTCAACAAAGATATCAAGTCACAACGTTCCATACATTTTGTAGCCGGAAGCGATTACAGTTTCCGAGCCGTAGGGCGTCCGTTCAAATTCACGGCAGAAGTGTACTATAAAGCGTTAAGCAACCTCATCCCTTACAATGTCGACAACGTCCGCGTGAGCTATTACGGACGCAACATGTCAAGCGGTTATGCCACCGGACTCGACATGAAGCTGTTTGGAGAATTTGTACCCGGAACCGATTCCTGGCTCACATTTTCAGTAATGAAAACGGAAGAAAAGATAAACGGAAAATGGCTCCCCCGCCCCACCGACCAGCGATACAATCTCTCGCTCTACTTCACGGACTACTTTCCGGGAAGCACGAAATGGAAGATGAACCTCAAAGGGACCCTTGCCGGAGGACTTCCTTTCGGTCCCCCTCACAGCGGACGTGAAGAAGCTGTGTTCCGCACCCCCTCCTATCGCCGTGTAGACATTGGTATGTCCCGCGTTCTGATAGACAATACAGATAAGCATAAAACAGGTTTCGGACGCAACATCCGCAGTATATGGTTAGGTTTGGATGTGTTTAATTTACTCAATATCAGCAATGTCAACTCTTATTACTGGGTAACGGATGTGCACAACAACCAGTTTGCCGTGCCCAATTACCTCACATCCCGCCAGATCAACGTCAGGCTGCTGATTGACTTTTGAAATTAAATGCTGAAAAATTTCTTTATTTACAAAGAATTGATTTCCTTTGTACTGGTTTAAAAGGAATCCTAAAATTTAAAGCCAACATAAAGAACACAGTTATGAAGATTTCACACATTGAGCACTTGGGCATTGCTGTAAAAAGCATCGAAGAAGCCCTACCGTACTACGAGAATGTATTAGGTCTGAAATGTTACAACATTGAAACAGTGGAAGACCAGAAAGTGAGAACAGCTTTCCTTAAAGTAGGCGAAACCAAAATCGAACTGTTAGAACCTACTTGCCCCGAAAGTACCATCGCCAAATTCATCGAGAACAAGGGTGCCGGTGTTCATCATGTGGCATTTGCCGTTGAAGACGGCGTAGCAGAAGCTTTGGCAGAAGCTGAAAGCAAGGAAATCCGCCTCATCGACAAAGCTCCCCGTAAAGGTGCCGAAGGACTCAACATCGCTTTCCTTCACCCGAAATCAACACTGGGCGTATTGACCGAACTTTGTGAACACTAAAATCATTGACGATTGGACAATTTACGATTTACGATTGAAGTTTCTTTTACTACATTACTGATAGTAATCTCAATCGTAAATCGTAAATTGTCCAATTGTAAATTCTATAAATCCTCTAAAATAAGAAAGACTCATGAGTAACCAGCTTGAAAAAGTAAAAGAGCTTATTGAACTTCGCGCTCAGGCTCGTTTAGGTGGTGGCGAAAAGGCTATTGAAAAACAACACGCCAAAGGCAAATACACAGCCAGAGAGCGTATTGCACAACTGTTGGATGAAGGCAGTTTCGAAGAATTGGATATGTTCGTACAGCACAGATGTACTAATTTCGGACAAGAAAAAAAGCACTTTTTAGGTGATGGTGTTGTGACCGGTTACGGAACGATTGAAGGAAGATTAGTATATGTTTTCGCACAGGACTTCACGGTATTCGGTGGCTCACTATCGGAAACCATGGCACAGAAAATATGTAAGGTAATGGACATGGCCATGAAAATGGGTGCTCCTGTGATCGGTATCAACGACTCCGGTGGTGCACGTATCCAAGAAGGTATCAATGCACTTGCAGGTTACGCCGAAATCTTCCAACGCAACATTATGGCATCAGGAGTGATTCCGCAAATCTCCGGGATCTTCGGTCCTTGCGCCGGTGGTGCCGTTTACTCTCCCGCATTGACCGACTTTACACTAATGACCGAAGGAACCTCTTACATGTTTCTTACCGGCCCGAAAGTGGTAAAGACCGTGACAGGTGAAGACGTTTCACAGGAAGACCTCGGTGGTGCGAGCGTTCATGCAAGCAAATCGGGTGTAACTCACTTTACTGCCGAAACCGGTGAAGAAGGTCTGGCGATTATCCGTCGTCTACTCAGCTACATTCCACAAAACAACCTTGAAGAAGCTCCGCTTGTGGAGTGCACAGACCCTATCGACCGTATGGATGATCTGCTGAATGAGATTATCCCGGACAGCCCGAACAAGCCATACGATATGTATGAAGTAATCGGTGCCATCATCGACAATGGCGAATTCCTCGAAGTACAGAAAGATTACGCTAAGAACATCATCATCGGATTTGCCCGCATGAACGGACAATCTGTAGGTGTAGTTGCCAACCAGCCCAAATATCTGGCAGGCGTACTCGACAGCAATGCATCCCGTAAAGGCGCCCGCTTCGTCCGCTTCTGCGATGCGTTCAACATTCCTCTGGTAACTTTGGTCGACGTTCCGGGATTCCTTCCGGGAACAGGACAGGAATACAACGGCGTTATTCTGCATGGTGCGAAACTGCTTTACGCTTACGGTGAAGCTACTGTGCCCAAAGTAACCGTAACATTGCGCAAATCATACGGAGGTTCACACATCGTAATGAGCTGTAAGCAGCTCCGTGGCGATATGAACTATGCATGGCCAACAGCCGAAATCGCTGTAATGGGTGGTGCCGGTGCAGTAGAAGTGTTGTATGCCAAAGAAGCCAAAGAGCACGAAAATCCGGCTCAGTTCCTGGCAGATAAAGAAGCGGAATACACCAAACTGTTTGCCAATCCGTATAATGCCGCCAAGTATGGATACATTGATGACGTTATCGAACCGAGAAACACCCGTTTCCGCATCATCCGCGCATTGCAACAGTTGCAGACCAAGAAACTAACAAACCCTGCCAAGAAGCACGGTAATATTCCATTGTAACAAATAAAACCTGATTGTTATGAATAAAAAAAGAATTGGGATATTTATCGCGTTTGTAGCAGTTGTTTGCTTAGGACTGAACGCACAAAGAGCCACAAGCCTTAAAATCAACGAAGTTCTGGTAACCAACGAGCAGAATTATCAGGATGATTACGGCTTGCATAATGCATGGATAGAAATATTCAACACCTCTTTTGCCACGGTCAATATCGAAGGCTGCTATCTAACGAACGATAAAGAAAATCCGACCAAATACCCTATCCCCAAAGGAGATGTACTGACACAGATCAAGCCTCGTCAACACACTCTGTTTTGGGCAGACGGGATGCCTAATCGCGGAACGTTTCATGTGAACTTTACGCTCGATCCCAACAAGGAAAATTACATTGCCTTGTATGACTCAAACGGTAAAACATTGATTGACGAAGTAACAGTTCCCGCCGGAATGCTTGCAGACCAGTCGTATGCCCGCCAAGAGGACGGAAGTGAAAATTGGGTTATAAAAGGAGGAGGAGAATACAGCTATGTAACTCCGAGCACCAATAATATGACTCTGGATAAGAATGAAAAAATAGAGAACTTCAAAAAACACGATGAAGACGGCTTTGGTATGGCTATCATTGCAATGTCGGTTGTGTTTATCGGCTTGATATTATTGTATGTTTCATTCAAAATAGTAGGTAACATTGCAATCAAATTAGGTAAGAAAAATGCAATGAAAGCAACAGGAGTTACAGATAAGGCAGAAGCCAAAGAGAAAAATCTGGGCAGTCACTCCGGAGAAGAAGCCGCTGCCATTGCCATGGCTCTGCACGAATTCATGAATGATGCACACGACATCGAAGACATGATTCTGACCATCAACAAAGTAAAGCGT
>CAVCAX010000316.1:8019-9690 GCA_963599995.1 Coprobacillus sp. CAG:698
ACAGTAAATGATCCGGAAGAAAACATCGTGAACGTTGAGGTAAACGGAACTTCTTACAAAGTGGAACTGGACAAACCGGTGAAACCTACTGTTGCTCCGAAACCCGTAACCCGCCCGGCCGCTGCTCCAAAGACAGACAGTGGCGCACCGGTGGTACAACGTCCTGCAAACTCCGGAAAAAAAGACGGTGTCAAATCTCCGCTGCCGGGTGTTATCCTCGACATTAAGATAAAAGAAGGAGATATCGTGAAGAAAGGCCAGACCGTAATCATCCTTGAAGCCATGAAGATGGAAAACAATATCAATGCACACAAGGATGGAAAGGTTGCAGAAATCAAAGTTAAACAAGGAGACTCCGTACTGGAAGGTACAGATCTCGTAATCATTGAATAATTATGGGAGATTTCTTATCATTCTTGGGGAATAACCTTGTTGACTTCTGGGGATACACAGGCTTTGCCAATGCCACTCCGGAGCATTTTGTTATGCTGTTGGTCGGACTCTTTTTCATCTACCTTGCGGTAGCCAAAGAGTTTGAGCCGATGCTTCTTATCCCTATCGGTTTCGGTATCCTCATCGGTAATATTCCCTTCAACATGGAAGCCGGACTGAAAGTAGGTATCTATGAAGAAGGTTCCGTGCTGAATATACTCTATCAGGGGGTAACTTCCGGTTGGTATCCGCCACTTATTTTCTTGGGTATCGGAGCCATGACGGACTTCTCGGCGTTGATTTCCAATCCGAAACTGATGCTGATCGGAGCTGCTGCACAATTCGGCATCTTCGGTGCTTACATCATCGCGCTTCTTATGGGTTTCGAACCGAATCAAGCCGGTGCTATCGGTATTATCGGTGGTGCGGATGGTCCTACAGCGATCTTCCTTTCATCGAAACTGGCCCCGAACCTGATGGGTGCCATCGCCGTGTCGGCTTATTCATACATGGCATTGGTTCCGGTGATACAGCCGCCCATCATGCGTCTGCTGACGACAAAGAAAGAGCGTGTGATCCGTATGAAACCGCCAAGAACCGTGTCTCATACAGAAAAGGTCATCTTCCCGATTGTAGGTCTGTTACTCACAACCTTCCTCGTACCTTCGGGTCTGCCATTATTGGGTATGCTGTTCTTCGGTAATTTATTGAAAGAAAGCGGTGTAACCCGTCGTTTAGCCAATACAGCCAGCGGTCCGCTGATCGATACAATCACCATCTTACTGGGATTGACGGTAGGTGCTTCCACACAAGCTTCCGAATTCTTAACCTGGAGCTCGGTACAGATCTTTATTCTGGGTGCCCTTTCGTTCATCATCGCTACAGCAGCCGGTGTATTGTTCGTGAAGTTCTTCAATCTTTTCCTCAAAAAAGGCAATAAGATCAATCCGCTGATTGGTAACGCAGGTGTATCTGCAGTTCCTGACTCTGCACGAATTTCACAGATTGTAGGTTTGGAATACGATCCGACCAACTACCTGTTGATGCATGCCATGGGTCCGAATGTAGCAGGTGTAATCGGTTCGGCTGTTGCTGCCGGTATCCTGTTAGGATTCCTTATGTAAAAAAGAGTAAGAGCCTATTTGAAAAAACAGGCATTAAGTATGATAATCAAAGAAAGCGCTTCCTGCATGCAGGGGGCGCTTTTCGTATATCCATCCCCACAATAAAACATCGTAT
>CAVCAX010000317.1:0-4965 GCA_963599995.1 Coprobacillus sp. CAG:698
CCGTACATATCCGTGACAGATGGTTGAAATACATGATTTCCACGCTCATCCAAGAGGGTGGATTTTCCGGTTCATCGTACTTGTTCCGGTAATGCTGTATGAACACTTCCGCCTTATTGTTATGTAGTTGTTCCTTGATGTGCTTCTGTATGTCGCCTATACATCCACTGTCACTTTCCGCCCGTCCCTCAATGTGATTTTTGTTGGCGGATTGAAAATATCCAGCCTGTCCTGCCAGTGAGAGCCATATTTGTGGCTAAGTTGATAAATGATTTGCGTTCGTATGGTAACCTCCAGCCGTTCGATTGCTTCAAACACGAGCAGGCGCAACTTTCTGTCAAACACATATAGTAGGCTAAGTACCCGACGCCTTTCCATATTGCTATGGTAGGTCTTCAGATACTCGCCCCCAAACCGGACGTACACGTCTCCGCGTATCCGGCTCTCCACTAACATTATCAGTCTAATTTGTTCCATAATGAATCATTTTATGACAGTTTTCGCAAAGAGCAAGGGTTTTCCGTCTTCGTGCAATCATCAATTTTTCCCAGTTCTCTTTCCCAGAAAGGTCTCCGAGTTTATTGACATGGTGCATTTGGATAGCTCCCGTTGCTCCGCACAATTCACATTTTCCTGCTTTTAATCGGTCTGTAAGACTTGTTCGGCAGGCATACATCATAAGGTTGGGCTGCTTGTCTATTTCCGATTGTTTAGTCGGAACTTTGCGGCTGAACCCATCATGGTAGAATGTTCGTTCCTTTTCTTTGCCGTTTTTGAGTTTGAATCTGACTGTAAATAGTCCGTTCCTTTTGTATTTCCTCAAAATCACAGGTACTCGTGAGCGATACTTGTGGGCAAAAGTTTTATACATACTGTATTCGAGTATGTATTTGAACGATTGCAGTTCATAGCAGTTGTTCGCAAGTGAATAGTAGTTTACAAAGCCTCGTATCATGCTATTATAGCGGTCGAGGATTTCAAGGTCGTCATTGAAGACCAATACGGATTTTGATTTGGGTTTCCACTGCTCTTTGCCGTTGTGGATTTTAATCTCAATCATACGTTCTTCAAGTAACTTATTCTTGATAGTGTTTTTACCAATCATAAGTCTTACTCTCTTGTTGAAAGCCCTACGCATTACTCCGTTTATACTCCTGCGAGTGGTGTTGGATGATGTTACATCTATCTCATATCCGAGAAATTTGGCTGCCTTTGAAGTATGGGTTATGAGGGTTTTCTCCTCTGACAGTTCAAGAGCAAGTTTATCAGCAAGGAATGTTTTGACATCCTCTTTAATATGTCTTGCATCTTCTTTACTGCCGATTATCCCAATCAGAAAATCATCGGCGTATCTCACATATTTGAGACGTTTGTAATCCGCATCCATTTCGTCACTGCTTGGAATAAGCATGCTTTGGGCTTTGTTCTCTTTGTAACTCTTAATCAATTCGGCACGTTCAGCTTCATTGACCGTCTTTTTTAGCTTGTGAACAATCCAGCGTCTTTTGTACCCAAGAGAACAAGAGGCTTGATTTCGTTTTCTGTTCTTTCCCTTGTCGAAGTCTTGGATGTATTCTTTCATATACTTATCCAATTTGTCGAGGTATATGTTTGCCAACAATGGGCTTACTATTCCCCCTTGCGGAGTACCGCTATAAGTTCTATGAAATTTCCAATCTTCGATGTAACCTGCTTTCAACAGTTTGCGGATTAAACGGATAAAACGGTCATCGGCAATACGCTCTTTCAGAATGTTAATCAACACATCATGGTTGATGTTGTCGAAAAATCCTTTGATGTCGCCTTCGACAAACCATTTCGCACCGCAAAATGTCTTTTGAATTTGAGCCAGTGCAGTGTGACAACTACGATTTGGTCTGAAACCGTGAGAGGTATATTCAAATTGCCCCTCATAAATTGCTTCCAAAATCATCCTTACCACTTCTTGCACTAATTTGTCATTCGCTGACGGTATTCCCAATGGACGTTTCTTTCCATTCTTTTTAGGGATATATACCCTGCGTGCAGGTTGGGGCTGATAACTTTCATCTTTCAATGAATCTATCAGCTTTTCAATACGAGGCAGGCTCATTGCATCGGTAGTCGTACCGTCAACGCCCGCTGTCATACCGCCTTTGTTCGCACTGATGCGTTGATAGGCGATATAAAACACCTCCTCGTTGAACAGAATACGGTAAAGCCTTTCAAACTTGTAATTTGTCGCTTTGCTATGTTCTGCCAGACTGTTTAATACTCTTTCAGGACTTCTCATAATGTCTCTCACATTTTCCGTTTATTGTATTAAAAATGTTAGCTGCCACCCTTTGCCATGTACAAGACTTTCCCTTGCTCGGACTACTGCGGTGGCTCCGTTGCCATGTCAGATATTCAGAGGTCTGCACCTCATAGCCTTTTGTAAGGTTTTCCGATTTAGGCAATCCCCGTTTACTGAGTAAGTAACTTTGCATTGATAGATTGTCGGATATGATTTCCGTCCTTTTTCGCTTACTGCGATTGTGCCGTAACAAGTTCTTGCTTCTGCTACACAACTTCCATATCAGAAGTGCTACGGTGCAATGAGTTCAGTTACCTTACGTTGCAGTCTGATGACTTACCACTTGGACTATCATTCAAACAATTCGGCTTTTATCCTCATATCTATCATTTTCATCATGTCATTCAGTCGCAATTTGGTAACTAACTGACTTATGACTTATCCCGACATGCTACACTCCCTGTCCGGTTTCCCTTTCAGATAAGTCGGGTGATGATAGGTTTCTCAAAGAACACTTACCTAATAGCTTGCAATAGCTACATTTACTTGCTCAGCCTATACGGGCGCACGGTTATATATCATATCCCATGTTGTACCGCCTTTGAAAGCGTCAAGAATGCTTCCGTCCTTTCTTTGCTTGTAAGGCAGCATATAGGCACTCAAATGGTAATAGCTGATATTGGCAAACAGCCTTTCTGCACGCTTTTCATCGGGAACAGTCATTCCTCTGGATTTCAGCAGTTCCACTTACTCTGTATATGCCAATGGAGGTTTATTGTATCTTTCCATATCCTAATTGGTCAATTTTATACAAGGGTAGAGTTTTTCGCTGACTTTCGGGCGAATAGATGATGAAAAGTAGCTGTGCGGCACGACATGCGGTTCCGCATACGGTGGTTCCTGTTTTGGGTACCATTCGAGATACGCCCCCATTAAAGTAGCGTACTCTGCTGTGCGTAGATTATTGTTATTTATCGCCCTTGTTAAAATAGGACTATCAGCTATACGCCAATAACCTTTACAGGTATTACCCCATTCGTATGCTTGGTATTTATTAATTCCACACCTGATGAGGTCTGCCACTTTTGTCTTGACTTTCTTCCAAGCTTTCCATATACACATGCGTATTCTACGTCTTAACCACTCATTTGTTTCAAGTAAGAAACGAAATCTTAAATGAAAGAGCCGTGTCCCGTAAAGAATGTTTTCGTTTCCGTTCTTTGGTTTCTACTATATTTTTTATAACTTGCCACTGTTTATCAGTTAGGTTGGTTGGATAGCTACTCATAACTTATGTCTTGGTAACCATAAAGTTACGAAATAAAATCCAATTAACCAACTGGTATTCAATGTACTATATAAGAATTTTACAATTCAAAGCAGCTTCTTATTCTCCAATCGGTTAAGTCAAACCGATGAAAATCTATAATAATAAAAAGAGGTTACCACCCTTACCGTAGGGCAGTAACCTCTACAAAAAAGTCACTGTTATTATTCAATTACAGTGACTTGCTCACCGTTGAATATATTTAACCCCAGTTTGTTCATAATGAATTTAATTGCCAATTGAGCCTTTACGGAGTTACCCGAACCATCCAATGGAGGTGCGAATGCGGAAACTCCCATTACGCCCGGTAATACACCCATCACGCCACCGCCTACACCGGTCTTGGCCGGAATGCCGGAAGTGTACATCCAGTCGCCCGTATGTTCATAAAAACCTACGGAGGCAATCATCGACGTAATCTTCGGAGTCACTTCGGCATCGAAAACCTGCTTGTTGGTTACAGGATTTACTCCGTGATTGGCTATCGTACCGGCAGCAATGGACAACATTTCTGCCGTAACGCCCAATGAACACTGACGTGTGTACAGATCGAGCGACATATCCGGATCGTCATAAATCCGATTGTAGTTCTTCAATAACCAGGCTATCGACCGGTTGTTGAAGTTGGTGGCAGATTCGGATTTGTACAGTTCGTCAATCAACTGCGGAGCATCACCGCAAAGCTCTGTAATATTCTCCACAATCGCATTCCATTTCTGACCGGCATCACCGACCGGCTTCACCATGGAACAGGCGGAGATCGCTCCCGCATTTACCAACGGTGTAGAGGGGTGATCGTTTTCCAAAAGGATAGCGATGATAGAGTTGAAGGGCAATCCGGTGGCATCAGCGCCGATCGTATCCAATATTTTCTGGGCACCGTATTGGCGGAGCACCAGAATTGCCGTATGGACTTTGGATACCGATTCAATGCCGAAACGGTAATTGTAATCACCTATCGTAATTTTCTGACCGTTCAGCAGGCAGATGCTGATGCCGAACAGGTTCTTGTCGATGTTGGCAAGGTAGGGGATGTAGTCGGCGTTTTTTCCGTCTGTGTTACCCTTCACCTGCTCGTAAGCCTGTTGCGCCACCTCTTTTATTTGAGATATAGAAATCTTTTTCATAAGATAAAATGTTTTTGGATTTACGATGAGACAATGAGGGGATTTACGATTAGACGATGAGGGGATTTACGATTAGACGATTTACGATTTACGATTGGGAATACATCTTGGAGTAGTTTTACAGAGATGTTTCAATCATTTATCATTTTATTTTAGAAATACTCCGATTATTTTAGGAATACTCCATTTACTCTGAAGATACTCCAATCGTAAATCGTCAATCGTCTAATCGTAAA
>CAVCAX010000317.1:4975-10914 GCA_963599995.1 Coprobacillus sp. CAG:698
TCAATCATTTTTTTTAGCCACTTGCGGCTTACCTGTATGGTTGAAAACCTTTGTGACTACTGGCAGGTTCTTATCCTGGGCGATACGTGTGGGCGTAGGATAATCCAGTTTTTCCAATTCGGTGATGGCGTTTCTGATGTCACCCAGCAGCATATCTGCCATGTCACGGCTGAATCCTTGACGGACAACGATACGCATCACTACGTAATCTTCCAATTTGGAAGGCAAGGTGTAGGCCGGAACCATCCATCCGCCTTGAGCCAGCTTATCTTGCAAATCATACAGTGTCCATTTGGCGTCTTTAGCATATTCCGGTCTCATGTACCAGATGAACAGTGGGTTCACTACATCTTCAGAGTAGTTGACGAACGGAGCCATCTTGGCTATTTCACCGTGGAGGTATTTGGCGATCATCAATGAGTTGTACTGTACTTCTTTGTATCCCTGGAATCCCAAACGGATAAATTGATAGTATTGTCCCAAAATCTGGGCAGCCGGACGGGAGAAGTTCAAACCTACCTGTGTGATGTTGGCACCCAGATAATTTACGCTGAATGACATCTCTTCGGGGAGATATTCCTTGCCTTTCCAGCAAACCCAACCAAGACCCGGATAGACCAGACCGAATTTATGACCGGAAGTACTGATAGAGAGTACCCATTTCAAACGGAAGTCCCATTTAATCTCCGGATACAGGAACGGAAGGATAAAACCGCCGCTTGCAGCATCTACATGGATAGGAATGTCGTAGCCGGTTTTGGCATTATAAGCGTCGAGCGCTTTGTCGAGCGCCTCTACGTCGTCATTCAATCCTGTCCATGTAACACCCTGGATAGGAACGATGCAGATGGTATTTTCGTCACACATCTTCAGTGCTTCTTCCGGATCGAGAGTCGTTTTCTCCAGTGTCAAGGGCACTTCACGCATTTCGATCTGCCACAACTGGGCGAATTTCTCCCATACTACCTGAAAGCCCGTAGAGATCACAAAATTCGGTTTGTCTACGGGTTTGCCTTGTGCCTGACGTTTTTTGCGCCAACGTAACCATGCCGCAACACCGCCCAACATACAAGCTTCCGAAGAACCGATAGCCAATGCACCGGTTTTCCAGTCGGCTTTTTCCGGAGTATTCCACAGGTTGGCCATGATGTTGATGCACTTGCCGTTCATTACAGCGATACGGGGATATTCTGTCTCGTCGATGTAGTTGATATTGATGGCTTCATTCATCAGCTTGGTGGCATACTCGTCCATGTAGGTGGTGACGAAAGTAGCCAGGTTCAGCCGGGGCTGAGTCTGTGCGAATGTTTCGTCTTTTACCATTTGATAGGCAATTTCCGGAGTAGTCGGCCCATCAGGTATCTTTTCTACCGGAGAGGGTTGTAGCATTCTGTTTGAACCAAATACATCAGTCTTGGCATCACCGTTTCTAAAATTTAAATCTTCCATTTTACTATTGTTTTTAGTTAGGTTTAGGCGATGGGGATTTTCCCCGTCGGATTTCTCACAACAACAGCACTGTTTTTTTTAAGTTTGTCCGTTTTGCATTATTTTGCGTTTATTGTACTTCCCGTACAGGATTGAACATTCCGGGCGTCACGTTGTTCTTTTCAAGTCCGAACCTCAAAAAAATAGAAGCGAATATGAGAATACAAACAGGAAGGGGAACAATTCCTCTTATCACGCTTATCGGCATTTGGTCTATTTCGGCTCTTAATGCCCTGCCCGGTTTAGCTGTTACGCCTATCCTCGGGAAACTATCTGTCATCTTTCCTCATTCTACCGAACTGGATGTGCAGATGCTTTCATCCTTGCCCTCTCTGCTGATTATTCCGTTTATCATTCTGGCGGGAAAACTGACGGAGAGAGTGAACTTTATCCGTCTGCTACAGGTGGGACTTGCTATTTTTGCTTTAAGCGGCATCCTTTATTTGTTTGCCGGTAAGATGTGGCAGCTTATCGCTATCAGTGCCATGCTCGGCGTAGGTTCGGGAATGATCATACCACTCTCTACCGGTCTTATCTCCAAATATTTCATCGGCCCGTATCGGGTGAAGCAGTTCGGACTCAGTTCTGCTATTACGAATCTGACGTTGGTGGCGGCTACTGCCGTTACCGGATACCTGGCAGAAGTAAACTGGCATTTATCGTTTGTGGTTTATCTGTTTCCTTTGGTGTCGCTGGTGCTGTCGGTTTATCTCCAACGCAGCATGATCAGTGAGGAAGGGTGTGCTTCGATTACAAATGATGAAAAAACAATTGCCGGCACACCGGTCGATCCAGAAGTCGGGAAGTGCAAATACGGAGTGAATATCAAGCATCTTTTGCAGGTTATGATGTTTTACGGATTGGTTACTTATCTGGCACTTATCGTAACGTTCAATCTTCCTTTTTTAATGGAAGAATATCATTTTTCGAGTGGTGATTCCGGTGTTATGATTTCACTCTTCTTTCTGGCTATTATGGCTCCCGGTCTGCTCTTGAACCGTATTGTGGGGCTTTTTCATGAGAAAACAACGTTTTATAGTCTGTTGTGTATGGCTGTCGGACTGGCACTGATCTGGATCTCTCCGAAAGAATGGGTGATAGCTCCGGGATGTATTCTTGTGGGATTGGGATATGGAGTGATACAACCGGTCGTATACGATAAGACCACCCATACGGCAGTTCCGAAGAAGGCGACATTGGCGCTGGCTTTTGTGATGATGATGAATTATCTGGCCATTTTACTCTGTCCGTTTATTATCGATTTCTTTCAATCGACAGTATTCCACATCAAATCCCAACAGTTCGCTTTTGTGTTCAATCTTTGCATCACGTTGGTAGCTTTGGCATGGACCTATCGAAAACGGAATGCTTTCTTGTTTAAGAATGAATAGTAATGTGCCAATGTATTAATATGCCAATATGCCAATTGGCTGCGCTATCATGCCGCATGGTGCATTATGGTATTGTTGCTTATTACATTGGTGCATTTTTTTATTAGCACATTAGCACATTGGCACATTGGCATATTGACACATTATTAATTGACACATCATTATTAAATTAATAAGTATGAAGAATAAAAAACTGGAAGCCAATCTCAGCATGGCTATATCGAAGGTGTTTAGCGGACTGAATATGAATGCCCTTAAGTTTCTGCTTCCTCTTTGGATGAGTCCATTGACAGGTGCTACGATTCGTTGTACATTTGCGGCGGTTGCTTTTTGGGTGATCGGTTGCTTTTCTGCATCGGATGAAAAGGCAAGCGGAAAAGACAAGGGGCTATTGTTTCTTTTGGGAGCAGTGGGGCTTTATGGGTTTATGTTTCTTTATCTGGTAGGTCTTAGCAAGACGACACCGGTTTCGAGTTCCATTTTTACGAGTTTGCAACCGATCTGGGTGTTTCTCATCATGATCTTTTTCTTTCGTGAGAAGGTTACTGCTCCGAAAATTATCGGTATATCCATAGCTTTGGTGGGTGCTCTTGTCTGTATTCTGACTCAGCAGAGCGATGACCTGGCTTCGGATGCCTTTACGGGAAATATGCTGTGCCTTTTCAGTTCGGTAGTCTATGCTGTTTATTTGGTGGCGAGCCAGCGCATCCTTTCGAAAGTGAAACCGGTCACGATGCTGAAATACACTTTCAGTGGTGCGGCCTTTTCCGGTATAATCGTTTCATTGATTACTGGATTTGATGCTCCGGTGTTTTCAATGCCTTTCCATTGGCTTCCTTTAGCGGTATTGATGTTCGTACTTGTTTTTCCAACGACCATCAGCTATATGCTGTTACCGGTCGGACTGAAATATCTGAAGACGACAGTGGTTGCCATTTATGGTTATCTGATATTGATTGTGGCTACCATAACCTCCTTGATTTTGGGACAAGACCGTTTTAGCTGGACACAGACCTGTGCCATTCTTTTTATTTGTGTCGGGGTTTATCTGGTAGAAGTGGCGGAGAACAAAGATAAGACCGTACCAAAATGAAAGAAAGGTGTATCAAAATGCCCTTTTTGGAAAAGACGAAGGTGTCATAATGCACAAATAGAAAGATTCACCCCTGCCACGAATATCTGTAGCAGAGGTGAATTTCTAAAAAAAAGGAGTTTTGACCCTCAATTTCTAAGTTTGGTGCATTTTGACACCCTCCTTCTCATAATCGGATCGTATTTGACCCCATCCGACTTTTGGGGGCGATACAGAAAAAGAACGTTCCATTGCCCAACTGGAAATCCGGAATAATTGACTGGGCTGTGGCAGATTGACTCTCGACTGCCAGTGTATTGGTGGAGATAGGAAAACTTATTTATCGGCGTACAATCCGATGTGATTTCCCTCGCTGTCGGCAAAGACACAGAAGTATCCCCTGTTTTCCGCTATAATCTTGGTTCTCGGGATAATGATTTCTCCACCGTTTTGCTCTATTCGGGCGCTGGTCTCTATTATATCTTCACAATTGAAGTGAAGCAGTACTCCCCGGTCGGAGGGCAGAAAGTCATCGGCAAAAGAGATTGCCCCTACACTTTGCTTCGTCCCCTCTTCTGTGAAGTAGGCCATTTTTTTCGGTCTCACACTCCATTATCGGTAGCCGGATGTCAAAGATCGCTTCATAAAACTTTACCGCCCGCTCGAAATCACTTGCCGGAATCTCAAAAAAAGAAATTAACTTTTTCATACTCGTTGTTTTTAATGATTATTGATATGCTTTGCAAAGACATGACAAAAGTAGGGAGGAGGCACGGGCTGTGATCGGAAAAAAGGGACATTTTGCTTTGTAACACTGGTTGTTGAACGATGGTGATACCCTATCGGCTTATGTTGGTAGAGTTGTACCGGTCTATTTTCTGTTCTGACCGTAGTTATTGAAGTAAATACAACTGTAGGTTCTCCATGCTTGCAGTATGTGCGGTAATTTTCGTATTAATCGAATTTACTTTCTTGATAATTTGATGATTTGTTTAACTGGAACCCCAAAATGAGTTGTAGAGACTCTTCTGATAGGAATATCTGAACAGTTTCTGAGTAAATCTTGAAAATATTCTTTCTAAATAGTTGTATTGTATCATAATAATTTTCATATTTGTCAGACAAAGCAAGACGGACCTTTTTAATATAAATATATGGCAGATTTAAAAATAAAGAAGCAAGTACCAACATTGGTTGATCAAGTGGAAGACAGATTACTTTCATTTTTTAAAGAGAAAGATTTTCAAATAGGCGATAAGATTCCTAATGAATTAGAATTGGCTGAAGCATTAGGGGTGGCGCGGAGTGTGCTGCGTGAAGCTCTGAGCCGTTTGAAAATGATGGGGATAATTGAAAGCCGGACAAAGCGCGGTATGGTGTTGTGTGAACCACGTATTTTGGGCAATCTTAAAAAAGTAGTTGACCCTCGTATCTTGAGTGATAAGTCACTGTTTGAGATTTTAGGAGTCAGAGTAGCACTGGAGATGGGTATTTGCGGTGAAATATTTGATTATATAACTCCACAGGATATTGCCGAGCTTGAAGAGATTGTAAAGGTCGGCATTATGCTTGGAAACAATACTTATGCGCCTGTCAGTGAATTTACTTTTCATTCTAAGCTTTATGAAATAACCGGAAATAACATGATTATGGAATTTCAGGAAATAGTTCATCCGGTTATGGAATTTGTTAAGAATAAGTATAGAGATCAATTGGAACAGATTAATATGGAGAAAAAGGCCAAAGGGGAAATCGTGACGCATAAAGATTTATTGGAGTATCTTAAGAAAGGCGATCGCGAAGGTTATCGGAATGCACTTGAAGCGCATTTTTCAATATATAAGACTCTCTTTAACCGGCATTCAGAGATCTAATTCTTGTATCCCCTGCAAATAGCGGCATTATTTTGAACCTGTTTAAGTTTGGTCCGGTATTGTTTTAAGAGTTATTCTAAGGATATACAGACCTGGAAACAGACTAAAAATAGG
>CAVCAX010000317.1:10924-12239 GCA_963599995.1 Coprobacillus sp. CAG:698
AATTTAAACAGGACCTTAGATTAGTATGTGTAATGATGAAAAAAAGTATTATTTCTTTCTTTTGCTTATTATGGGTGTTGAATGCAATAGTGTATTCAAAGGAGCCTTATCGTGAAAAGCTAAATCAGGAGGAGATTTCCTGGGACAATAGCCTGTCGCTTCCGGAACGGGATGGAAAGCTCTCCTTAGGGTTTGCAGGCTCTTTCTCAGGATTCATAGGTGAGCGCCTGGTCATAGCCGGAGGAGCTAATTTTCCGGATAATCCTCCTTGGAAAGAGGGTAAAAAGCGTTGGTGGCAAACTCTATATTATAAAGATGTATCGGATGAACATGCCCGTTGGAGAGTATATGATGATGCCTTGCCTCATCCGTTGGGGTATGGCATTACCATCCAGTTGCCGGAAGGACTTTTATGTATCGGAGGGTGTGATGAACAGCAATGCTATGCAGATGTCTTTCTTATTAGTATAGAAAACGGCCGTCCTGTTGTTTGTAATAACTGGCCGTCTCTACCTGTTCCATTAGCTAATGCGACGGGCGCATTATTGGGTAACAGCATTTATGTTGCCGGTGGTCAGGAATCTATGAAAAAGCAGGAGGCTACAACGCATTTCTATAGACTTGATCTTGATAATTTGGAAAAAGGGTGGCAAACTTTGGCAACCTGGCCGGGGGCGCCACGGGGATATGCAGTGAGCGTGGCGCAACATAATGGATACGACCTCTGCTTCTATCTTTTCAGTGGACGCAACTATAAAGCTGACGGATGGGTAGAGGTCTTGAAGGATGGTTATATGTATATTCCCAGGCTGGATCGCTGGGAACCTGTCAGAGGAGAATTTCCGGTGATGGCGGGAACGGCAATTGCGGTTGGTACCGATGAAATTTGTTTTTTGGGTGGAGTGCCTCTGCTGTTGCCTACTTCGGAAGACCATCCCGGATTTGACAATACAGTTAGAACGTATAATGTCGCGAAGCAGGCATTCGTAAAGGAAGAGATGGCTCCTTTCGATATACCTGTTACCACTACTGTTGCAAAGAAAGATAATGTGTTTTATATATGTAGCGGTGAAGTAAAGCCGGGTATTCGTACGCCTAAATTACTTCGTGGTGAGTATCGGTCGGTGAAATAAGAATATCTGTATAAGACAGAAAGGGAATAGTGAGCAGTATTGCTTATTGTTCCCTTTTCCTTTTCTGCTTGTTTTAAACAGACTCTTGTTATTAATGCCTCCTCCTGAAAAATACCTCCGTCCTTAGATCTATTCTTTCGCTTTACTGAAAAACTGTTAGTATCTTCAATGTTGAAAGTGTA
>CAVCAX010000318.1:0-1812 GCA_963599995.1 Coprobacillus sp. CAG:698
ATCTTACTGTCCAGATTTGTAGTACGGGTCACCCGTCCGATGATGGCAGAGCCTCCTGCCGACTCATTGACCTCTTCCGTAGAAAACACTAACTGTATCTGTGAAACATCATTGTCATTCAACAGAATGATACATTTTCCACTGCTATATCTGTCTGCCGATACCGTGAAATCGACATCAGCCGTTACATCCGGAATATTATCATCGATAGCCGTCACCTCTATCGCTACACTCTTCTCACCCGCCGGAATCACCGCCTGAGCCGGGAATTTAAAACGACTTTTATGACTGGTCGACAGATATACGGTCAATGGAGTATCACTTTTACTCTCACGCTCAACAGTGAGCGTAAAGACATCTCCTTCCGTCAGTTCTGTCTTGGAGGGAGTCAGAGTCAAAACAGGCAGTTCGTCATCCGTGATACAGACTTCACCCGTTATGGCCTCATACCCATTTCCCTCAATGGTAATCGTTACGACCGAATCGGCATTCTGCACCTCATTGTCTATCGCATGGATGTAGAAAGTACCACCGGATTGACCTTTCGGAATGGTTACCGACTGCGGCACATCCAAACGCTCCGGTTTATCCGCACGAAGCGTGAAAACCTGCTCATTCGCCCAACTGCCACTCCGATACAATTTGCAACGAATCAAAGAGGCATCATTCTCTTTGATAGCTGCTGCCGGAAGTTCCACCTGCAATTTCCGGGCAATCGTACAACCCGTTTCGGCATAAGCCGTATTATTGCCTATGGCTGCAGCCAGTTCACCCAAACCGGCTCCAGGTGTCAACTTGACTTTGGCTTTTACCATTCCGTCGACTCCCAATAAATCCGGCAAAACAAAATCCGCCTGCCGGTTCACCGTTCCGCCGACTCCCAAGACTGACTCGTAATAGACCTTATCCAAATAAACTTCCTCACCATTATCCGCCACCAAAGAGACCTGTTCGCTCCAACCGTCACCCGTCTCCTTGTCTCCCTCATTGGTCACCAACCAGGAAACCGAAATTTTATCGCCGGGAGCATAAGATGCCTTATCGGTCTTAACAGCAGAGACAGCCACGTCCGGACGCGGATCGGCTATCACGATCAAGGCACCGGCCTCGGACGATGTCCATACGTTAATGCCGTCACGAGCACTCAATATGGGATTTTCTATCACAAAGGGATACTTGCCGCCAACCTCCCAACTTTCCGGAACCTGTAGTGAGAAGTTTATCAGATTTCCGGAGTTTCCTCTTATAGGCATGTTCGTAGGAGAATAAACGACGAACAGATAATGGGTACTGCTTATCCTCCGTACAGACAGACTATGATCCGCCTTACGATCGGTCAGGCTCCAAGAAGTACCTTCGATGGTACTTCCCGCCGGCAACTGCACGTCAAATTGCAGGGCGACAATCTCGCTGTCGTTACTTATTGCTACCGGAACATTGACCGTTTTTCCCCGTCCGCACTCCACTTCCGGGATATATATTTTATTTGTCACCTGCTGTGCTACCATTGGCAAAGAGGAAATCAACACTCCCCACAGCAGCATGAGAACCATTTTACGCTTCATAACTCACCTTATTTTGAAATGACTACTTTTTGACTTTTATATACCACACCCCGGCTCGTTTCCAGCTGCAATCTCACCAGATATATCCCGGGAACCAAATCCGATGCCACCTGCAAAGTTCCGGCAGAAGGAGTCCCGAATATCTTCTTATCGACCCGGCAACCATCCATGCCAATTACGTCTGCAACAACACGTTCAATATCAACAGGCAATGTAACAAACACCTGATTGTCTGCATTGTATATTG
>CAVCAX010000318.1:1822-3104 GCA_963599995.1 Coprobacillus sp. CAG:698
ATTGAAACAGTTCCAGTAACATCGGCATAAACCCCTGTCGGAGCAACCGTTGTCGAAATTCGTCGGGCACCCTTATCAGCCAAATCGGCATACGCGACAGCCGCCTCTTTCGATGAGAGTTCGGCAAGAACCGTACGTCCGGACGGTATCGTTTCTCCTGCCGTGGAAAATACAACCAAGTGCACAGCATCACCTTTCTCTTTCATTGCCGTTTGATACCGATTTGCATTCAGCAACATACGCAACTGAGACTGCCGGCAACCGCTCAACACGATGTCGGCCGCGGCAACTTCCACATCGCTATACATCACCAACTTTCCGTCTTCTATGCAAATACGTACAGGAGAAACCATCTGCGAACGGGTAAACGATGATGCTTTCACCGCTGAAAGCATATCGGGAACACTCCCCTGTAACACAAGATCGACAATCAATACAATATCCTGAACAGTCAGATTAGAATCTTCATAAACATCTGCAGCTGCATAAACAAACGGGTAAGAACTGCTGCTCACAATGTAATTCAATGTACTCTGCACATCCAATATGTCAATTACCGAATCCACATTCACATCTCCTTTATCGAATGAGAAAATCAACGGGATCGTACTTCCATACCCATCACTGTCACCCGATCTCAAAAGAAACCGGCTGCCGGACGGTGCCTGCCAGTCATACCAGGTCATATTATAGCTGCCCGAATCATACCACAACGAAGCTGTAGTATGGTGATTCGAAGTCTCTTGATACAAATCCAAAGAAGATACCGGCTGATAAGCCTTATTTGCATGAGAGTATGTAAAAATTGTCGGTAATTCCAGTTCCTGTTTCACGGCCAGCCGTTTGTGCTGTACATTTTTCACAGGAATCCGCTGATAATTCAGATTCAACGTCTTTATCATATCCGATAAAGGACGGGAGACTTCAGAAAAGCAGTTGTCACTCAAATCCAATACTGTCAATTCCGGGAAGGCAGCGGCCAAAACAGATACATCTCCTTTCAGCCGGTTCGCATTCAAGTTCAAATCGGCCACAACCGGCTTAATATTATGCTTGGCAAGCGTATCGGCCAATTCCTGTACATCCCAATCAAGAGAATTATTTCTCAAATTGAGCTTTTGCAGAGTAGGAAGAGACAGAATAAGAGGAGAAATAAGTCCGCTGACCCCGCTTCCGTCCAAATCAATCTCCGACACATGCGAACCGGTGAAAGTAACCCCTTGCCAGTTGTTACCATCGATCATGTCACTATCGATATTCCAGGATTGATACCATTCGGCAC
>CAVCAX010000319.1:0-6742 GCA_963599995.1 Coprobacillus sp. CAG:698
ATACATCCATCTCCCGGGTAGTGAGTGCATCATTCGGATATATTCCGCTATCTGTATTTTTCAGTTTACGGCACAAAGCCTCAAAATGGTCACAGAAATACTGCTTACCGGACAATACGGTAAGAATCGCCTTTTTTACCTCTTGTATATTGGAAGATTTAAGAATAACGGAAGATACTTTCATCTGAAGAAGACGGCTGATATTCCACATTTCATCATGCATGGTATTGACGATAATACGGGCCTCCGGATCCATTTCACGGATACGGTCGATCAGATCGAATCCGGATGCATCGGGAAGTTCAACGTCCAAGATATAAAGATCAAAAGACTGGCGGCCGGATACCCACCGACACGCTTCTTCCGCAGAAGAAGCTGTACAAAATTGACTTATTTCCGGTATCTGATCGACAATATATTTAATGCCTTGAAGAATTAAATCATGATCATCGACCAGTAATATACTTTTTTGGGTTTTACTCATTTACTTTCCTTCGTTATTGTTCTGCAAAGTAATGAATATTAGCAAGAATACACTTCACGGAAAACCGTGAAAAATCAAATAAAATGAATAATGTGTGAGATACTATTGTAAAATATACCCCTTAACAATCCATTCAGCAACCCGTTTCTACGACAAAAGTGGTCCCGTTCTCATCAGAAGTCAGCGAATAACTCCCGTCAATACATTTCACACGGTCTTCCACAGTCCGCAGTCCGATACCATGCCCGCCTGCCGGCGAAACTGTCCCCTCCTTACCGTTATCGGAGACTGTCAACACAATCTTCTTTCCACCGGCCTGTGACAATGTAACGCTTATCTCCGTTGCCTTACTATGAGTTAAAGAATTACCCAACACCTCTTGCACGATGCGATAAAGTTCATACGCTTTCTGAGCAGGAACGCTCTCCCACTCCGCATGTTCGGGTAAAGACAGATAATGAAAACAAATGTGCGGATGCGCATTGCCGATCCGCTCGATATAATCTTCCAGCATGATGTTCAAATTCGTGTACTGAAGAGCCGGCGGCATTAACTCGTGTGAAATAAAACGAATATCCACACGAGCCTGTTCAATCATTGGAGAAAGTTTCTGTTGCGTCTCTTCCCCTATATTGTCCAGTGTCTGCATGTAATATTGTATTCCCAGCAGATCGTTGCATACTCCGTCATGAAGTTCTTTGGCAAGACGTTTCCGTTCGTTCTCCAATCCATCGATATATTGACGCGCCAGACGCAAATCAGTCTCTCTTTCCAAAGTTCTCTTTTTGTACAACAAAATGAGAAATGCCGCGACCAAGGCCAGCAGGAAAAGTATGAGACAAAAAATTCTCTTCATCATCAAAGCATGCTGTTCGGTCTGGACTTGCTTTAACCGGACTATTTCAAGCTCTTTCTCCTTCGTCTGATATTTTACCGTCAAATCAGACAGTTGTTTCTGCACCTCTCCCGTAAACAGAGAATCTTTGGCCAGATATGCCTTTTTCATATACTCATAAGCAGGCGTGAAGTCCTTCAAACCATAATAATCATCGCCCAACCGGAAGTATAGCAGATCAAGCGGCATGTGACTTTTTCCACGCATTTTCTCTATTTTCTTCATGGCTTCCAGGCTCTCGCGGTATTGCCCGTACCTATTCAGCAGCTCTCCCTGCGTTTCATAAAAGCCAAGTGTCTCTACCGCATCGGCGGGCAACTTTGGCAATTCCTCTTCTCCCATAGCCATGTAATGCTTCACGGAATCCGTCTGTCCCAGATTGTCATAAGCCGCCAATAAAGGGGCAATGCACTTTACTACGAGCTGGGGCGATTTTATTTTTCTCGAGTCATCCACTCCTCTTCTCAATATCCGTACGGCCTTTTCCCATTCTCCGTTTTTAGACAATAAAGAGCCATATACGGAATAACTATAAACAACCTGAACGGGATCATCCCCTTTCAAAGAGATCTCCACAGACTTCTCGGCATAAGAAAGCGCTTCTGCCAAACGGGGAATGGCACTGTATAATACGGCAATATTGGTATACAGATTGGCAGTAGTCGCAAAGTCATCCTGCTTCTCCGAAAACTCCAGCGCTTTATTGTAATAATAAAGAGCAGAATCCGGCATCTCTTTTCTACGGTAAACCACTCCGAGTGACGAAGACACCAAAGTGGCAACCTCATCATGCCCTAACCTCACGGCTTCCTGCAAAGCAAAAAGATAAGAAGACAGGGCCTTGTCCATATCTCCAATAGAGTAATAGTAGGTAGCCATATTACTCAATAATCCGGAGTAGCAAAGGTCGGTATGGTTGCGAAGATGATCTATACCCTGCTGAAAATAATACCTGGCAGAATCCGGTTGCTTATACATGTAATAATCGCCTATGTCCGAACAGGCTTCGGCCAAAGCATTCCCTTCCTGGGTCTCCGCCCTTTTCAGATTCCGGTACAGACTGTCCAACAAAGCATCTCCATCGGCTGCTACGGAAAAACAGACGAACAACAACGATAAGGCTAACAAATATTTCTTCATTTCAGGGTATGTGTCTTCAGGATTCATCAAAAGTGTATAGATCTGCAAATTCTAACAACAGGAAATAGAGGCGCTTATCGCTGGGCAAGCTCCTCGCGAAGAAATTTCGGGGTATACCCTTTCGTACTCTTCGCAACCTCCTCCGGCGTGCCGAAGCTCAGTAATTCACCACCGCCTTTACCTCCGTCCGGACCCATGTCGATGATATAATCGGCCATTTTGATCACATCCAGATTATGCTCAATCACAATGACCGTATTCCCCTTATCTACCAGTTTATTCAGCACACTCATCAACACGCGTATATCTTCAAAATGCAGTCCGGTAGTAGGTTCATCGAGGATGTAGAGAGTTTTGCCCGTATCGCGTTTCGAGAGCTCGGTAGCTAATTTCACCCGCTGGCTTTCACCACCGGAAAGGGTTGTCGATGACTGTCCCAACTTTATATATCCCAGTCCGACATCCTGTATCACCTTGATCTTATTCAGAATCTGCGGAACGTTTTCAAAGAACTCCACAGCACGGTTGATCGTCATATCGAGCACATCGGCAATGGATTTTCCTTTAAAGCGCACCTCCAGAGTTTCACGGTTGTAACGTTTGCCGTGACACACTTCGCAAGGCACATACACATCCGGCAGAAAATTCATTTCAATCGTCTTATAACCATTCCCGGAGCATGCCTCACAACGTCCGCCTGCCACATTGAAAGAGAACCGGCCGGGTTTATATCCGCGTATCTTAGCTTCGGGCAGGCCGACAAAGAGATTGCGGATATCCGAAAAGACACCGGTATACGTTGCCGGATTGGAACGCGGAGTACGTCCCAATGGCGACTGGTCTACATTCACCACCTTATCTATATTCTCCAGCCCTTCGATAGAATCGTATTCCAACGGATCTTGCAAAGACCGGTAAAACTTCTGTGAAAGAATCGGCTGCAATGTCTCATTAATCAAGGTGGATTTACCGCTTCCGGAGACGCCGGTTACACAAATCAACTTGCCCAACGGAAACTCCACATCCACATTTTTCAGATTGTTCCCCCTCGCTCCGCGAAGCCACAACGACTTACCGTTGCCGGAACGGCGCTTGGCAGGAATCTCGATCCTCTGTTTTCCGTTGAGGTATTGCGAAGTAAGCGTATCGGTCTGCAACATTTCCTGCGGCGTACCGGCAAATACGACTTCCCCTCCCAGGCGGCCGGCCTTAGGTCCCATGTCGATCACATAGTCGGCTGCAAGCATCATATCTTTATCATGCTCGACCACAATAACAGTATTCCCCATATCGCGCAACTCCTTTAAAGAGTTGATGAGCCGCAGGTTGTCCCGCTGATGAAGTCCGATGCTCGGTTCATCCAGAATGTAAAGCACATTCACCAACTGCGAACCGATCTGCGTAGCCAGACGTATACGCTGGCTCTCCCCTCCCGACAGACTTACCGAACTACGGTTCAACGACAGATAATCGAGCCCTACATCCAGCAGGAACTTCAGGCGCGTACGTATTTCTTTTAATATTTCAGCAGCGATTTTCTTTTGTTTGTCCGACAGGAATTCATCCACCTTCATCAACCAGTCGTAAAGTTCGTCAATATCCATGTTGGCGAGTTCGTTGATATTCTTATCGTGAATACGGAAATGCAATGCTTCTTTATTCAACCGCGCACCCTTACATTCGGGACACACGGTAGTACGCGCAAACTGCTCCGCCCATTTCTGGGCAGTGGCCGAAGCATCTTTCTCCTGCAACATCTGAATATATTTGACCACGCCTTCATAGGTTACAAAATAGTCGGAGGAAGTTCCGATCAGAGAACTTTTTATTTTGATTCTTTCGTCCGAGCCATACAGGATTTCATCAATGGCATCATCCGGCAAATCCTTGACAGGAGTCTTCAATGTGGCTTCATACTTCTCAAGCAAAGCTCCTATCTGCCAAAATATCATCGCATTCTTATACTTGCCCAACGGAGCGATGGCACCCTCATAGATAGACAGATTACGGTCGGGAATTACCTTGTCCACATCAATCTGGCTTACCACCCCGAGTCCTTTACACTTCGGACAGGCTCCCTGCGGAGAATTAAACGAGAAGTTATGCGGTGCCGGTTCCCGATAAGACAACCCGGTAACGGGGCACATCAGCCGCTTGCTGTAATGACGGATACTCTGAGTAGCCACATCCAGAATCTGCAACAACCCATCTCCTTGCCGCATGGCAGTGGCAACACTTTGCTTCAGACGTTTGTCATCCTTATCTGTTACCACCATCTTATCAATCACCACCTCGATATCATGATTCTTGTAGCGATCCAGCTTCATGCCGTGTGTCACCTCACGCACCTCTCCGTCTACACGTACATACAGATATCCTTTCTTACGCACCTGCTCGAACAACTCCTTGTAATGCCCCTTTCGTGCACGGACCAACGGCGCCAGCATATAAATCTTCTTGCCATTATAATCTTTCAGGATAAGGTCGAGTATCTGTTCTTCGGTATACTTCACCATCTTTTCTCCCGAGAGATAAGAATAGGCTGTTCCGGCACGGGCATAAAGCAAACGGAGGTAATCATATATCTCCGTTGTTGTTCCCACTGTAGACCGGGGATTCTTGTTCGTTGTTTTCTGTTCTATGGAAATAACCGGACTTAATCCGGTGATCTTATCCACATCGGGACGTTCCAAGTTACCTAAAAAGTTACGGGCATAAGCTGAGAATGTTTCAATATACCGCCGCTGCCCTTCGGCAAATATCGTATCGAACGCTAATGAGGATTTACCGCTTCCGCTCAGTCCGGTGATAACCGTCATGCTGTTACGGGGAATTTCGGCATCAATATCTTTCAAATTATGTACACGCGCACCGTATACATTTATATATTCTGTTTCCTGCATATTCTTTTTACCTAAGTATATTTATGTCTCCTTTATGTTTATATACTACTCCATCCGATCCGCGGGCTTCTATAACAATGAAATACACACCGGCAGGAACCTGACGTCCATTCGATGTCCCATCCCATCCTTTATCGATATCCGGAAATCCCCACTCGTATATTTTCTGCCCCCAACGGTTAAACACTACCGCATTGAAGCTGACCAACGAATTATACTTTACTTTAAAAATATCATTAATTCCGTCTCCATTGGGTGAGAAGGCATTCGGAATTTTCAGTTCCGACTCAGGTATCTGGATTACGAAAACATCCGAAATAGAGGTCGGACCGTCTTCCACGCCCGTATCACTCACCTGCAACCGGACATAAAATGTTCCCGAAGACTCAAAAGGCACAGTCGTCTCTTCATCGTAACGCGGCGGCAGATAGTTTTCCGTAAACTCCGCATCGTATGCAAAATTCCATTCATAACGCAACGTGGCAGAAGGTGACTCTACATTAGCCATAAAACGGATTTCGAGCGGAGCGGCTCCCTGATAGGTCTCTCCACCAGCTTCAAGTGTCTGGGGTTCTTCCGGTTCAACCCCGTTCTCCTTCAGCACGATACCTACCGGGGTCAAACTGATCTGCGCCTTGCTTTCCGAGAAAGAAAGAGCGATGCATAATAGCACAATATAAGATAATATACGTAGTGACATAACATCTGCAAAATTAATGTTTCCGCTCGAATTATGGTATTAAAGAAACACAATATTATTTTCTTAACGCAATTATTAGGCAGATATATGGCAGAATTCGTACCTTTGTTGCTTGATTTTAAGAACCAATAGTTTAAAAATTGATGAAACCGATAATAAACCGTATACTCTTTTTCCTGTTTTTTATAAACTTCTCTTGCATGAATCTTTGTGCACAGGAAAATCAAGGCTACTTCTTACACACCATCGAAAAGGGACAAAGCCTGTATTCTATATCCAGCATGTATGGAGTAAGTCAAGCAGACATTATCAGATTAAATCCCGGATGCGATGAAAAAATATACGCAGGACAGACAATTAAAATTCCTCAAAAGGCAACTGCCCAACAAAGTGAAATATTCCACACCATCCAGCCCGGAGAAACCTTATACAAACTGACAACCGTATACAATATATCGGCCAAAGCCATT
The DNA here is from genome assembly GCA_963599995.1 of Coprobacillus sp. CAG:698. Lineage (GTDB taxonomy): Bacteria > Bacteroidota > Bacteroidia > Bacteroidales > Bacteroidaceae > Bacteroides. The sequence goes on from CAVCAX010000319.1 coordinate 6,593, forward strand.
TGCGAAGCCAACCCCGGACTGAGTGCGGAAAACTTTCGTATCGGACAGGTTATCCGCATCCCTTCTGCCCAAGAAGCCGCACAAGCAACTGCCGACTCGCAACAGCCGGATAATACAAGCGCAGCCAAGACAGCGACCACTATTCAAGGT
>CAVCAX010000319.1:6752-7961 GCA_963599995.1 Coprobacillus sp. CAG:698
ATTCAAGGTCCGGTCCGGTCCAGATGTAAAGAGATGCACAAAGTAAAGCGGAAGGAGACGATCTTCAGCGTCAGCCGGGAATACGGAATCAGCGAACAGGCGCTTATCAATGCTAATCCGGAATTAAAACAAGGAATGAAAAAGGGACAATTCCTATGCATTCCTTATCCGAATCCGACGGAAAAAACAGTGACAACATCGCAAAGGAACAGGAACACCATCCCCCCCACCGACAGGGAATTATTCCTTGCCAATAAAGAAATTCCGGAAAAGATAAGCACTGTAAAAGCTGCAATTCTACTCCCTTTCCTGCAAGACAAACGGATGGTGGAATACTACGAAGGATTTCTTATCGCCGTAGACAGCTTGAAACGTACGGGCACTTCAATCGACCTTTATGTTTACAATTGTGGAGACGACAAGGCTTCACTGAATGCAATCCTTGCCAAGGAAGAGATGAAAGAGATGAATATCATCTTCGGGCCATCGCAATCGCAACATGTGAAGACATTGGCAGCTTTTGCCAGAAAACACGATATCCGGATGGTTATTCCTTTCTCTTCCAAAGAAGAAGAGGTATTCAACAATCCCCTTATCTATCAAATCAACACACCGCAGTCTTACTTATACTCTGAAGTATACGAACATTTCACACGCCAATTTCCGGATGCCAATATCATAATACTGGAAGCCACGGCTGTGGAAAAAGATAAAAACGAATTTATCAAAGGTCTGAAACAGGAATTAAGCAGCAAAGGTGTCTCCGTAAAAACACTGTCCGAATCGGCAACGGTACAAAGTTTGAAAGAGGCTCTCCGCAATGATAAAGAGAACATCTTTATCCCCACTTCCGGCAGTGATGTGACACTCATCAAAATCATTCCCCAATTAACCATGCTGGTAAGGGAAAATCCGGATGCCAATATTCACCTTTTCGGTTATCCCGAATGGCAGACTTATACAAAAAATCACCTGGACAGTTTCTTTGAACTGGATACTTATTTTTACTCTTCGTTCTATACGAACAATATGCTTCCGGCGGCTATCAACTTTATTAACTCTTACCACAAATGGTACAGTAAAGACATGACCGTCAACTATCCTCAATACGGCATGCTGGGATTCGATACCGGTTTCTTTTTCCTGAAAGGACTGACCAAATACGGTTCTGAATTGGAAAAGAACCTGGCTAAGATGGACTTAACCCCC
>CAVCAX010000320.1:0-457 GCA_963599995.1 Coprobacillus sp. CAG:698
GGGCAATATGGCCCGTACGTTTACAAGAATTGGCAAACAGATTGCAATCGCTGTAAAAGCCGGTGGACCGGATCCTGAAAACAATCCGCATCTGCGTGCCGTTATTGCTACCGCAAAACGCGAGAACATGCCGAAAGATAACGTGGAACGCGCTATCAAGAATGCAATGGGCAAAGACCAGAAGGACTATAAGGAGATGAACTATGAGGGATACGGACCTTTTGGTATCGCTGTGTTTGTAGAGACTGCCACGGATAATACGACGCGTACGGTTGCCAATGTACGTAGTGTATTCAACAAGTTCGGTGGAACTTTGGGAACTTCCGGAAGCCTTGATTTTATGTTCAGCTGGAAATCTATGTTTACCATCGCTAAGAAAGAAGGCCTGGAGATGGATGAACTGATTCTTGAATTGATCGATTATGGGGTAGAAGATGAATATGACGAAGATGAAGAG
>CAVCAX010000320.1:483-4186 GCA_963599995.1 Coprobacillus sp. CAG:698
CATTTATGGAGACCCTAAATCATTTGCTCAGATTCAGAAATATCTTGAGGACAATGGTTTCGAAGTGAAAGGAGCCGAATTCACCCGTATTCCTAATGACGAAAAGGAACTGACAGCCGAACAGCGTGCTACTATTGACAAAATGGTGGAACGTCTGGAAGAGGATGAAGACGTGCAGAATGTGTATACCAACATGAAACCCGCAGAGGAAGAAGAGTAATGAAGTATGTTTATAGAACCCAGGGGACTTGCAGTACGAATATCGAGCTCGATGTAGAGGACGGCGTTCTGAAAAATGTGGTTTACCAGGGTGGATGTAACGGTAATTTGCAGGGAATTTCCCGTCTGGTGACAGGGATGAAGGTGGAAGAGGTGATTGAAAAACTGGAAGGTGTCAGATGTGGACGCCGCTCTACTTCTTGTCCGGATCAGTTGTGCAAAGCGTTGCATGAAATGGGGTATTAAAAAATAAGACCTTGATATAAAAAGAGGGGCTGTCCGAAAAAACGGAAGTCCCTCTTTATTATTTGTATAGGATGATTATTTGTACATGTCCGGTGTAATCCGTACACGGAAGAGCTCTTGCTGGGTATTATCCGACAGGTAGATATACATCATGGTTACATTCATGTCTCTGTATATCTTGAGATCATCGGTACTTTTGATGACTTCCGCCAGGTTCTCCTCTAAATGTTTTCGGGTCGCTTCCGCCATTTCCGTATCATCGGCCACTCCTGCCAGCGTATAATAATAGGTAAATGTATTATCTCCACCCGTATAAGCCGTACTGTCCAGCCGTGTCACTTCGTCTATGGCCATGGGGCACTGCTTGTTGACTTCTTGTGAAGCTATTTCGAACACTTTTTGTTTGGTTTGCTGACATGAGGTCAGCGCGAGAACGGTAAGGCAAACTGCCGTGATGATTTTTTTCATGATACAATCTTGTTTGGGGAGTCTGTTTTAAAATCCACCCGGCCTTATTGGAGGAGTCATTTGGGGAGATGTATTTCTGTTATCATTTGCAGATGCATTTCTGTTGTCAAAAGAAAGACAGCGGACTATCTGACGGATGAAACCTCAAAATAAACCTCAAAATAAACCGATAAATACTTTTAAGAGAGATATTTAAAACAGTCTCCTAATGAATAATGTCTCAAAGGTAATCGTTTTTGATGACTTGAACAAACGAACGGATTGTTTCGTTTAATATTATTAAGGTTAGCGGTTGTCCTGTCAATAAAACCGTGTTGAAAATTGCGTTTAATTCCATTTAATCGTAATTTTGTGCAAACATTGATAGAAGAGAACAGAACTTTATTATGCAGAATATATTTAAAGATTTAAAACGTAAAGACCATAAGCGTTATTTGGGAGGATTGGATGTGTTCAGATACATCGGTCCGGGACTGTTGGTTACCGTCGGTTTTATCGATCCAGGGAATTGGGCTTCGAATTTTGCCGCCGGTTCCGAATTCGGTTATTCATTGTTGTGGGTGGTTACCCTGTCTACTATCATGCTGATCATACTTCAGCACAACGTGGCGCATTTGGGAATCGTGACTGGGCTTTGCTTGTCTGAAGCAGCCACTCAATATACTCCTAAGTGGGTGTCGCGTCCTATTTTGGGAACTGCCGTACTGGCCTCCATCTCCACTTCATTGGCAGAAATCCTGGGAGGAGCCATTGCTTTGGAAATGTTGCTCGATGTTCCTATCATTTGGGGAGCTGTATTGACTACGGCTTTCGTTTTCATTATGTTGTTTACGAACTCTTATAAAAAGATAGAACGCTCTGTCATTGCTTTTGTGTCTGTGATCGGCCTTTCGTTTATTTATGAACTTTTTCTTGTAGACATAGATTGGCCGCTGGCCGTACAGGGGTGGGTTACACCGGTTATCCCCAAGGGGAGTATGCTGATTATTATGAGCGTGCTTGGTGCTGTGGTGATGCCTCACAATCTGTTTCTTCACTCGGAGGTGATACAGAGCCATGAGTACAATAAACAGGATGACGCTTCTATCCGGAAGGTCTTGAAATACGAGTTGTTCGATACGCTCTTTTCAATGATTGTGGGATGGGCCATCAACAGTGCGATGATCTTGCTTGCTGCCGCTACTTTTTTCAAAAGCGGGATACAAGTGGAAGAATTGCAGCAGGCAAAATCACTGTTGGAACCTTTGTTGGGTAGTAATGCCGCCATAATCTTCGCTTTGGCTTTGCTGATGGCGGGGGTGTCTTCTACGATAACGAGCGGAATGGCTGCCGGTTCTATCTTTGCCGGAATATTCAGTGAGTCCTATCATATAAAAGACAGCCATTCACAGGTGGGCGTCGTTCTTTCATTGGGCATTGCTTTGTTGCTGATATTCTTTATCGGTGATCCTTTTAAGGGACTGATTATTTCACAGATGATTCTGAGTATCCAGTTGCCGTTTACCGTATTTTTGCAAGTGGGACTGACCTCTTCCAGAAAAGTAATGGGCAATTATGTCAATAGCCGGTGGAGTACGTTCGTTCTTTATACGATTGCGATAGTCGTTTCTGTATTGAATATCGTGTTATTGTTTTCTTGAACGAAGAAAGCAAGAAACAGCCTGCCTGTTCGATGTAGCGGAGAAAGCGTATATGAGTATCCGCCCATGACCTGATAATACCCGGAACCGGAAGATTGGCGGATTCAGAGTATGGTGACACTCAGTTGGCGGCTGTCTCCTCCATCACGAAACTCACAAAGGTAAATTCCCTGCCAGGTGCCCAGATTCAGTCTGTGGTTTTTGATGGGGATGGTTACTGAACTTCCTATCAAAGAAGCCTTTATATGCGCGCTCATGTCATCCGGCCCTTCCAGCGTATGCACAAAGTAGGGTGCGCCGTCCGGAACAAGCTTGTTGAAGAATGTCTGAAAATCGTATCGGACATCCGGATCAGCATTTTCATTAATCGTGATTCCTGCCGAGGTATGCTTGATGAACACCACAAGCAGACCGCTTTCGGGTAATTCGGGCAGGTGGGATATAATGTCACGCGTCACCAGATGGAACCCGCGCGGATAATGTGGTAATTGTATATCGAGAGTGACAGCCATAATATTACTTCATTTAAATTGCTCCTGCAAAGATACTTTTTTATATTTTTGCACAACTAATAGAAATAAAAAAATGGAAGAAAGAATACAACGGGCTACCCGGCTTTTCAAAAGCGGTTATAACTGTTCGCAGTCTGTCGTGGCTGCTTTTGCCGACATGTATGGATTTACAGAAGAACAGGCGTTGCGGATGTCAGCCTCTTTCGGCGGAGGCATCGGGAGGATGAGAGAAACGTGCGGTGCTGCCTGTGGTATGTTTCTGTTGGCAGGGTTGGAAAAAAGTGCGGTTGACGGGGCAGATAAGGAAGGAAAGGCGGCTAACTATGCTTTGGTACAAGAACTTGCAGCTGAATTTAAGAAAAGAACCGGCTCACTGAACTGCGGTGAATTGTTGGGGCTGAAGAAAAGGGAGGCGGTTTCATCTGTTCCGGAAGCGCGGACCGAGCAATATTATGCTAAACGTCCGTGTGTCAGGATGGTAGAGGAAGCTGCCCGAATTTGGGCGGAATACCTTGAAAATAGACGGGAACAGGACTGAAAATACTGTTTTTGTTACAAATCTTGCAAAAAAATGGCTAATAAAGTGTTATATAACATAAATATAACTATCTTTGCAAC
>CAVCAX010000321.1:0-5663 GCA_963599995.1 Coprobacillus sp. CAG:698
GCATAACAATGTCATGGACAAGACCACCCTCCTGACGGAACTTTCCGACTGCTATGCCAAAGAGCAGCAATACCATACGGCATTCGATATGCTGAAACAGTCGACCGTACTAAAAGATTCCTTATATAAGGCAGATGAAGAAAAAAGGACCAAGAGCCTATCCACTGCATACAACGAAGAGCGGGCATTGCAGGAGAGACTCATCCAGACAGAGAATTTTCATGCCGCAACGATGCAGAAAGTCTATATCATAACGATTTGCACCGTTGTCTTGTTGCTGTCAGTCGCAGGATGGATAAACTACAGAGTATCAAAGGCCAAAAAGAAAACCAGGAAGGCACTGTATCGATATGCCCAGCAAAAGCGCGGACAGATGGAACGTCAGGAAGAAAAGATCATTTCTTTACTCGATGAACAGGAAAAGCTGAAACTGGAGTTGGAACAGAATGAGCGCAAACGGATCTACTACTCACTGCAGGATACCAAGAATAAAGAGTTCATCACCCAGCTGACCGACCGGCTGAAGCAACTCCTGCTGGAGATGAATCCCAAAGGAGTACAGGTCAAGAAACAGATACAAGACATCATCTCGCAACTGAATCTGCTCGACAGCAGCAATGTATTGCAAGAATTCCGCGACTCTTTCGAGAGTATCCATCACCATTTCTACGAGAACCTGAATGAGAAATACCCCAACCTCACCATGAAGGAGATGCGTCTGTGCGCATTACTCAGGTTAGGCTTGTCCACCAAAGAAATTGCCGATATAACCTTCAAGGAAGTGCGCAGTGTAGAGTCCGCCCGCAATCGTCTGCGCAAGAAACTACAGATCGACCAGACGGAAGATCTGCAAAAATTCCTGATGAGCTTTTAGGTTCTATTTCTATAAATCATTACCTTTGCATATACTAAATGCATATAAAGATGGATGAAGAAGAACAGATTCTGAATGAGACACTGATCGAGAAATGCAAAGAAGAGGGGATTGTCATAGCATTGGTCGCTATCAACAGAAAGACAAAAGAGATTGAACTGCCTCAAAGTCTGAATGACAAGCTTAAGGATCCCGATTACTACGTCTGCTATTGCCACAAGGACGATAAAGGGGAATATATCATTCAAAAGATAGAAGAGGTTTAGTTTTATCTTGATTCTATTTTCGACGCGGCATAACTATCCAGAAACAGTTCTACGTTTTTAGCGTGATGAGCAATATACGCGGCAGGTCCGGTATCACCGGACGTACACATCTCCTCCACGACCGCCGCTTTATTTTTACCGGTAATCAGAAAAATGACACGTCTTGCATTTATAATCGGGCATCCCGTCATTGCTATACGCTTCCGCCCGTTATTCGGATTATAACTCACTTCATATATCTTATCGGAAGATAAAAGACTCTCCTGTCCCGGAAAGATAGACGAAGTATGTCCATCCTCTCCCACTCCCAACAACACCACATCAAACACAGGCCAACCATCCTTCACCGGTACCTGCTTCTCTACCATGCGGGAATAACGGAGTGCCTCCTTTTTCGCCTTCTCTTCCCCCTTGATACGGAACACATTTTCGTAAGGAATAGGTACCACCCCCACCAACAAAGAACGCATCATCCCATAATTACTGTCCGAGTTTTCAGGAGGGACACAGCGTTCACCTACAAAATAAACCCTCATTCTCGTCCACGGGGTAATCTCACTGTATTCATTTGCCCACAAGTCAAACATCAGTGCGGGAGTACCCCCCCCGCTGAAAGCGATATTGAAAGTCTTACCGGGTTCGTCCGTCATGATCTTTATCAGATGAAGAATCAATGCACGTGCCGTCTCCATGGACGAAGGGTATATAAACGGTCTCATAATTCACAATATTGGTTTGTGTTTGTCAGTTTTTTGCCGAATTAGTCCATTCCGCACCATGCCCATGCACGATGGCTTCACTTTCAAGCCAACCGGCAAGGCACCGTACGATTGTACACTTTATAACACATTCCAAAAGAATTTGTTCGTCCGTTTACAAAAAATTTCAGAAACGGCGGACCACAGATATGATACCCTCCTTCTTCAGCTCGTGCAAAATCCTCTCCTCCTTGCTGCTACGAGCCTTAGATCCGTGCGCCAGGCTGTACACCCGCCACGGAACTGTATTAAACCGATACGCAATCCGAACATAAGCATCTCTTCTTTCAGAGAACAAAAAGCTACCAAACCACCTAATCATAAACTAATAGTTTTGCCACACATTCATTAATACCTATACAGAAAAGACACCCACCTACCGTACATGTCTCCATCTGTCATGTGCAAAAGTAACAGTACCCCATTTTTTCTCCAAAGATATCAGGCAAACGCATGTATCGCTTAGTCCAAACATTATATCAGCCGGTCCGGTTCATGTTCACATCCTCCTTATTTTCAACCGGTTTCAAATCATCCACAAAAAATATTCATACATTACAAATTTACGTTTAGGCACTTATCACCGCCTATAACAGAAGATTTAGAAGACGGTTGAGGACTGTATGAACATACCACCTGCCGTGCTCTTTTAATAAGAAGAGCCTTGTTTGTCGCCTCTTCCTTCCATTTCATTAATTTATTGATTACCTTTCTTTTAAGTATACTTTTACAACTTTTTGCCAAGAAAACAGCCCCACATTTACAACTTTTTGCCAATACTCCTTTACCCTATCGCCTATAACAGAAAAAAATCTCCCGATCGTTGTAAAACGAATCGGGAGATTTCAGTATTGTTTTATTCTCAGATCTCCATTGCCCCTTGTCAAAACGGCAACGCATCTCTCGGCACGCCATAATTTCTATAGCTCTCCGTATCCTCAATTTCTTTCCAAGCCTCATGCAAATACCCATTCACCTCTTCCGGCAACTTTTCCTCTTTCGCCAACCTCTCAAACAGTCTTACCATAGCATCCACCACACACTCCGGACTATACATATCATCAAAGTATTCCCAGTGACAATCCATTACGAAGTGCCTGCACATAGACTTCATCATCTGCATAAACCGCAGTGCCGCCTCCTGATAATCGCCTTTCTCTGCAAGTCCTTCTATATTCTCATATTCATCACACATCAACCTACATATCTTATTGCCGTTCATGTCAATGTTCCTACGATGAAAGATACGTTGTTCATAATCCATATTCAACGGAATAATCGACCTGGCTTCTTTCTCCATCTCCGCTATCCGCTGTTCTTCCTCCTCTCGTTTCCGCTGTTCCTCCTCCCGTTTCCGCTCTACCTCTCTTACAGAACGTTCCTCTTCTTCATCCATTTCCCGTTCGATATGTATCGGTTCCCCAACAATTTTCTCCTCCGGTGCCAACATCCGCAATTTTCTCTGCAAGTATTTGGAATAATCGAACTCCGACAGATGAGCAAAGATATACGTGAACACATACTCACGTTTCTCCTCATTGTTCCAAATCTTCACGCTATCCACCAACGCAGTGAAGCTTGCCAATATCAGTTTGTTTATCCTCGATTTGTACTTATCCACATAATCCCGAATGTCGTCACGCATTATCAGCAACGGCAGGTGCTTACAAAGCCCCATTGCAATGGCATACGCAGCATCGGGTCTTCCTTTCCCCAACACTTGTGGGATGGATTTCTTTTCCCAACGTTCCAACAATCTGAGCATATACATGAAGTCATCGCTGTCCTCCGGCCGGAATGTCACTTCCTGTTGGAAATACTTGGTATATGCCTCCTCCAAGTCGATCGTCAATCCTTTCGGAACAAAGTCTATTTTCGGACGCTCCATGTAGCGCCTCCGTTTACGTACTTCAGCAGCTTTCTCATCCTTTTTCATCTGCTCAAGTATCCATTCCTCTTTCTCCCATTCGTATATTTTCCTATAGACCATTCTTATTTTCTCTTGTCACTATGTTTAAACCCTTTCCGATTAGGCTGATACAGCAATTAATTCACGCCCTATTGAATGTATTGTTTCTATAATATCTTCAAAACGCTTCTTAGACGGCTTCTTCGTTCCGCTTACATATTGGGCAAACAGACTCTGAGAAATACCTAAGCGCCGTGCTATGGCAGCAGCATTCAACTCCGGATGAGCTATAAATAAGTCATACAGAGGATTAGATTTTCTTTCCCGAAAAAATCCCTCAAAACTCAAGTCTTCGTCAAGCTCTCTCCAATGTATTCCGTCATGGCTCGTTGTGAAATTTGCGCGCTGTGCAGGAGTAGCCCATTTCAACCTTTGGAAATCTGAAAACTTCTCGCATGCCTCCTTCCCGTCAGTGGTACGTATCCATACCTCTGTATCAGTCAACCATATCTTTTCAACTATGATATCTTCCATAACCACAAATATAGGTAATCAATTAACTACCCACAACCAAAAGGTCAAAAAAAAGCGGTAACTCCGAAGAATCACCGCTAACTATTCTATATATCTTATCACAAAACTATATACACACAATCATTCATCTACCTCTTGATATACGCCCCATCCTTCGCCTCAAATATCACGCTCGGCTCAATCACCTCTACCGTATGCCATGCACCTTTCGGCACCTGACAACCATATTTGGCCAACGCAGGACATAGATGGATACGTTGCACCTCCCGGTATTCCACCTTACGGGCAACATCCTGCCCATCCATACCTTGTGATAGCTCCTCCGATGAAGCATTCTCATACGAAACGACTTCCTCATAAATCACCTCATCCAACTTACCGCACAGGCAGATAACAGTTTCCGTGGTATCCTCATGCCGGTGAATGGGAACAACCGTCCCCGGCAACAAGGCGTTAAGCATGCGTTGGCTTGTATCAGCCGATGACGTGCGCAAGTCAAAGTTCTGGCGCAAACGAGGGTTTTCTGTGGCTTGCTCAAAGAGTTTGCCTAAAAAGTCTTTATCAAATTCCATAATCTTTATTTCCTTAATGATGCGAGGTATTCTTCATGCAAATGATAGTACAACTTTAAACTACACTACTCATATTTTCTGTTAGCATAATTCTTCTACTTTAACAAAAAGAATTATATATTCATTATTGAAAGCATATCTCTGTTGATAATAGAAACCTCATATTTACTTTTGCAAAGTAGCAAACTTTCTTTGCCCATTCGTTCAATCTCAGTGGGATGTTCTATAAAATATATCATCTTTTCAGCACAATCGTTCGGAGAATGAATATTAACAAAGAAACCATTCACTCCATCCTTTACAGTTTCCTTACATCCTGGTGTGAATGTTGTGATAATAGCACGTGCCGAAGCCAATGCCTCCAATATTACTCTCGGAGTCCCTTCACGATAAGCAGTAGGTAACACAAAGATCGATGATTTTGCATAATACTGAGCGATATCATCTGTCTCTGGGAATAGTTCTACAGTTCTGTCATCTACATATGGCATCAAATCTTCTGCCATAATTGCATCAGGAACCGTTTTGTCGATCTTGCCCAAAATTATAAAACGTGAATTGGGATATTTCTCCTTAACTATCTTGGCAGCTTTTACAAAGTCCATTCCTCCTTTGGCATAAACCAGACGTCCAAGAAAGAAAAAGGTCGGAGTTTCCGGATAAGCAGAAGGAGTAAACTTTGACATATTAACTCCAGAGCCGTTTACAATATAACATTTTTCTTTCTTAACAAGTCCATATTTTACAAAA
>CAVCAX010000322.1:0-4040 GCA_963599995.1 Coprobacillus sp. CAG:698
TTAGCCGTATCGACTGGATCGGGAAACTCTTCAAATTAATCTGATATACCGAGAACGCTTCAGCTCTCAATGGCGGGCCACATCCTTCGGGACAGCTTTATGCCGGTGGATTACAAAGGGGGCGAGCACTCAAATCTTGTTCTATCAGAGTTTCATCACATCGTCGGTGCGGCTTTTTTTATTGCTCTTCTTTTTATGTGTGATTATAAAAAATCCCATTATGATTTTTTATTTCTCAGGTACGGGAAACTCCAAATGGATTGCAGAACAGCTTGCCGACAGGCTTAAGGAACAGCTGGTATTTATTCCGGAAACAATGCGGAATGCAGGATTTGATTATGAAATGGCTGATGAAGAAAAAATCGGCTTTGTGTTTCCTGTGTATTCTTGGGGACCTCCTCCCATAGTGTTGCAGTTTATTGGGCAACTGAATCTTCTGCGTTATGACAAGCAGTATCTTTTTTTTGTCTGTTCTTGTGGAGATGACACGGGATTGACCCAGCAGGTGTTTTGCAAGGCTGTGGCAAGAAGGGGATGGAAATGTGATGCCGGCTTTTCTGTCATTATGCCTAATAATTATGTGTTGCTTCCGGGATTCGATGTAGACTCAAAGGAGGTTGAAAAGCGGAAATTGAGCGAAGCGATTCCGAGATTGGCAGAGATAGGTGGTCTGTTGGCAGAAAGGCAAGAGAGGTTTCAGTGTCATGAAGGCAGTTTCCCTTTTATAAAGACGAAGATGATTAATCCGCTTTTCACAAAGTGGGGGATATCTGCAAGGAAGTTTCATGCCACAGATGCTTGTGTTGCCTGCAAGCGTTGTGAGAAAGCTTGTCCTATGAGTAATATTGTGATGGTAGGCTGGAAACCGGTTTGGGGGACAGACTGCACCTCTTGTCTGGCCTGTTATCATATCTGTCCCCGAAACGCTGTACAATATGGAAGTGCGACGAGAAAAAAAGGGCAATATTTTAATCCGAATGAAAAATAGGGGGATTATCTTATTTTAATCCGGCAATTGGACAAGTCTTCTATAATGGCCAGACTCTCTACACGCACCCCTCTTTCTTCGAGCGCCTTACGCCCGTTTTGAAAGGCTTTCTCGATGATGAACCCCATTCCTACCAGATTGGCTCCAGACTGCTTGATCAAGTCCAATATACCTAAGGCGGCATTTCCGTATGCCAGAAAATCATCTACGAAAAGAACGTTGTCTTCGGGCGTTAGGAAATCACTGCTGATGACAACTTCGTAATCACGGTCTTTGGTGAATGAGTGAATGGTGGTGCTCAATGCATTCTGTATGGTTTTGGGAGATTTCTTTTTTGCAAATACCACCGGTAAGTCCATCAGATAACCGGTCATGATGGCCGGAGCGATGCCGCTGGCCTCTATGGTCATGATTTTATTGACATTGGTTCCTGCAAAAAGACGTACGAATTCCACTCCGATGGATTTCATCAGTACGGGGTCCATCTGGTGGTTTATAAAACTGTCTACTTTCAGGATACCTCCTTCGAAGCATTTTCCGTCTTGTAGTATTCTTCTTTTTAATAGTTCCATATATATATGATTGAAGTATGGTTGTACTAAAGTATACTTTGTTTATCCCTGTTTATTTATTATCCCTCAGGTCTTTTACTCTCACGGCTTTTCCTTCGCTTTGTGGTAAAGATCCCTTTTTGACCAATTTCAGCTTGGGTGTTACTAATATTTCGTCTTTCAATTGGCGGGTGATTTCTTTACGGATGCGTTCCAGTTCGATATAGTTGTCAGTGGAAAGATCGCTCAGCTCTACCTCAACTACCATCTCATCCTGATTGTTGACGGTTTCCAGGGTGATGAGGTAATTACTGCCTAATTCAGGGAATTGTACCAATATCTTCTCGACTTGCATTGGGAAAATATTGACCCCTTTGATGATGAACATATCGTCGCTGCGCCCTTTGATGCGGTCTATGCGCAGGTGAGTGCGTCCGCAAGGACATTTCCCCGGAAGGATACGGGTAAGATCGCGTGTCCGGTAGCGGATCAGGGGCATCATCTCCCGGTCGAGTGTGGTCAGTACCAGTTCTCCTATTTCCCCTTCGGGGACCGGCTCACCGGTTTCCGGATTGATAATTTCCACGTAATAGCAGTCTTCCCAAAAGTGCATGCCGTTTTGTTCGGTACATTCGAAGGCTACTCCCGGGCCATTCATCTCTGTCATGCCAAAGCTGTTGTAGGCTTTCACTCCCAACAGGCGTTCTATTTTTTTCCTTTGTTCATCGGTATGTGGTTCGGCACCGATAACCAGTGTTTTCAGGGTAGTGCCAGCCGGATCCAGACCCTCTTCCTGGAATACTTCGGCCAGGCGTATGGCATAACTGGGAATCGCATGCAGGGCGGTCGTCTTAAAGTCGTTGATAAACTTTATCTGGCGCTTGCTGTTACCGGCAGCGGCAGGTACGGTTAGTGCTCCTAACCGTTCGGCGCCGTACTGAAACCCTAATCCGCCTGTGAACATTCCATATCCGGAACTGTTCTGAAATACATCGGTTTTACGGATTCCAACCATGTAAAGGCAGCGTGCCACTAAGTTTGCCCATGAGTCAAGATCGTGCTGTGAGTGTACTATCACGGTCGGATTGCCGGTAGTGCCGCTGGAAGAGTGGATTCGTACCCCGTCATTTTTCATATCACCGGCCACAAGACCGAAAGGGTAATTGGCGCGCATATCCGCTTTGGTGGTGAATGGAATTTTACGGATGTCTTCCAGTGAGCGGATGGAGTCGGCTGTAATGTCGTGTTTGGCGAAAACTTCCTTATAGAAAGGAGCGTTTGCAGCTATGGAAATTGTTTTGCGTAGTCGTTGCAACTGTAATTCCTTCAGTTTTTCACGACTCATCGTTTCTATTTCTTCTTCCCAGTATTTTGTATTCATGGTTTGGACAGTTATTCAGCAGGTAGTCCTGCCGATATACCGGTACATGGCTTGAACTGTTTTGCGCCAACCGGCATATCGGCAGGATACACAGATTACATTAAATTTTCTGCAATGTCTTTTCCGGCAGCCAGTGCTTTGAGGTTCATTTCTACGATGGCATCTCCTTTGCGCTGGAATATTTCACGGATACTATCCTGTATCTTCGCATAATCTATTCCTAAGAAGGGAATCGTGGCTCCTAACAGAACAATATTGGCAACGCGTGCCGATCCTACTTCTTTGGCTACTTTGTCTACATTCAGCACCACCTTGTGAGGCAGCTTGTTAATCTCTTCCAGTACTTTCTCTTCAGCCGGATAATTCGGGATGTTGATAAACGGCGTTTCATTGGTTACCAACCATCCTTCCGGGTTAAGATAAGGGAGATACCGCAACCCTTCCATGGGTTCTAAGGATATGATCAGATCACATTTTCCCGATGGTATCAGGTCCGAAGCGATGGGGTGGTCACTGATGCGCAAGTTGGACTGTACGTCTCCACCGCGTTGACTCATTCCGTGCACTTCTGCCTGTTTCATGTAAAGTCCGGCTTTCAAGGCTGCTTCACCGATGACTGTAGCGATTGACAGGATACCTTGTCCGCCTACTCCTGATAGTATGATATCTTTTTTCATGGCTTATTTACTTCTTTTTTTACGTGCTAATGTTTGTATACATTCCCTGCGGGGGATAATGACGGATACACCGTGATAATCGAGCTCTTCCCGTATTACCTGTTTCATCTCATCGTAGTTTTTCTTTAAAGGAACCACTACGCGGATGTGTGCGGGATCTACTCCGATTCCGGCACAGATTGCTTCGATGCGTCCTGTTCCGGCAGAATCCTGACCGCCCGTCATTGCTGTTGTCTCGTTGTCGGAGATGACAATGGTGACATCTGAATTTTCATTGACGCAATCCAGCAATCCGGTCATTCCGGAGTGGGTGAAAGTAGAATCGCCTATAACGGCTACGGCAGGATGCAATCCTCCATCGGCGGCACCTTTTGCCATCGTGATGGATGCTCCCATGTCGACGCAGGAGTTTATGGCATTGAACGGTGCATTGGCTCCCAAAG
>CAVCAX010000323.1:0-6117 GCA_963599995.1 Coprobacillus sp. CAG:698
GACCCGGGAAACGCATATAGCCAACCTCTCCCTGCAAATATTCTCCGCCCCCTTCGCTTTGAGGTTTGGGGGATTTTACGAAAATACCCCCTTTTACACCAAATGTTGAAGACTGAACAGGTGATGAATAAATATCAGTATATATCAGCACATTCAAGTCTTTTCCAGAATTAGGCAATAAGATACGGTTATTATAAGTGTCTACTGAGAATGATTTAGCCTCAACACCCTCAGGTATCGCTATTGTCGATTGAGCACGAATAGCTCCACTGGTCAGACTTATGGCAACAATTCTTCTCTTATCGGGTTGAAGCATCCACACATAACCTTTGTTGTCTGCAACAATATACCCCACACCGCCTTCTGTAATCTGGAAGCCTCCGTTGGCGGTAGCACTGACATTCATAGTCGTTTTATCATATATTTTCAGAGAGTCCGGTATGTTCTGAGACGGAACTCCGGGCACAGCAACAATCAGGTCATTCCCCTTGATTGCCAACCCTGCCAAATACTGGTCTGCATGTGTAGCTATACGCATCAGGTTTTCAGCAGGACCATATCCCGTAGAAAATCTGGACGAGACGCCATCACTTATTCTATAACGAGCAACAAAATGCCATACAGCTTCTTTGGGCGGGAACCTCTGCAATCCATTGGTATTTTTACTTACGCCACCATCTCCTGCATGACCACTAAAACTCATCAACTGATAAACATAGCTTTTATCAAGAACCACAGCCTTACCCGAGTTACGTCCCCAACTGCCTGTTCCTGATTCAAAAGGAACACTATAGACTGCACCGTCTTTCCATAATCCGACATTTGTGCCACCTTCATCCCAACCACAAATACTTGCAACAAGACCATCCTCACGAACAAAAATCGATTCCATACTGTGAGGAATATGATTAGCCGGTTTTCCTCCATCATTAGCGATCCATGATGTTTGATAATCAGAAAGATCTCCAGAAATTACCTCTCGATAAGTCGGTGTGAGAGTAACGTCAGCACCAGGCATAGTAATTGAAGTTGTCGCTTTTGTCTCATCATTATTTTCAAAAATAACCGTACCTGTGGAAGTAACAACCCATTTATCGAAAACCTCACCGTTCATCTCTTCCGGAGCTGAAATTTCCACAATGGCGCCTTCGTATGCTATACCGGTTCCAAGAGGTGATTTAATGGTTCCCATGCCATCACTGTCTTCTAATGTGACATTATAAAATGGTATATACTTTCCACCGTATGCCGATAGATTTCCCCAACCGGCATAAGAGGACAGAGACACTCCAGGCACGTAAATATTAAGCGGTTCAGTAGTATTTGTTCCCACTTGAATGAATGCATTTGCACCACAAACAGGAGGTGTAATGGCACGGGAAATTATAAATGTTACATTCCCCCGACGGCAGAATGCTGCCGATCCGATATTGGTAAGTGTTGAAGGAAACTCTATCCTCGTCAATGCCCCTGAGCCATCCGTAACATTTTCACTGGCACTCAATCTGATTGCATTATCACCTATGACTTTTACCCCTTCGGTAAATACAAACTTCTCAACACCGGAAGCTTCACCGAAAAAGCGGAAATTATTATCGAATGTTACAGATTCCACCAATGTCCCGTCAACCGTTACTTCAGTAATCGCCGGAGGACAATAGACCAGTTTATTAGTCGTAAGATCAACCAGAAGCCCAGAAGATGATGCAAAGTGTGTATTTCCGTCTGCAACTAAAATCTCTTTCAAAGCTGTTGAATACCTAAATGTTGCACCTAAGTTCGAGAATGTTTCCAATGTGGATGGCAATATCAAAGTTTCCAGTATATGGTTATAATAAAAAGACTGGTCCTGTATTTTGGTCACCTTTTCTGGTACAGTATATTCTGCCCCGGGTTTTCCACAAGGATATTTTAACAAAGTTCTTCCTCCATCTACAAACACAACCCCGTCTACTGCTGTGATTGTAGTGTTATCCGGAAATGCGAAGCCTGTAACTCCCTGACAATCATTAAAACGTCCTAACAAGGCAGGCGCACTTGTCAGTGAAGAAGGGAATGTCAGCACTCCCGTTAATGCACTACTATTGAATACACCGCCTTCTATGTTATTCAGCTTTGCCGGAAATTTGATGGTTTCAATAGTCTTATTCTTTGCAAATGCATTAGCTGTTAAAGTGGTTGTTTTTTCATCTGCCGACAGATCGAGCACAGTAAGAGATTCCATGGCATTCAACATGGCAAAATCAGAAGACGACAAAGCAGTACCATCCGTATTGTTTACGACTGTCAATTTTGTAACAATATTCGTATCGTACGAACTGAGAGCACTTACCAGATTAACTGATGCGGACAGGGTTACTACTATCTCCGAATCAGGAGCTGCAATTTTATAGGTCGGTGTAAGTGTCACATCCGCAGCAGGCATGGTTATTGTGGTCGATGCAAGTGTCATATCCTCATTTTCAAAACCAACCGTACCTGTTGAAACAACCTCCCATTTATCGAAAGACTTTCCTTCCGGAGCTTTTGGAGCAGAAATGGTCACAGTTGCACCGGCATAGGCTATATCCGTACCGATAGGTGACTGAATACTTCCCGTACCGTCATTATCTGTAAGAGTAATATTATAAAATGCCTTATAAACTCCACCGTATGCCGACAAATTCCCCCAACCGGCATAGGAAGACAAAGAGGCTGCAGGAACATAAATGTCAAGTGGATCGGCATTGGATTTTCCCACATCATAAAATGCATTGCCTCCGCAAGTAGGTGGCGTTACAGCACGGCAAACAATCTGAGTCACGTTTCCACGACGGCAGAATGCGTTACCCCCAACCGTAGTTATTGTAGATGGAAGGTAAATCTCCGTTAACGCCCCAGAACCTTCCGTCAGGTTCTCGCTTTTGTTAAGCCTTGCACCGTGATCAGCGATGGACAGGACACCTTCGGTAAAGACCATTTTCTGTACCTCGGGCGAACCGCCAAAGAAACGGTAAGTAGGTGTCGTTTCAACCAAAGTTCCGTCAACTATCACTTCTGTGATTCTCGGAGGACAATAAATCAGGCTTTTGGCTGTGCGATCCACCAAGATACCCGATGAAGAGGCGTACAATGTATTTCCCTCAGCTACGTAAACTGCTTTAAAAGCCGTGGACTCCCTGAAAGTTGAATTTCCGACGATTTGCTGCATGGTTGCCGGAAGTGTAAGAATTTCCAAAATATGATTATAGTAAAATGACTGATCCTGTATTTTTACCACTCCTTCCGGCACAACATATTCAGTATCAGGCTTTCCACAAGGATACTTTAACAACGTTTTTCCACCGTCTGTAAATGCAACTCCGTCTACAGCCGTTATAACTGTATTTTCAGGAAACTCAAAAGCTGTAATTTCCTGGCAATCATTGAAACGTCCGACCAAAGAACCGGCAGCAACTAACGATGACGGAAAGGTTAACACTCCTTTCAATGCGCTGCTATTGAAAACAGCTGCGCCGACATTTTTCAGATTTGAAGGAAATTTTATTGTTTCAATCGTTTTATTATTTTCAAAAGCCCTGTCCGTAAGTGTCGTTGTCTTTTCATCCGCCGACAAATCCAAGCAAGTAAGGGCATTCATCGCATTCAATGTTGCAAAATCAGCAGAAGATAAAGCAGCACCATCTGTGTTGTTTATCACGGTCAATTTTGTTATTGCATTTATATCTGTACCGAGAGAATTAAGAGCACTCGACAAGTTGACAGATGATGTCAGAGTAACTTCTTTTTCCATCTGGGCAAACACTGTTCCCGATATACAGAAAATAACTGCAACCAGAAAATACCTTTTAAGGAAAAAATTCAAGTTTTTCATATACATTTGAGTTTAAGAAATATTAATGAGTTCACAAATATAAGAATATCAGCCTTTTATTATCATGCTAATTCTGTTATCGTATTTATATCTGCAAAAGATTGATTATCGCATATTTATGCTATTTAGAAAATGAGCAAAAGGTTAAACAAACGGGTAATATTCGGCCTACAGTTTTTTTACTCCTTTATAAACCGGATAGCTATATTATTTATTTTCAATACATATACTCCGCTCTGAAGACCAAAGACGGGTATTACTTCACCCATAAACTCTTTTCTTGCAATCACATTTCCCAGCATATCAAAAATAGTATAAACACCATCAGCAATACCTGTCAATTGTATATAATCTACAGCCGGATTAGGATACAGACCAATTATTGCTTCTTCTGCATCATGAATACCTGTTCCTCCAAAGTTTGCAACAATAACCACATCACTGGCGGGCATAACAAATGTAGTGTTCTTACTCTTTTCATCAGCAAAAACAACACCTTCTGTCGGAGAATACCAATTTATAAATTCTCCATATCTTGTATTTGCTGTTATCGAAACGACTTCTTCAGCGAAAGCTTCCAATGGAGCATCTCCTCTGATAATGTCAATCATATACAATATATCATAAACAGCTTCTATTGTGACTTCATCGTCAACCATTGTAAAATAAGTTGTTGTAGCCCGTGGGTTTCCGATAACAACATTCTCACCTTGAATTATTCTCCACTCTTTAAAACATACGGTATTTCCGTCTACTACTTTCGTGGCTCCCGTTTGAAGAGGAACTATTGTACCGATGGCCGCAGCTCCACTGGTAGATATTGTTGCACCAGTAATCGTATACGGTTTCGGCTTTTCAAAAACAGCTGTGATAGTTACATCGTTATCCGGCATTTTGAAATATGTCATCGGTTCGTCCTCGTTTGCAAAGACTGCTCCAGTAGTCGACTCCCAGTGAGAAAACGATAGACCGTCGGGAGCCTCATCCGCTACAATTTTTATTGAATATCCAGCTGCAGAATAATTCTGAATAGCAGTACCGCCCGATACAGAGATTTCCCCAAATGTAACAATCTGGCTGCTTGTGAAACTTCCTCCTCCACCTTCGGGATAATATTCATTCACAAATTGGCTGGTGAGATAAGTTGCATGTGCACTTGCCGGAACAGCAAACTTAATACCACTGGCATTCGACTCCCTAAAAGTCGAGTTTCCTGTCAATCTCGGAGGAGTGGTTGCCTTACATACAAATTGCTGAATAGTAGAGCCAAGGCTGTTAAAGGCTTCGCCATCTATCGTTTCTATAGTAGAAGGCAACTCAACATATTCTATCGGTATTTTTATATCCAAAGTGGCTTGTCTGAAAGCCCTATAACCGACATGCTTAAACCCTTCCGTAAAAACAACCCGCTTCAGATTTGATGCATAAGAAAAAAAACTCATCGGTACACTTTCGACAATATTCCCATCAACGACCAATGATTCAGTATCATTAGCCGGAGGAAAATACATAAACTCTTTGGTCATTGCATTTACCAATATCCCTCCAATTGAAGCGAAGTTCGGATTTCCTGTTTTTACCTCAATTCTTTTCAGCCCTGTCACATGACCGAAAATCAAATCTACGGTAGTGTCAAATTTACTAAAAGATTCAGGAAGAACCAATTCCTCCAATTTATGATTATAAAAGAAAGCCTGCTCTCCGATAGTTGTAACACCATTAGGAACGACATAAGATACTGCAGTTTTTCCACAAGGATACTTCAACAAGAGTGTTCCTCCTTGCGCATAGGCAACTCCCTCGTGAGAAGAGAAATTAGGATTATCCGGAAATTCAAAAGCAGTAATTCCCTGGCAATTAATGAACCTACCGATAAAAGAGTCCGCACTTGTCAAAGTCTTCGGAAAAGAAACAACACCCTTCAATGTACTATTGTTGAAGGCTCCAACTCCTATTTCTTTCATATTCGCCGGAAACTTTATCGTTTCAAGGGTCGTATTATCAGCAAAAGCATTAGCAGTAATAACTTCTGTATTAAAATCCCCGGAAAGATCGAGTTCTTTCAGGTTTGGCATCCCAGATAATGTGGCAAAATCGGCCTCATTCAAGATTGCCTCATCAGATGTAGTAATTATTAATTTTTCGGTGCTTGCTTTTTGCTCATCGGTAAGCAATGACGATAATGCACCCGGTTGAGAAACATTCAAATCTAAAGAAAACATCGGTATTCCCGGAAAAATCATCAGGACAAGCATCAACAAATG
>CAVCAX010000324.1:0-3892 GCA_963599995.1 Coprobacillus sp. CAG:698
TCATGCGTCAAAGATAGCCATTTTAACTAATTCCCCCAAGTTTTCAAACTGAGCCTGTACTTTTGCTATAATTAAAAACCTTATCGAATCACAAGGGGAAAAATATATTTTTATGGAAACAAATAAAATTCAAGATTCTGTAGAGATCACGTGCTGGGACAGAAGATACCGCAATGATTTCATCCGTCTGAACCGTGAATGGATTGAGAGGTTCTTCTGCATGGAAGAATCCGACCTGAAGATACTGAGTAATCCCGAAGGGGAAATAATAGACAAGGGTGGTGAGATATTTCTTGCATTGAGTCATGGAAAGGTAGTGGGGTGTTGCGCATTGGTGTACCATCCTGATACCGGGCGGTATGAACTGGCCAAGATGGCGGTCTCTCCTGCCGAACAAGGGAAAGGGATCGGTTTCCTGTTAGGATCTACCCTGTTGGAATATGCCGGAGAACATGGTGTGACCGATATCTTTCTGGAAGCCAACACACAGCTGGCGGCATCCGTTAGGTTATACCACAAACTCGGTTTCCGGAAAGTGGAAGCGAAGAATCCCACATACAACAGATGTAATCTGTATATGGAAAAGATTTTGGAACATTGAGAATTGCCCGTTGGGGCAGTTGTCACTGTCCGGACCATACAGACGGTAATCAAGTAAGAACAGACGAATCGCCACCATTCGCAAACATACTGTGACAGGTAGTGAAAAACAATATCCTTCAATTGTACCATCCACTATTGAACTTTTATTAGGAACAGTCATGAATACTGATACAACATTTATCATCGCAGACAACCAAGATATAACCAGAAGAGAAATGCATGGGTATATTTCCGACCTGTTTGGAGGATGCCGTACTGAAGATGTGGCAAAAAGCAGGAACTTGTGTAAGCCTTGATAAAACATAATGAATGCCTTGTCATTTTTGATTATACGTTGTTTGACATGAATGGTGTGGAAGAGTTTCTAATTATAGAAAAGCGTTTTCCGAATGTCCATTGGCTATTATTCTCTGATGAACTGAGCGAACGTTTTTTCCGAAGACTGGGTATAGAAAGGAACATCGGAATGATTCTTAAAGAGAGTTCCGGTGAGGATATTCGCTCCGCATTGAAATGTATGGTTCGTGGAGAGCGTTTCATTTGTCACCAAATAGCTGATCTGTTATTATATATGACGATTGGATAAAATATACAGACATATAGCCATAGCCTCATCATGCCTGCTACTTACCTTTGTAAAGTAATTCCCATCAAACCGATAACAACATCATTGGATACGGTCTCCAAGGTTATACACTTTAAATCCTTAGTCAGATTCAACGGCACATCGAGCAGTACACCAGCACCACCATCGATCGGACGTCCGTATACTCCGGTTATATTCAACTCTTTTTCAAGATTATTGCTGACCAATCCGGTTTTAAGATGTAGACGATACGGACGAGGAGACCGAAGTCGGAAAGCCATACCATCGACATAAAAGTCCTGCTCTATCGGACACCAGTTTTCCGGATTAATAAGTTCCAAGGTCTCCGCGGTGCCATCTGCATAATATATACGGACAACCCCATTGGCAATGTGACACTGAATATGGTTCGTACTGCCGGCCATCAGCAGATAGGCGCGGGAGGCTCTGCCCGTAAGAGGAATCGACAGGCTATCCGGATAATTATCCCACAAAGAGGTAAAAGCGATGTTATTTCCCGTTTCCGGAGTACGGAACGGTACTCCCAAATTAATGGACAGCAGTCCGTTATGCACCAGCGCTCTCATCCCCGAATCATCTATATCCGCCGTCAACGTAGGATGGCACCACTCCCCGATTCCCTGTTTCGGAAGTTGCAAAGTCGTGTAAGGCGAACGGGGAGAGAGGTATTCATTGCGATAGATATCAGTAACCGAAGCATTGAATGCAGAAGCAATATCTACCGGTTCGCACAAATCTGTCTTTACATGGGAGAACGGGAGAACGGCCGGCATCTCCTTCTGCTTTATGTTAATATTTACCGGTTGCCACCAATTCATATCTCCTTGTTTTACCCACACAAAAAGAGTATGCTGTCCCGTCCGACCGGAGATCTGCCCCGTCAGCCTGTTTTTATCTACAGTAAGATCGACAAGCACCCCTTGAGGATCATAAACTTTATCATAAGCTGTTCCTTCCAAAGCCGTCAAAGAAAAATTCTGTCCGGGATATACTTCCGACGACTCCTGAGAAAGTGTTCGGAGAGAAGCACCGCCCCAGATAATTTCAAGAACCGTTTCTCCGGCAGCAGGTGCCGTGACGGCAATCACCGGACAGCCCGAAGCAGCCTCCACAAAAGTCCATTCGGAAGGAATCCCGTTTACCTTCACCGACTCGATCCTCTCTTTAAGAGCGTTTATCTGCAAATTCAGCTCCAGCGGACTGGCAAAATATTGCTTGACGGTATAAATATCCCGCATTCCCTCCCGACGGAAACAATAAGACAAATCGGGAGTGGCAAGAGATGCTTTGCCCCATTCGGCCGGAAAACCGGGACGAATCACCAGCTTACCGTTCAAAGCATCGGGCAGAATCCCGAACAATCCTTGAATCAGAAGTCGGGAAGCCACTCCTACCGGATCACCGAAATCACGATAGCACTCTCCACGGGCAGCATCATAAAAGCTAATCTGCCCGAAGTTGCCCGGACTATCACCGATGTACATACCGTCGAGCAGGGAACTCTTCATCAGTTTGTATCCGTCTTCGGGACGCCCTGCCTGAAAATAGGCCAGCGCCGTGTGCATCACTTCCGCAAAAGCCACATTATTGATGCTCCAGGAGTAAGGCAACCAATTGGTCGTAGCAATGGTAGCATACCCCTCTTCTTCCAAGCCATTGGCGCGAACAGGGATGTGAGGAATTTCCGTATCGACATAACGGGTAGCCTGATAGGCTTGAAAAGGGTCGGCCACTTCGCTGTCGAGGGCATGATAAATGGTCCACACTCCGGCAGACTCATGCAAGCGACGATGCCCCATATAATCTTGGAATTCGGCCCAATGTCCCTTATCAGGCAGCCACAAGCGTGCATTAAGAGCTTGCAATATCCTTCCGGCTTCTTTCCGGTAAGGCGTAGGGTCTTCACCGATTTTTTCGGCAACAACAGCCGCCATCTTATTGGCACGGTAATTATAGGCAGACGAATGAGTGACGGCCCCACTGTTGTAATAAAGGGCATCACTGGCCCATATACAGGCATACGCATCATAAAGCCCGTCATTATCGGGGTCATAATTCAGTTTTTCCCATGCCAGATGGCGGACGAGCACCGGCCACATCTTGCGGGCATACTCCAAATCTCCCGTCCAGTTAAAATGCCAGAGAAGTTCATCAATATAGCAAAGATTCATGTCGTAGTGATGCATCTGGTCGTTTCTGTGCGGATTGCGGCAAATGTATCCATTGCTGTATTGAGGTGTCCCCCAGCGTTTTTCCGAACGTGCCAGATTCAATGCAGAATCCTGGGCCGGATGAGGAATCGTATTCGGGACCTCTGTCACCTGACTGGCAGCATAGGCATCGAAGTGCGCCCGTGCGCGATCGTGCCAGCCAAGCGCATCTCCGGTATAAGCGGCACGCCATCCGCTAAGCGGCATACGCCACCCCACAGCACCGTGCAGCCACACTTCACCGTCCCAAATCCCATCGGCCGCTACGGCAAGCGCTCCCCCCAATGTATTAAGATAGGCATCCGGTGTTTCCATACGGATACGGGAAGCCAATGCCGCACGCGCCTGTTCGGCGGTGTCATACAAACGTTTACCCGTTTTCTTATCCAACAAATGCAGAGAAAAATCTTCAAACAACAAATAGCCCGTACCATTCTTCAAACGGAGATCCTGACACTGCATCTGCTGAGGA
>CAVCAX010000324.1:3958-7119 GCA_963599995.1 Coprobacillus sp. CAG:698
CAACAGCAGTGAGTACAACCCCGGAAGAGAACCCGGAAGATTCTATCTTCCAGACAGCCCCATCAGCATCCGGTAACGCCAAAGCAGAAATACGAAGTTCTCTTTTCCCCCAAGCCGGATCGGTGAGATGATAGCTCCGGCGTCCGGGCGTATAGCGTGCTTCGCAATAACCCACCGAATCGAGCATAGCCGAATAGCCGCCGGGCATGGAAATCCTGAAACGGATGTTTTTACTGTTCCGCTTATCGTAAGTGGCAAATACAGGCCGGTCACTCGTTTCCAGCCGAAAAGGTGACCAACTGCCATACAATGCCCTGGTATAACGGTTCTTCCCGTTTACACAGACAAAATCATCCCCCTCTGGGCGATATTGCAAACTACGGGATACTCCCCGTTTATGGTCATTATAAGAAGTGGATTCTATAAAATCACCGATTCGCTTTACCGGGTTCTGTGCATACATGTATCCAGCCGACACTCCGAAGCAAGCTAACAAAAAGAGAGAGAAATAATGAGTCATGATTAATAATTGTTCAAAGAAAGAGGGGTATCAAAATACACAGGACTTAGAAATCGAGGGTGTGCCAAAATGTACAAAACTTAGGAATTACCCCTGCCACAAATGCTTGTAGCAGAGGTAAATTCTTTGAAAAGGGCATTTTGATACACTCTCAATTTTCCCGAAAAGGACATTTTGAAACACCCTCCCATTATTCTACATTCTACGGCATCGGTTTCAGCCCTTCCCAGCGTACATTCCAGGTTCCATCTTTCGGGAAGCCGGGGTTCTCGACCTGGCAACCGTCCCATCCGGTACACATCATGGCGATGGCTGTCAATAAACCACCGTTACCGGGTAGGTATACACGCAGACGGCCATCCTGATAATTGTGCCCGTTCACCAGATAAGTATTGGTACGTTTATCCATCAGCAGGGCTCCGACGGCCTTTTCCGGTTCGCCCAAACGGGCGGCATTCATCGCTGTCATCGGATAATCCCATCCCCAGGTTTTCCCCCAGTTCCAGTTATCCCAAATCCAATGCAGGGTATTTTTCATATAGTCATCACGAATCAGTTTATTCATCGGTAAAATCCCCACAGCTCCCAGCACCGCCATGTGATCGGAAGTAAAACGGATATCCTTGTAAGTATCCGTCGCCGTTTCGGCAGCCAGATACAGTTTATCCTCATTATAGGCCAGCGGAGACAACTTATCAATCATTTCATCCCACGCCAGATTGCGTTTTTCACCGGCACGTTCACGCCATTTCTGTGCTGTCTCCATCGCAAAATGCCAATAGGATAATTCAAAAGGAGGATTTACTGTTTCAACAGCCCGAAGCGTCTCCTGTGCCGGAATGGCTCCTTTCAACACAAAACGGCCTTCCAATTCATCATAAGTAGCAAAGGAATACATAAATTGGGCGGTCTCCTGTACGAGCCGGTTGTATTTCTTTATCACTTCACCCGACGGCTGATTGCGATACAACAATTCGGCCAGGTAAATAAAGTGCGGTTGTTGCCAAATCAGAAAACTGCCCACTTTAGACGGTGCTTCCGTTCCGCTCGGATCGGTCATCTTCATCCAGCGTACTCCATCAAAACCTTGCCTGCGGGCTATTTCACGGGCAACAGGTTCGACTGTTTCATACCAGCCCAATGTACGATCGAGCAATTCAGCACGGTTCCACAACGCAAACTGAGCCTGATGCCACCAGACCATTTCGAGATGGAACTTGCCAAACCAGGAGTTATAAGTCAGCCCCGTCTCTTGCGGAGGAGTTGTCCCAGCACACTGGATAGCAAGCAGATACTGGCTCAATACGACACGGCGTTCCAATTCCCCGGCACGAGGATCCGTACAGGCAGAAAAGTCAACCGCCGCACCGTTTTTCCAGAAAGCGGTCCAATATTCAGCAGCTTTCTGCCCGGTTTGTGCGGCAGTAGCGGCTTCGGAAGAGGGTGCATCGGGTGTGAAAGCGCAGGTAAAAGCCCATGTATCCTCTTCGGGTGTAAGCACAAAGTAATTCTTATCCTTTTCTCCGAAGACAGCCTTTCCCTCCCAGCGGATCGTGACATAATAAGTAGTGGCATCCAATGTCCGTTTCAGTACAACCTGCTGTCCGTCCCGACTGACAATGGCAGTAGAATGTTTCTCATCAGCATTCCACCGACAGGCATCATCACAATGCCCACCTGTAGGATACGGGAAACGGAAGTTCACAGCCGGATGCGCCGCAGAACAGACAACGGCCGCCAGCATATCCGCTTCAGGGTGACAGACCGTCTGTACTTCTACGGGAGTCCCATTCAATTTAAAATTGCTATCGATTACTCCTTTCCAGAGATCAAGTGTCTGTTTCACGTCTGTAATCTGTGAAAACGAGGAAGAGTCTCGTCCAAAATCAAAACCTACCATCCCTAAATGAAGGCGATGCGGATTCACACGGAACCAATTGGCCGCTTCTTTCTGACGCCCGGCATCATTGAACTGTACGGAATAGGGTTCCATGTGGCCACGCCCAAAATCATAATCTTTCAGTGTCTCACCATGTTTATAACCTTCCGGATTCGCAAATTCATGCCAACCCCACTGGCTTTGTGTACCCAAAGGGACTCCTCCTGTATAGAGCTCCGGATATGTCTGCAAACCGGTAGCATCTACAGTATACGCAAATTCACCATTGCCTACAGACAGGGAAGCAAGAGAGTCGAAAGCCGTTACTTGGGGAGAATTACGATTGACAAGTGCTTCACGATCGATGGGAGTTTGTTGCTTCGAACCGCAAGCCATCAACGCTAGAACCACAAACGGGTAAAGTAGTCTTTTCATGGTATTGTTTTGTAATATATAAATAAATAGATGTCACAAAGATAGGCTTTTACGAGTAAGGGCCGTCTATACATAGTGACTGAAATACTATGTAATTTGTCTGTAACGGAAGCTATCTTATATTCGTCAAATATACTCTTATTTCCGCAAACTTGACTTGTCGTGTAGAACCAGCTGTTATATAAACAGCTAAAGTTTCCCACCCCTCACTAAATAACTTGAAGAGAAGTGGAAAACTTTAGTGAATTATACTTGTTCTGTTATCGTTTCACATCTCAGGGCTGACGCATTAAAAATCTTTCATAGATAAAAGTTCACCAAGTAGTT
>CAVCAX010000325.1:0-2481 GCA_963599995.1 Coprobacillus sp. CAG:698
GCTTTCATCGTTGCAATTACGCAACTACTTCCCGGATCTTACGAACAGTTACTTCACCAGCGGACTGGCATTGGTACACTCCCGTTTCAGCACCAACACTTTCCCTACATGGGGGTTGGCACAACCTTTCCGTCTGCTGGCACACAATGGCGAAATAAATACAATCCGAGGAAATCGCGGATGGATGGAAGCACGCGAAAGTGTTCTTTCCTCTCCTGCCCTCGGTGACATCAAAAAGATACGCCCCATTATCCAACCGGGGATGAGCGACAGTGCATCACTGGACAATGTGCTGGAGTTTCTCGTTATGTCCGGACTCAGCCTGCCACATGCTATGGCAATGCTCGTACCGGAATCATTCAATGAGAAGAATCCGATCAGTGAAGACCTGAAAGCCTTCTACGAATATCACTCTATCCTGATGGAACCCTGGGACGGTCCTGCCGCACTGCTGTTTAGCGACGGACGGTACGCCGGTGGTATGCTCGACCGCAACGGACTGCGTCCGGCACGTTACCTCATCACCAAGAATGACATGATGGTAGTAGCCAGTGAAGTAGGCGTCATGGATTTCGAACCGGGAGACATAAAAGAAAAGGGCCGCCTACAACCGGGGAAAATACTATTGGTCGATACGGAAAAAGGAGAAATATACTACGACCACGAACTGAAAAAACAACTGGCGGATGCCAAACCTTACCGTACCTGGTTGGCAAACAACCGGATCGAACTGGATGAGCTGAAAAGCGGACGTAAAGTATCGCACAGTGTAGGACGATACGACCAGATGCTGCATATATTCGGATACTCCAAAGAGGACATCGAGAAAATCATCACTCCGATGGCCACCACGGGAGCAGAACCCATCAGCTCTATGGGGAATGATACACCGCTCGCCATACTTTCAGAACAGCCGCAATTACTGTACAATTATTTCCGCCAACAATTCGCACAGGTGACCAACCCTCCCATCGACCCGATCCGGGAAGAGCTGGTGATGTCATTGACGGAATATATCGGTGCCGTAGGAATGAACATCCTCACCCCCAACGAGAGCCACTGTAAAATGGTACGCCTCAACCATCCTATCTTAAGCAATACACAATTGGATATTCTTTGCAACATCCGTTACAAAGGATTCAAGACGGTGAAGTTGCCTATGTTGTTCGAGGTTTCACGTGGCAAGACCGGCTTACAGGAAGCATTGACCACCTTATGCAAGCAGGCGGAAGAATCGGTGGCAGAAGGGGTAAACTATATCATACTGACAGACCGGGATGTGGATGCCGAACATGCAGCCATCCCTTCACTGTTGGCGGTAAGTGCCGTGCACCATCACCTTATCTCGGTAGGAAAACGTGTGCAGACAGCTCTTGTTGTAGAAAGCGGTGAGATACGCGAAGTAATGCATGCTGCCCTGTTACTGGGTTTTGGTGCAAGTGCTTTGAATCCGTATATGGCTTTTGCGATACTCGACCAACTGGTTATTCAAAAAGAGATCCAACTCGACTATGCCACTGCTGAGAAGAATTATATCAAAGCCGTCTGCAAAGGGTTGTTCAAAGTGATGAGTAAAATGGGTATCAGTACCATCCGCTCGTATCGTGGTGCGAAAATATTCGAAGCCATAGGTCTGAGTGAGGAATTGAGCAATGCTTATTTCGGTGGTCTCCAATCACGAATCGGCGGAATCAGGCTCGAGGAAATAGCCCAAAGTGCGATCTCTGCCGTGTCTCATCTTTCCACTTGCAGTTCCCAACTAAACAACAGAGGATTGTATTCTTTCCGGAAAGATGGAGAAAAACACGCATGGAATCCGGAAACAATCAGTACGCTGCAACTGGCTACGCGCTTGGGCAGTTACAAAAAATTCAAAGAGTTTACCGCTATGGTAGACAACAAGGAAGCCCCTATCTTTTTGCGAGACTTCTTCACATTCAAGCGAAATCCCATCGACATAGACCGTGTAGAGCCGGTAGAAAATATTATGCGCCGCTTCGTAACCGGTGCCATGAGTTATGGTTCCATCAGCCGCGAAGCGCACGAAGCCATGGCAATAGCCATGAATAAGATTCACGGACGCAGCAATACCGGTGAAGGCGGAGAAGATGCAGCACGTTTTATTCCCCGTCCGGACGGAACCAGCCTGCGAAGCGCCATCAAGCAAGTGGCTTCCGGACGTTTCGGAGTGACAACAACGTATCTTGTCAATGCAGATGAAATCCAGATTAAAATAGCCCAGGGAGCAAAACCCGGCGAGGGCGGACAGTTGCCCGGATACAAAGTAGACCAGATAATTGCCAAAACCCGCCACTCCATACCGGGTATCTCGCTTATATCTCCCCCGCCCCATCATGACATCTACTCCATCGAGGATCTGGCACAGCTTATCTTCGACTTGAAAAATGTAAATCCCAAAGCCAAAATCAGTGTGAAACTGGTAGCCGAAAGCGGAGTAGGAACCATAGCCGCCGGTGTGGC
>CAVCAX010000325.1:2491-4453 GCA_963599995.1 Coprobacillus sp. CAG:698
GGTGTGGCGAAAGCAAAGGCCGACCTCATCGTGATATCGGGTGCGGAAGGCGGTACAGGCGCTTCCCCTGCTTCCTCCATTCGTTATGCCGGTATCTCTCCGGAATTGGGACTGAGCGAAGCGCAACAGACTTTGGTATTGAACGGACTGCGTGGGCAGGTCATGCTACAGGTAGACGGACAGTTGAAGACCGGACGGGACATTATCCTGATGGCTATGTTAGGCGCCGAGGAATTCGGATTCGCAACTTCGGCATTGATCGTACTGGGCTGCGTAATGATGCGTAAGTGCCATATAAATACCTGCCCGGTAGGTGTCGCCACCCAAAATGAAGAATTGCGTAAGCGTTTTCGCGGCCGGAGTGAATACCTGGTCAACTTCTTCACTTTCCTGGCACAAGAAGTAAGGGAGTATCTTGCTGAAATCGGCGTGGAAAGACTGGATGATCTTATCGGACGCACCGACCTCATCGAGCGCAAAACCGACAATGTAAATCCCAAGCATGCACTCATCGACTTCAGTAAAATACTGGCACGGGTAGACAACAGTGCCGCCATCCACCACGTCACCGATCAGGATCACGGCATTTCTACCGTCAAAGATGTGGAGATACTTCATGCAGCACAAGATGCCATTGAGTATCAGAAAGAAATCTCACTGGAATACACGATTGCCAATACGGACCGTGCCGTTGGTGCCATGCTTTCGGGTGCCATAGCTGCCAAATATGGAGAAAACGGACTGCCGGAACATACACTGAACATAAAATTCAAAGGTTCTGCCGGACAGTCTTTCGGAGCATTCCTTACTCCGGGAGTCAACTTTAAACTCGAAGGAGAAGCCAATGACTACCTCGGCAAAGGATTGAGCGGTGGCCGCATATCCGTACTACCGCCGGTACGAAGCAATTTCGAAGCTGAGAAGAATACAATCGCCGGAAACACCTTGTTGTATGGAGCCACCAGTGGAGAGGTTTACATCAACGGATGTGTAGGCGAACGCTTTGCCGTCCGTAACTCAGGAGCCATTGCCGTAGTAGAGGGCGTAGGAGACCACTGCTGTGAGTACATGACAGGCGGACGCGTAGTAGTATTGGGGCAAACCGGACGAAACTTTGCAGCCGGTATGAGCGGTGGAGTTGCATACGTATGGAACAAAGAAGGAAATTTCGATTATTTCTGTAACATGGAGATGGTAGAATTATCCCTCATCGAAGAGGCAAGCTATCGCAAAGAGCTGCATGAGCTCATCCGCCAGCACTATTTATATACCGGCAGCAAACAAGCACGTATCCTGCTCGATGATTGGAACCGCTATGTAGACGAATTCATACAAGTGGTGCCCATCGAATACAAAAAGGTGCTTCAGGAAGAACAAATGCGAAAACTGCAACAGAAGATTGCGGATATGCAAAGAGACTATTAGGATTTACGATTAGACGATTTACGAATTACGATTGAGGTTACTATAACAAAACAGGTAGAATGATTTTAGTTATCAATAAGAAAGTGATTCCAATCGTAAATCGTAAATCGTCAAATCGTAAATCAAGATATTATTGTCAAATCGTAAATCAAAACGCTATTTTCAATCGTAAATCGTAAATCGTCAAATCGTAAATCAAAATGGGAGATTCAAAAGCATTTTTAACCATACGCCGTCAGGAGGCCGGATACCGCCCCGTACATGAACGCATCACCGATTATGGTGAAGTAGAACAAACCCTTAATACGCACGACCGGAAACTGCAAGCATCACGTTGCATGGATTGCGGAGTACCTTTCTGCCATTGGGCTTGTCCGTTAGGCAACAAGCAACCCGAATGGCAGGATGCCCTCTACAAAGGAAAGTGGAAAGAAGCCTATGAGGTATTATCATCCACTTGTGACTTTCCCGAATTTACGGGACGTATCTGTCCGGCACTTTGTGAGAAGTCATGTGTACTAAAGCTATCATGTAACC
>CAVCAX010000325.1:4463-7439 GCA_963599995.1 Coprobacillus sp. CAG:698
ACATGTGACTTTCCGGAGTTCACAGGCCGCATCTGCCCTGCACTTTGTGAGAAAAGCTGCGTACTGAAACTATCGTGTGACGAACCGGTGACCATTCGCGAAAATGAAGCCGCCATTGTAGAAGCCGCTTTTCGTGAAGGATTTATCACTCCGGTAATACCGGAACGCAATGGAAAACGGATAGCAATAATCGGTGCCGGTCCGGCAGGACTGGTAGCTGCCAACCAGTTGAATAGAAAAGGGTATACCGTTACTGTTTTCGATAAGGCTGAAGCACCGGGCGGTCTGCTCCGTTTCGGCATTCCGAACTTCAAGCTGAACAAAAACATCATCGACCGCCGCATGGAAATATTAAAAGCCGAAGGTATTCTGTTCCAAATGAATACCCCCATAGACACCGTCCATCTGCCCGAAGGGTTCGATGCTTACTGCATTTGTACCGGTGCGGAAACACCTCGCGATCTTTCCATACCGGGACGCGAACTGAAAGGAATCCATTTTGCTCTGGAAATGTTATCGCAACAGAACCGGATAATAGCAGGACAGACTTTTGCCAAAGACAAGATGGTGAATGCCAAAGGGAAAAAAGTGCTTGTCATCGGTGGAGGAGATACCGGTTCGGACTGTATAGGCACCAGTGTGCGCCAAGGGGCTGTCAGCGTAACCCAAATAGAAATCATGCCTAAGCCTCCTGTCGGACATAATGACGCCACTCCGTGGCCACAATGGCCGGTGGTACTGAAAACCACCTCCTCACACGAAGAAGGGTGTACGCGCCGATGGTCACTTGCTTCCAACCGGTTCATTGGCAAAAACGGTAAAGTCACCGGTGTAGAAGTGGAAGAGGTAGAATGGATCACCCCTCCTACCGGTGGGCGTCCGGTCATGAAGCCCACCGGCAAAAAAGAGATCATTGAAGCCGATATGGTATTACTTGCCATGGGATTTCTGAAACCGGAACAACCGGAATATCCGACGAATGTATTCGTAGCCGGTGATGCGGCAACAGGAGCCAGCCTTGTAGTACGCGCAATGGCAGCAGGACGCAAAGTAGCAAAATTGATTTCCATGAATTACTAACTCATCTCAAGCTGATACGACGAATCGTACCATACCGTTTGAGAGTGTGTCAAAACACCTGAGAGATAGAAATCACCTCAGTTACAGGCGTCTGTCGCAAATCAGAATTCATAAGCCGTAAATCAAAAATTCATAAACTATAAATTTCAATATCATGTGTGGAATAGTCGGAATATTCAATATAAAGAGCCAGTCGAAAGAATTACGGGACAAAGCATTGCGCATGGCGCAGAAAATCCGTCATCGCGGACCGGACTGGAGTGGTATTTATGTAGGTGGAAGTGCCATTCTGGCACACGAGCGCCTTTCTATCGTCGACCCGCAAAGCGGAGGGCAACCTCTTTACTCACCCGACCGTAAAGTGGTGCTTGCCGTAAACGGTGAGATATACAATCATCGGGACATACGTGCACAATATGCCGGGCGTTACCAATTTCAGACAGGAAGCGACTGCGAGGTGATACTTGCTCTCTATAAAGACAAAGGCATACAGTTTTTAGAAGAGCTTAACGGTATCTTCGCATTCGCACTCTACGATGAAGAAAAAGACGAGTTTCTCATTGCCCGTGATCCGATTGGTGTCATCCCCCTTTACATCGGACATGATGCAGACGGAAAAGTTTACGTAGGAAGCGAGCTGAAAGCACTCGAAGGCTTTTGTGAAGAGTACGAACCCTTCCTTCCCGGACACTATTACCACAGTAAAGAGGGTAAAATGAAACGTTGGTATACCCGCGACTGGATGGATTATGAAGCGGTGAAAACAAATACCGCCTGCGTATCCGATGTGCATGATGCCCTTGAAGCAGCCGTACACCGTCAATTGATGAGTGATGTTCCTTATGGAGTATTGCTAAGTGGCGGTCTGGATTCCTCCATCATATCTGCCATTGCCAAAAAATATGCAGCCAAACGGATTGAGACAGACGGTGCCAGTGACGCCTGGTGGCCACAGCTGCACTCTTTTGCCATCGGTCTGAAAGGTGCCCCCGACCTCAGTAAGGCGCGTGAAGTAGCCGAATATATCGGAACCGTTCACCACGAAATAAACTATACTATCCAAGAAGGGCTCGATGCACTGCGTGATGTCATCTATTTTATCGAGACTTACGATGTGACTACCGTACGTGCCTCTACCCCGATGTATCTGTTGGCGCGTGTCATCAAGTCGATGGGTATCAAAATGGTGCTCAGCGGTGAAGGAGCAGACGAGATATTCGGCGGTTATCTCTATTTCCATAAAGCACCGGACGCCCGTGCTTTCCATGAAGAAACCGTCCGTAAACTCTCCAAACTGTATCTTTACGACTGCCTGCGCGCCAACAAGAGCCTTGCTGCCTGGGGAGTGGAAGGGCGTGTTCCGTTCCTCGACAAAGAATTCCTGGACGTCGCCATGCGTCTCAATCCGGAGGCTAAGATGGCACCCGGAAAGGTGATCGAAAAGAAGATAATACGCGAAGCCTTTGCAGACATGTTGCCGGAAAGCGTGGCTTGGCGTCAAAAAGAACAGTTCAGCGACGGTGTAGGTTACAATTGGATAGATACACTGAAAGCCATCACCTCTGCAGCCGTAAGCGATGAACAGATGGCACATGCAGCCGAGCGCTTCCCCATCCATACCCCGCAAAACAAAGAGGAATATTACTATCGCAGCATTTTCGAAGAACATTTTCCCAGCGCATCAGCTGCGAAAAGTGTGCCAAGTGTGCCAAGTGTAGCCTGCTCCACAGCAGAGGCACTGGCTTGGGATGCCGCCTTCCAAGGTAAGAACGACCCCAGCGGACGAGCTGTAAAAGGGATACACGAAGAAGCATATTGATATAACAGGAAGTATTAAAGTAACGTGAATTCGATATAAGGATTAAAATTATTTATTTGAATATTAGGAACATAGCG
>CAVCAX010000326.1:0-33702 GCA_963599995.1 Coprobacillus sp. CAG:698
GTTACGGCGTTGTACGGATACGCAGGCGTATCCCATCGCTTTATTGCCTTCAGGGTCTTGTTCCGGGGTAAAGCCTTTGGCAGACAATAAGTCCGTGAACTGCTCTTCCTGTTTATTGCATTTATAGGGCTTTTCCGTCAGTCGCAGATAGGCTTCGGCCATGTCGACATCTGTCTCCTGCTTACGGTCGGGAGAACCGGCGAGAGCCATGGTGGCGTAATGTACGGGAATCAATTCCCCTTTCCCGTTCGGATGGCGTCCGGACATGGAGAGCGGGAAGCTCCGCTTGTTACAATAGAAGCGCATGGTGAGCAATACGTTTTTGACTGTCTGATGAGCCAGCTCGGAGACGGCAAATCCCGTGTGGCTCAGCAGATAAATCATATTGGTGGCTCCGGTCAGGCCGCCTGTGGCATAAGCCGGATAGTTGTTACAGTGGTGATAGGCGGAACCGTCCGCTTTGAAAGCATCGTTCAACCCTTCGGCCGGCAGGCAACCGTTGTCTACCCAGCGCGAGAAGGATTTCAGGTATTGTACTTTCTTCGGCGTGTCCTCCATAAACAGGATGCTGGCAATACGTCCGGTACTGAGGGTATTGAAAAAGTCGATGTCGATGCCTTCCGTTTTAGGTTTGTTGTATACATCGTTTACGGTCGAGTACCAAATCATCGCTTTTTCGGCTTCTTCCTGTTTGCCCATTTCCTGGAACACCTCTTTCATCAGGAAGTAGGCGGTAAAGAAAGTGCGGAAACTATAACCGTAGTGGGTGATGTTGCCCAGGCAACTGCCGTATGCCACCCCTTGGTCGGTGACATGGTCGTACATTGCCATAAATATCTGTTTGAGTGTTGTTTTGTATTGAGTGTCTGTTGTATTATTGTAGGCCACGGCTATTCTGTTCATCAGATTGAAGAAGCTGCTTACTTCCATGTTGTTGGCTGATAACATAGCCCCTCCCTTCCAGTCCGGGATGATACGCTCATAGGCTTCGGCGGCACGTCCGTAAAAAAGAGGGAGTCCGGAGACTTTTCCGTCTTTGTATACAATGCCATAACGTTCGTAGGCCTTGCGCAATTCGGCTATGGTCTGTGGAGTGACTTCGCCCACCGGACAGATGATTTTCCTCAAACGCTTTTCTATCATCCGGATTTCTTGCTTTTGAGTATCGCTGACGGTCGCTTCCAATGGGATATCCGGTGTCAGTTTGGAGTATTTCAGGGCGAACAGCCAGTGGTTGCCGGTCTCTTTATTCACGAACGGCACCTGCAGATCGGCTGTTTGATAACGATGATCCATTTTGGCGGCGGTGAGCAGGTGATCGATGTAGATTTCACCGGCTGTTTCGGGGGCTGTGATGCGTATCTCGTTCATCCCTTCCTCGGGGATACCTTGCATGTCTCTTTCATAAGAGACCCAAGCGGCGCGCCACCCCTGAAAGTTCAGTCCGAACGGGAACGAACTGCATGTCTTTCCGTCTTTCAAAAATTCGAATTGAAGGGCTTGTTCGATCGGTTTTTCATTGTATATCCATACGACAAAGACCGACAGATATTTGTCTGTTCCCGTGGGGTCTTTTTTCTCAAATTTCAAATCTTTATGAATGACAAGGCTTCCTTTCGGTTGGAATTTCCATTGGAGGGAGTGTGTCCCGTCTTTATAATGCCGGTCGGAGATGGATAAGTCGGAATCCGTGCCGGTAATGAATGAAGGGACTTCTGCCGATTCGAAAGAAAGCAGCCGGTCATGTTTCACTAATTGGGCCGAAAGCAGAATCGGACTGAATGCCATGACAAGAGTACAAAGACTATTCTTGAGCAGGTTGTATTTTATCATACGGATGTGGTTTTAAATGGTAAAAAATTATTTGGTCTTCCGGATGAGTTCTATTCTCATCACCCGGACGTTGTTTTCACTTTCACCTTGAAGGTCTTCTCCGAAAAAGCCGAGTCGGGTAAATGTCCCGATTTTATCGATCGACAGTTCCAGGTTCTGTGTGCCTTTTTTCTTGAATGTAACGGTCCCGATGTTGCTCCAGGTTTCCGGATACGAATTCTGGCGCACGTTAGCCAGTTCTCCGTCTTTGGTGAGCAGGCGGTTTTTAAAGACATTCTTTCCGATTTTCAGAGTAATGTATGTTCCTTCTGCAAATGATTTTCTCCAGTGACGGCTGGTATATAGCTTAACTTCATACTCTCCCGGGGTGTCTACTTCGCATTTCAGCAATAAACTGCCAGTCTGCGGGTTGAAGTTCTCGGTGGTTCCTCCTTCGGCAAAGGTGATTTTTCCTTTTGAACCGGCCTTGACTGTGCCGGAAGCTGCCGGAATGGAGATAATCCCTTCGTTCATCAGATTTCCGGTATCTACTTTAAGAGGGGTTGTACAGACGAGTTTGATAACCGGCACTTTCTCATAGTCCAGTCCGTTGGGGAGGTCGATCGTCGGGGATGAACCTTGGCTACTTATGGTAACCGGTTGGCGGGTTGCCAGTATCGTGGCTTGCCGGATATCCGAATGCAGGCCTTTTATTTGAATCCGGTTGTCCCGGGGGCATTGCGTCAGGTGCAGGTATAGATTGTTCTCCTTTCGCGTAACATATCCCCAAGGAAAATTATCATTAAAGGGATTGCCTTCCGTACCGTAAATGGATTCGGAATTGTCTGTCATCCAGTCTCCTACAAACCTTAGAATATCGATGCTCGGTGTCGGTATTGTTCCGTCTGCCATCGGGCCGATATTGACCATGTAATTAATGTTCCGGCTTGCCGATTCGATCAAAGAACAAAGGATGTCTTTTTTCCCTTTCCAATGGTTATCGCTCTTTTTATATCCCCAGGTACGGTTTAGGGTGGCTACCATCTCCAAATCAGAGGTTGCTCTGCAGCAAGGCATCTCATTGTCTCCCAACGGTCCGTAGTCTCCTAAATTGTATCCTACACGTCCGTTGATGATGCAGTTCGGCTGCAATTCCCGTACGACATTGACAAAAGCCTGGCTCTGCTCACGGGTCAGATCGAAAGGAGTATCATACCATATTACATCGATATCCCCGTAACGTGTCAACAGCTCACGCACTTGCGGCAATGCTTTCTGTTGGATGTATCTGTCGAGATTAGGTTTAACCTCCTCTTTGGGTTTACCGTAGTGTCCGTCATATTCATTGGCCATGACGGCTGCATCTTCTTCGTGCCAGTCCTGACGGTGTGAATAGTAGATTCCCACTTTGATTCCGGCTTTCCGGCAGGCAGCAATCAGTTCTTTCAACGGATCTTTGGGATACGGAGTCATTCGTATATTGAAATCACTGACATCACTTGGATATAGGGCGAACCCATCGTGGTGTTTTGCCGTAAAAACAATATATTTGGTACCGGCCTGTTTGGCTAATGCAACCCACTCTTCCGGGTGGTAGTTGAGAAGGGTGAAGTCTTTGGCTAATAGATTATATTCGCTGTTGGGTATCTTTGCAAAGTTCTGTATCCATTCGCCTATACCGTCTATCTCTTTACCATTCCACTGTCCGGCTGCTACAGAGTATAATCCCCAATGGATGAATAGCCCGAACCGGGCTTCACGCCACCAGTCAAGCCGGTTCTCTGCTGTTGTGTTGTTTGATTGTGCGATAATGAGTTGATTGGGGATGCAACACAGCACAATCAAAAAGACAAGCAAATTCTTTTTAAATCGTTGGTTCATTTTTTTATGATAGGATTGAAAGTTGGAAGCTCTATTTTTTTACTTCTTCCAACAGGGCGGACAGCTCTTTGGCGATATCCGGATGTTCATTGATCACATTCTGTTTCTCGGCAGGATCGGATGACAAGTTATACAATTGTGGCTGCCGGTCGTTGCCCAATTCCATCTTTGTCCAATATTCAATGGCCGGACCGTCACTGGGCTCAATGTACTTCCATTGGCCTTTGATGATGGCGAGCGTATTGTTCAGATTCTGTTGTACCACATACTCGCGGTTGTCTGCTTCCTTACCCAACAATACGTTTAAATGTTCCTGGCTGTCGGGAGCCGCTCCTTTGCGGAGAGGTTGTTTCAGCAGGGACGCGATTGAGGCATAGACGTCAATCTGTGAAAATAAGGCTTGCTGTTTGTTGGGCTTGATGCATGCCGGCCAGCGAACGATGAACGGAATGCGTGTACCGGCTTCGTAAACACTGTATTTACCTCCTCTGTAAATACTCATCGGGGTATGTCCGTTTAGCATTTCAAATGCCTGATCCTGATACCCGTCATCGATTACCGGACCGTTGTCACTTGTGAAAATCAACATCGTATTGTCTGCTATATTCAGGCTGTCCAGCGTATTCATGATTTCACCGATTGTCCAATCCAGCTGCAGGATAACGTCGCCGCGGGTACCCAATCCGCTCTTTCCGGCAAAGCGGGGGTGGGGGACACGGGGAACATGTATATCCTGTGTACCCATATATAGGAAGAAAGGTTCGTCCTTATGTTCGGAAATGAATCTTTTGGCTTTGTCGGTGATGATATCGGCAATGTCTTCATCCTTCCAAAGGGCGGATTTTCCTCCTGTCATCCATCCGATACGTGGAATTCCGTTAATAATGGTGTTGTTATGGCCTTGGCTGGGCTTGAGAGTGACCAGTTCGGGGTTTTCTTCACCGGTAGGCCAGTCTCCTACTTTGTGCTCGTAGTTTACCGTTATCGGATCATCCGGGTCGAGTCCTACTACACGGCTGTTTTCCACAAACACACAAGGTACGCGGTCTACTGTGGCGGGGATTACAAATTCATAATCGAAACCGATGTCTTGGGTGTTGGGAGAGATCTGTTTGTTGAAGTCCGTACCTCCCTTAGGACCTAATCCTAAATGCCATTTTCCTACCACTCCGGTGGCATATCCTGCATCTTTCAGCATGTCGGCCATCGTGACACAAGTCGTATCGATAATCAACTCGGAGTTTCCCGGGGCAATGCCGGTGTTTTCTTGTCGCCAAGGATACATACCGGTCAGTAACCCGAATCGGGAAGGGGTACTGGTAGCGGATGTGGCATAGGCATTCGTGAATTGAACGCCTTGACCGGCCAACCGGTCAATATTGGGAGTGCTGATTTTGGTGGCTCCGTAACAACTGAGATCGCCAATACCGAGGTCGTCAGAGAAAATATAGATGATATTCGGCTTTTGTTGTTTGCAGTTTTTGGTTCCTTTGTTGTTGGTGTTCCCGCAACTACTCATTAAAGTGATACCGGATAGCAGGGGCAAAGTGTACAGGATTTGTTTCATGATCTTTCTTATTAAGAGTTTCTCGATAGTGCAAAGATAATCCCAAAAAGAAAGAAAAGGGGGTAATAAAGTCCGGATTATAGGCAAGAAAAGTACATAATAACCACTTATCACTTACTTCTCACTGCCTACTGTTCATTCTCTTCCTCCTCCTCGCTTTCCTTGCCTTTCCGGTAACTCATCGGACTGACGTTGTACATGTCTTTGAAACATTTGCTGAAATACCGTGAAGACGAGAATCCTACTTTATCGGAGATTTCCGTAATGTTCAGTTCCGGATTGTTCCGTAACATGATAGCTCCTTTCTTCAGACGGATCGTGAGGATGAATTCATTGGGCGTCTGTCCTGTGACGGCTTTTAGTTTGCTGAACAGGTTTGTCCGTGCCATTCCCATTTCACGGGCAAAGGTGTTTATATTGAAATCCGAGTCATCCAAATGCTTTTCTATAATGGCCATGGCACGGTCCAGCATCTCTTTATCCATCGGGTTGGTTGCCAGGATTTGTGCAAAAGCCTGTGGCTGTTTGGAGAATTTCTCCTGCAGTTGGATACGTGAGTTGACAAGATTGTTGCAACGGGAAACCAATATGTTGATGTTGAAAGGCTTCGTTATATAGTCATCGGCGCCGATGCGCAACCCTTCTATGGTGTGCTCTACGGCAGTTCGTGCAGTGAGCAGCACTACGGGGATGTGGCAGGTGTTGAACTCTCCCTTTATTTTTTTACACAATTCCGTACCGGACATCCGGGGCATTACCACATCGCTCAATACGATATTCGGCATCTCTTTTTCGACCAGTTCCATTGCTTCCACACCGTCGGAGGCCGTGATAACCTGATAGAATGTCCGGAAAATATCTGCCAACATTTCACGGATGGATGCATCGTCTTCAACAATCAGCATTTTGGCATCCGATGGGTGAGACGGAATCACTTCGTTGTCAAGGGCCGCTTCCTCCATTACAGCGGCGGTTTCCGGTTGCGGTGTCTCTTGTTGCTGCACGATTTCTTCTTTCAGAGAGATCTGGTCCGGCGTGAAATGCTCTTTACCCAATTTTAACGAAATGATGAAACGGCTGCCTCTGCCGAGTTCGCTTTCTACAGCTATCGTTCCATGATGTAATTCGATGATACCTTTGGTTAAAGCCAGTCCGATGCCGGTTCCTGCACCTGCGGTTAAAGAATCGAGTTGCTCGGTCTGATAAAAACGGTCAAATATCTTGTCGATTTCAGCAGCGTCGATGCCCGCCCCCGTGTCTCGTATTTCGATAATCGCATTGCCATTCTGTTTTTTTACGGCGATAGAGATGGTATCTTCTTCTTTGGTGTGTTTTAGTGCATTGGAAAGTAAGTTATTGATTACTTTCTGCATTTGCTTCTGGTCATACCATACTTCAATGTTATCGCATTCTTTCTTAAAATTGAAATTTATTTTCTTGCTGCTGGCGTATTCCAGAAACAACAGATAATTTTCGTATAGGAAAGACACAATGTTGTGTCTGCTTACCTTGATTTTCATGTGTCCCTGCTCCTGTTTGCGGAAGTCCAGCAGTTCACTGATCAATTCCCGCAACTGCAGACTGCTTTTATAGATTTTCAGAATCTTATTGTACACGTTGGGTGTAAAGGTCTGTAACTGCAACAGGGTTTCAATCTGCCCCACGATAAGTGTAAGCGGAGTACGGAACTCATGGGAGATATTTGTAAAGAAACGGAGTTTGGACTGATTCAATGCTTCAAGATCTTCGATGTGCTGTTTCTCGTATTTAAGAGACTCGCGCAAGCGGATTCTTGAATTGTAGACTTGAATGAGATATATCAGCAGACTACCGATTGATATTACATAAATAAGATAAGCCCACCAGGTCTCATACCAGGGTGGGAGGATGTGAATAATTAAATTAACATCCTTTACTTCATTCCGTTTCGATTTGATGATGAATGTATAGGTTCCCGGATTCAAGTTCGTATAGGTAATGATGTTTTGCCGGCGCTGCACACTGTTCCATTCGTCGGAGAATCCTTCAAGGCGATAAAGAATCTGATCCCGGTTGGCCGGAATATAATTGGAAGTGGCATACTCTATGCTGAACATGTTCTGATTCGCTTCCAAAGTGATTTCGGGAGTATATAATAAGGCTTTTTGCAGGATTCCGGTTTCATCTCCGGGGGTTACTTCTTTTCCGTTGACAATCAGTCGTGATAAGAGAATGTTGTATAATTTGGGAGTGAAATAGAGATTTTTCTCATAGAAAGAGATCATTCCCTGTACACCTCCCAAGAACACTTCACCATCGCGGGTTATGTATAGTGCATTTTCGTTGATTGCATTTAATGGGAATCCGTTTTCAACACTGTAGTTATAGAACGTTTTCTTGGGAACGTCGAATTTGGAGAATCCTTGGTTGGTAATGAGTAACAGACAATTCTTTTCGAAAGACGATTCGCATACCTCATAGATACAGTCGCTGGAAAGTCCGTTCTTCTGCGTGTCATAGTTCTCGAAACTATCGGTGTCTTTACGGTATAGGTCGAGCCCGCTGCCGGAGGTTGAGAACCATAGGTTGCCTTGGCTATCCTGCATGATACTGTTTATGTTATTGTTACTGATACTACCGGAAATCTCGGAATCGTGGCGATAATTGGTCAGATGCCCGGTATCGAAACGGTAACTGTATACCCCTTCTCCGGTCACGGCAACCCACAGGGTACTGTCTTTATCCACAAATAAGTCTGCCACCATTTTGATGGCCCGTCCCTCTTTCGTATCCTTAAAAAGCTGCCGGCATATTCCTGTAGCCGGATCAAAAAGGCATACTCCGTTTTGTGTACCGATAATTAACTGATCCTGATAAGGTGTTATGTCGCGGATG
Source organism: Coprobacillus sp. CAG:698 (assembly GCA_963599995.1). Taxonomy (GTDB): domain Bacteria; phylum Bacteroidota; class Bacteroidia; order Bacteroidales; family Bacteroidaceae; genus Bacteroides. The sequence continues at coordinate 8,135 of CAVCAX010000326.1, forward strand.
ATATCCGAAGGTAATGAACTTGGGTCATTCTCTTTCATCCGGTATTGAGTGAAGCGGTTGGTGCGTAGATCCAATTTGTTGACTCCTCCCAAATGAGTGCCGAACCACATTATTTCCGCTTTTTCGTCATAATAGATCGCTTTGACATTGTTGTGCGAAATACTGTTTTTACCTTCTTCATGACGGAACCACCGGAAAGTACCCTCTTCCCTGTTGTAAACATTCACACCACCTCCTTCTGTACATATCCACAGATTTCCGTCCTTGTCTTCTGTCATGCGACCGATAATAGGACTGCTTAATCCGTCCTTCTCCGTATCGGTAGCTTTGTACCGGGTATAGATTTCGTACTCCGGATTGAAATAGTTGACACCTCCGAAGTAAGTGCCGAGCCATAAAGTGCCTTGGGCGTCTTTCACAATACACCAGATAGAAGAGTGGGTAAGGCTTTCCGTACCGTTGTCTGCTACGTAATTATCAAAGCGTCCACTGCTTTTATGGTATCGGTTTAAGCCGTTGAATGTACCTATCCAGATGTTGCCGCAGTTGTCTTCGCAACACCCTCTTACGAAATTCGAAGAGACGCTGTTCGGGTTCTGCGGATCATGCCGCATGTTACTTATCACGCCGTCTTTGTCTACATGGTATAATCCGTATTCCCAGCTCCCTATCCACAGTTCATCTGAGGAATCCTGATAAATGCTTGTAGTGTTTCCTCTCTCGATGGGGTGGGTGAGGTTTTTATTCTTGTCCAATTTGTATACACCGCTGTTTTCGGTTCCCATCCATAGATTACCTTGATTGTCAATGTGAAGACAGACGATGGAGATATTTTTTCCTGCCAGGTGATAGGACAGGTCAAAGTTCTTCGTCTCTTTGTTGTATACGTAAACTTCATCTTTCTTCCCGATAAAAAGCCGCTTGTTGAAATAGATGCTGGTAACATTTCCTTGCAAGAGGGTTGTGAATTTTTGCGTGACAAGGTCGAATTCGGCAACACCTTCCGTGCACAATAGAAAGACCTTTCCTTGCTGGTCGCCCGTAATGCGAAGGACCGTGTTGCAGAACAGACTGTTCGGGTTATTCTTCTGTAGTTTAAAAGTCTGGATGTCATTCCCGTTATAACGGTTCAATCCCTCGCGTGTACCGATCCAGAGTACGCCTTGCTCATCCACATAAAGACTGTTTACAGAAAACTGCGACAGTCCGTCATCGGTAGTCAGATGATTGAAAATGATGTTCTGCTTTTGGGCAGAAATAACGGTTACATTCAGTATAATTGAAAATAAAAGAATTAATTTTTTCACTTTTTATCGGGTTTAAGGTGAAACTATTCACAAATATATTACTTTTGTTCGACTTATAGAAATACAAAAAGCTATGAAAGTAAAAAAAATCAGTGTAGCCAATGTGGAAGTCAGTTCACTTCCCAAATTGCTGGATGAAGAAAAGATTGGTTTCCAGCCTATCAGCAAAGTGAATTGGAAGGAATATCCTTACTGTCCGAAAGTGGAGTTTCGGGTAGCCCACACGGAAGATGCCATTTTGCTACATTTCAAAGTAACGGAGGCCAGTGTGCGTGCCCGTTATGGAGAAGACAATGGTTCGGTATGGACGGATTCCTGTGTGGAGTTTTTCTCTATTCCGGCCGGTGACGGAATCTACTATAACATTGAGTGCAACTGTATCGGTACGATTTTGGTAGGAGCGGGAACTCAACGGAACAACCGCGAACATGCTCCTGCAGATGTTACAGCACAGGTGCAACGCTGGTCAAGCCTGGGACGTACTCCCTTTGAAGAGCGTGTAGAGGAGGTGACTTGGGAGGTCGCTTTGGCTATTCCCTATACGGTGTTCTTCAAACATCAGATAACTTCGTTGGATGGAAAGGAGATCAAAGCGAACTTCTATAAATGCGGTGATGAACTTCAAACTCCGCATTTCCTCTCTTGGAATCCGATAGAGATCGAGAAGCCGGATTTTCACCGTCCGGATTTCTTTGGTACATTGGAAATGGAATAGAAGATATATGAGGACAAAATACCTGAAATATAGAAATCACCCTTGCTACAGCTGCTTGTAGCAAGGGTGTTCTGTTTGCAAGAGGGTTTGGATGCCCTCATGTTTTGCATCTCTTCCGATCAGAAAAGGCGGATAATGGTGATTATACCTCTTTCCTTAAGTTTCATGAGGATTCTTTCCTCTTTTCTGTTCCGCGCCTTTGATCTATGTGCCAAATTGTAAACCCGCCACGGGGTGGATTTGTACTCAAACGCAATCTTAATGTACTCATTTCTATTTGCTGAAAATAGAAAATTACCAAACCATCTTGTCATAAGCCACTTTCTCTATATTAATTATGTATTTTGCGGGCTTCTCTGTTACTTTGTAGGTAACGGGAAATCACAAAATACGTCTCTGGAAGCGTTTAGAGGGGCTACTATTTCAATTGATTTATTGTTTGGTGCAGAATATATGCCATAGCGATGCGCTCCATATTTACCGGAAAGAATATGGAGAGAGCTCTTTTTGCTCTTGCAGATAAACTCATTTTAATCGTTGGGGAGAATATTTGTTAAATGACTGATATAGGGGTAGTATTCTTTTCTTTTTGATAAAAAAGTGTGATGTTTTTTGGCTTTTACGAAAAATACATTGATATTTGCGATAGAAATAAATTCCGTTACCTACAAAGTAATCTGTTATAATTTATGGGTCGGAATATGTTGTGCTATCGATGAGATGACTTTCCTGTTGGCAGCATCTATTTTCGTTGCATTGAAAGGTTTTAGATAGGTTTCCGTGACGGCTATGGATGAATGTCCCATGGCTTCCGAGATAATTCCCGGATGAATTTCATTGTAATAGGCGAGTGTAGCCCATGTATGGCGTGCGGTGTAGGAACTTAAATGAGTTTTCAGACGCAGCATTTTCTGGAGTTGGCTGAGTTGCTGATTGAAAGTGCGTAAGGCCCATTGGTATTCCCGATAGGATTCTATGCTGCCCTCTTTGCCTGTCAGAAATGGAAACAGGTAGGGCGATTGGGGGTCGGTATCCATATACTCATTTAGAATGGCCCATGCTTCCCGAGGGATGTCGACGGTTAGTTGCCTGCCGGTTTTACGACGCCGGTAAGAGATTGTATTTCCGTTCAGGTCTTTCTTGTGCAAGTTTACCAGGTCTGCAAAAGGTAAACCGCGAAACAGGAACATGAGGATAAACAGACCGTGGGTGCGGTTGTGTGCTTCCGATGTATTCCGGCTTTTCCAGCTTTGAAATATTTGCGCCATTTCATCGTTACTCAGCGCTTTTTTCTGATCTGCACGTGTACCTGTATATACCTGTCTGAATAATCGTGGAATGTAGGGTGCCAAACGCCTGTCGACGGCCCGGTTATAGGTTGCCCGGATGGTGCGTAAGTAAGTGGAGACGGTATTCCAACTGAGTTGTTTCTGTCTCAGGTAGAACTCGAATCTTTTCAGCAATTCCGGAGTTATTTTCTTGAATGGTATCTTGTCGGCACGATAGAATGCAATAAAATTGTTCAGGCTGTTTTTGTATATATGCGCTGTCCCATAGCTATTGCCCTGTTCAAACGTGCAGATCGTTGCACGCATGAAACTCACAAAATCATGTTGTCTCATATTTTCCCAATTTTAGTTTATGAATAACAGATAAAAATCTCTTCTCCTTCCATTTCAATGAATAATGGTATAATCATTACAAATTGTGGAGATGGAAGAGGATAGAGAACAAATATAAAGGGAAGTTATCTTATTTTTTCAGACTACTTAGCTTATAGAGGAAGCTATTAACTTTCATTTTTGAAAATGGAACGATATGTTTCTTGGAAAACCCAAGAAAGGAAAAGAGCCGCGTCATGACTCAAAACTGAGTTTGACACGGCTCTTTTAGGTTCAGTTGTTACACTGTAGCTATTTTACAATTCCCCGTTCGGAAGCCTTTATGAAATTAACGATATTCTCGATCTCTTCGCTCATCGGAACCTGATCGACAATTTTCTGTACGGCATCTGTGAGGCTGAAGTTACCTTGATAGATCAGACGGTAGGCATTGGCTATGTGGCGTAAAATGCGTTCTGAAGTATTGTGATGTTGGGTGAGCACCACGGCATTTACTCCGTGATAAGTGGTGGGATTGCCGGACATGATTACATACGGAGGGACATCCTTCGAAATACGGCATCCGCTCTGAACCAACGACCAATGCCCCACGTGGCAATACTGGTGTAAGATTACATTGCCGCTCAGGATGACACAGTCATCGAGTTTGCATTCACCGGCAATGGTTGTTTCGATACCGGCTACACAGTTGTCACCTATCTGGACATCGTGACAGATATGTACTTTGTCCATCAGGAAGTTCTCATTACCGATGCGGGTTGCATTACCGGAGAATGTGGCACGACTGATAACTACATTCTCGCGGATATGATTATGGTCGCCGATAATCAGGTTACTGTCCTCTCCTGTATAATGAAAATCCTGAGGTTCGGAACCCAATACTGCATGGTGGTATATTTTATTGCCTTTTCCCATGCGGGTACCATTCAGAACACTGGCATAAGCCATGATTACACAGTCGTCTCCGATTTCGACATCTTTCTCTATATAGGCAAACGGTTGGATAGTGACATTCTTTCCAATTTTTGCTCCGGGGTCTACATAAGCTAACGGACTAATCATGATATTTACGATTTACAATTAATACCTTTTAATTTTCTCTTCCGCCGCCTAATGCCTGGTAGAGGCTGACTACAGCCTGCATACTGTCGAAACGGTCGGATACTTGTGACAAACGTGCGCTCAACAGTGATTGTTCGGCCGAAAGAACTTCCAAATAGGTTGATGTGCCTAAATTAAATAATTCTTTTGTGTATTCGGCTCCTTTTTCGGCAGATTCTACTTGAAGCTGGCGTGCAGAGGCCTTTTCGGCGGTAGTCTGGTATAAAGAGAGTGCATTGCTTACTTCACTGCCGGCATTTAAGATGGTCTGCTGGAAAGCGAGTTTGGCTTCTTCCTGCTGTACCTTGGCTATCTTTAAACGGGCGATGTTGGCACCGTGATAGAAGAGAGGCTGGGTCAGCGAGCCGATAGCGGAAGCAAGGAGCTTGCCCGGATTGACGATTGCACCTCCGGCACTGTTTGTCCAACCGGCTGAACCACTGATTGTGATTTGCGGATAGAAAGCGGCACGGGCGGCATTGGTGTTGTAATAAGTATTTGCCAGATTCATCTCGGCGGCTTTCACGTCCGGACGGTTGGATAATAGCTGCAAGGGTACGCCGACAGAGAATTGTGTGGGCAATTGCTGCTCTTCCAATGTGCTGCGTCTGATGGTCTGCGGTGCTTGTTTTAAAAGCATGCAGAGAGCATTCTCCGTTTCGCGGATGCTTTGGCGGATAGCCGGCAGAGAGGCGATGACCTGTGCATAGGCAGCTTCGCTTTGAGCTACGGCAGCGGCATTGGTCATTCCTGCGTCTTTCATGGCGCTCATGGTCTCAACGTTGCGTTTCATGATGCCGGCTGTCTCTTCGGAGATTTCCAACTGCTTGTCCAGCATCAGCAAGGTGTAGTATGTATTGGCAATGCCGGAGATGATCTGAGTCTGTGCGGCTTGGCGGTATGCTTTCGTCTGTACGAGAACTGCCTGATAGCCTTTTTTGACATTCATGAATTTGTTGAAGAGGTCGATTTCCCAACTGGCGGTTATCGGCAAGGAATACGTTTTGGTCGCAGCGCTTTTATCGAAGCTACTGATCGTACCTTGAGGAGATAATGTAATCGCAGGCGCATAGGCAAGACGGGAAGTCATCAAAGCGGCCTCTACCTCTTTTACCTTCAGTATGGCTGTTTGCAGGTCGGTATTGTTGGCCAATCCCTGCTCGATGAGTGCCTGTAGCTGAGGATCGGTGAAAATCTCTCTCCAGGGCAGATTCCCGAAGCTGGTTGTATCAGATACCAACGTATCGCCTCCTGCCACCGTGTCGCGGTATAAACCGGAGATTTCTATATCCTCGGGTCTTTCGTATGATTTATAGATGTGGCAACTGCTTAAAAAGGCAGTTACACACAACATATATATGATTTGTTTTTTCATGCTTAATCTTTATCTAATTTTATTTAGCATATTGTTCTATTTCAGTTTCCGCATCGGAGTTGTCGATATCTTCCCATTCCATCGGCTTAACCTTTTCCTGCAGGTATTGGAAGATTACGAACAGGGCGGGTACGATGAAGATCTGACAGATCATACCGATGAACATACCGCCTACGGCGGCTGTACCCAATGCACGGTTACCATTGGCGCCTACTCCCATGGCCAGCATCAACGGAATCAATCCGACAACCATAGCCAGCGAAGTCATCAGGATCGGACGCAAACGGGCACCGGCTCCTAATACGGCAGCCCAGGTGATGCTCATACCCATCTTACGACGGTCGAGGGCAAACTCTACAATCAGAATGGCATTTTTGGCCAAAAGTCCCATCAACATGATCAAGGCAATCTGCATGTAGATGTTATTGGTTGCTGCTCCGAGTATCGGGAGGATGTTGTTCGCCAATCCCATCAAGTGGGCAAAGATGAAGCTACCTGCCAAACCGAACGGGATAGAAAGCAATACTGCCAGGGGCAGAATATAACTTTCGTATTGTGCACTCAGCAACAGGTATACGAAAACAAAACAGAGAATGAAAATCATTGCTGTACTGCTTCCGCTGGAACTTTGTTCTTCACGGGTCATACCGGAGAACTCATAACCGTAACCGGTAGGCAACGATTCCTGAGCCACCTCTTGCATAGCCTGAATAGCCTGACCGGAGCTGTAACCGTCAGCGGGGGAACCGTTGACCGTCATGGCGGTAAACATATTGAATCGTTTGATGTTATCCGGTCCGTAGATACGCTTGACACTCATGAACTGGGTGATGGGCGCCATTTCACTTCCGTTGCGCACCTTGATGGATTTCAAGGACTCGAGGTTGGTACGGCTGTCGGGATCTGCCTGGATCATTACACGATACAACTTACCGAACCGGTTGAAGTTGGAAGAGTACAGACCACCGTAATATCCCTGTAAGGTCGTCAGAATGTCGTTCGGTGAAAGACCGGCCTTTTTACAGGCGGCAGCATCGATATCGATCATGTATTGGGGGAAACTCGGATTGAAAGAGGTCTGTGCGGACTGAATTTCCGGACGCGCCTGCAATTTGGCAATGAAGTCTTGGGCTACTTCGTAGAACTTATCCAGACTACCACCCGTCTTATCCTGCAAGTTCAGCTCGAAACCGTTGGACACACTATATCCCGGAATCATAGGAGGTGCAAACAGCAATACGCGGGCATCCTTGATGACCTCACGGGCTTTCAGATAAAGCATTCCGGATACGAAGTCGGAGCGTTGCTCGATACTTCGCTCTTCCCAAGGCTTCAACTTACAGATAAACGAACCGTAACTCGGACCTTGTCCTGCAAGGAAACTGTAGCCGACAATCATGGTCCGGCTTTCGATGGCCTGGTCGGAACCCAACAAGCTGTCGATGCGTTGCATAACCTCGGTGGTACGCTCCATGGAACTGCCAGGAGGCATGTCGACAACTGCCATGATAGTACCGGTATCTTCATTCGGAACCAGACCGGTCGGAGTGATGTTCATCAGGAATATCAGCAAAGCGATGCCGGCTATTACACAACTGATAGTCAACCAGGGCTTGTGGATGAAACGAAGTGTTCCTTTTTTATACCGTTTCAACAGATTGTCGTAATAGACATTGAATGCAGTATGGAAACGGCTGACGAAAGTTGATTTTTTCTTTTCATCTTCTTTATGCGGTTTCAGCAAGATGGCACAAAGTGCCGGGGTCAATGTCAATGCGTTGACTGCCGACAAACCGATGGAGATAGCCATGGTCAAACCGAACTGGCGATAGAATGTTCCGGAAGTACCTGTCATGAAACTAACAGGGATAAATACGGCCATCATTACGAGGGTGATGGATACGATGGCACCTCCTAATTCGTTCATGGCATCGATGGAAGCCAGTTTGGACGATTTGTATCCCTGATCCAGCTTGGCATGAACACCTTCGACGACCACGATGGCGTCATCGACCACAATGGCAATGGCAAGCACCATGGCACACAGTGTCAACAGGTTAATGCTGAAGCCGATGATGTAAAGCACAAAGAATGTACCGATCAGAGCTACCGGAATAGCGATGGCAGGGATCAACGTGGAACGGAAGTCCTGCAAGAAAATGTATACTACGATGAATACCAATAAGAATGCTTCGAGCAGCGTCTTGATTACTTCATGAATAGAGGCAAACAGGAAGTCGTTGGCATTCTGCGAAATATTTACTTTTACACCCGGAGGGAATGTCTCTTCGGATTTTTGCAGTAATACTTCGATGTCTTTGATAATCTGCGTTGCATTTGATCCGGCTGTCTGGAAGATGATACAGGTAACACTCGGATGACCGTTAACGTGGTTGGTATATCCATACGTCAGACGTCCCAATTCTACTTCTGCGATGTCTTTCAGGCGGAGCACTTGTCCGTCCGAAGTGGCGCGGATGACGATGTTCTCAAATTCTTCCTGGCTTTGCAGACGCCCTTTGTATCTCAAGGTGTACTGGAATGTCTGATTACCCTGTTCACCGAGTGATCCCGGAGCGGCTTCTATATTCTGTTCGGACAAAGCGGCGGATACATCGGTAGGCATCAGGTGATATTGGGCCATTTTGTCCGGTTTCAGCCAGATACGCATAGAGTAGTCGGCACCGAGCACCATCGCATCACCCACACCGGGTACACGCTGCACTTCGGGGATTACATTGATCTTGGCATAATTCTCAAGGAATTCATTGTCGTATTTGTCATCTGAACTATACAATGAGAATACCAGCAACATACTGGTCTGGCGTTTGGAGGTGATCACACCTACTTTGGTTACTTCGGCCGGCAGGAAACCCTGGGCTTTGGCTACACGGTTCTGTACGTTGACGGCAGCCATATCCGGGTCTGTTCCCTGTTTGAAATAAACATCGATACGGGCTTCACCTGTATTGGTTGCAGTCGATGTCATGTACATCATATTCTCTACACCGTTGATCTGCTCTTCGAGCGGGGCGATCACACTGTTCAATACCGTTTGGGCGTTGGCTCCCTGGTAACTGGTAGAGACACTTACCGTAGGCGGTGCGATGTCCGGATACTGGGAAATAGGGAGTGAGAACAGTCCCAATATACCCAGAATGACTATTACGATGGAGATTACCGTAGATAGTACCGGGCGATTGATAAATCTATCTAATTTCATAGTTTTGTTATCTCTATAAGCTGAATTTACATTTTTCCTTCTTTACGATCTTGCATAGCTTGTTGGAATTTTGCTTCCGATTGGGCAGGAGTAGTCGGTTTGATCGTTTGCCCGTCTTTCAGAGTACCTACATTCTCAATAACGATCAGATCGCCTTTTTTCAGTCCGGAGGTAACTACATACTCTTGTCCGTTGTCAATGTTAAGTACGGTGATTTCATTCATCTTAACCGTATTGTCCGGTTGCTGCAGGAATACGAATTTCTTGTCTTGTATTTCTGTCGTGGCTTTTTGCGGAACAACAAGAGCGTTTTCTATGTGGTAGGGGATGATGAGATTACCCATACCGCCACTTCTCAGCAGACGGTTGCCGTTCGGGAAAGTGGCACGGATGCTGACTGCTCCTGTGTTTGCATTGATTACACCGCTGATGGTTTCTATTTTTCCTTTCTGGTCATAAGTGCTTCCGTCCGAGAGTTGGAGCTGCACTTCGGGATAGGTCTCTACGGCGGCACTTTGCGAACCGTCCTTGCGTACCAGTTCCAAAAGCTCTTTCTCTGTCAGAGAGGCATATACGTACATTTCGGTAATATCAGAAACAATCGTCAGCGGGGTAGCGATCGAGGGGCTTACCAAACTTCCCAAACGGTAAGGAATGTTATTGACAATACCGTCGGAAGGACTTTTTACACTGGTAAATCCGAGGTTCTGTTCTGCACTGATAAGCTGTGCCTTTGCCGAGGCCAGCTGTGCTTTTGCCGAGGCCAGTGTGTTTTCGGCCATAGCTAAATCGTAGTCGCTGATAATGTTTTTCTTGTTCAGTGCGCGTTTGTTGTCAACAGTGATCTGTTGCGTACTTACAGCAGCTTCGGCTGTTGCTACGGCAGCTTTGGCCGAACGTGCGGCAGCTTCGTATTGCGTAGGGTCGATGATGAACAACACTTGCCCTTTACGTACCATAGAACCTTCGTCTACACAGACTTTGGTGATAAAACCGGATACCTGGGGGCGAATTTCTACGTCTTGTTTTCCTTTGATTGTGGCCGGATAAGAACTAGTCAGGTCGACTGTTGCGGGTTGCAGGGTTTCTACTGCACATTCCGGAGCTCCTCCCATGTCAAAACCCTTTTTACCACAGCTCGATAAAAGGGCTAAACAAAATACGAATAATACAATTCTACTTTTCATACTCTATATTCAGTGTTTATTGATAAATTTTCTACAAAATAACGCGTTCATAGTAATGTATAAGGATGGGGGAGAAAACCGAGGTATGCTTTTTTAGTTTTCGGTGCAAAAATACTTTAAATTCTTGTAAAAATATTGTGTAGCGCCCGCTTTTTTAACTATGTTTTTCTCTTATTAATAGAGACTTTGTTCCGGATGCCGCATCAGCCGGTAAATAGCGGCAGACGAGAGATACCGGAAACGGCAGGGTTTGATTTTTCATTAAATTACTGTAAAGTATAGTATTTATTCTCTCGAGAACCTTTATTTTTGCATCATGTTACGTAAAAGACACTATAATATAAAGTTACTTGTCCGCAAGGGATTGGCGGTAGTCGCAGGAGTGGCTGCTCTTTATTCATGCGCCAGTATAGGTCGTCCGGACGGTGGGCCGAGAGACGAAACACCGCCCCGGTTTATGAAGAGTACACCTGTTGCTGGGGCGCTTAACAGTACCCGGAAGAAAATTTCGCTGGAATTTGATGAATACATAAAGTTGGAAAAGGCGAATGAGAAAGTTGTGATCTCTCCACCTCAAGTGCAGCAGCCGGAAATTAAACCTTCGGGAAAGAGGATAAGCATAAACCTGCTTGACTCCCTGAAACCCAATACCACTTACACGATTGATTTCTCGGATGCCATTGTTGATAACAACGAAGGAAATCCGTTGGGGAATTTTGCATTTACATTCTCTACCGGAGATGTGATCGATACATTGGAAGTGTCCGGCACTTTGCTTGAGGCCTCTAATTTGGAGCCGGTAAAGGGGATGCTGGTGGGGTTGCATTCCAATTTGTCCGATACGGCATTTACAAAACTGCCCTTTGACCGGGTGGCGCGTACGGACAGTCGCGGCCATTTTGTAATCCGGGGCATCGCTCCCGGGTCATACCGTATTTATGGTTTGATGGATGCCGATCAGAACTTTACTTTCAGCCAGAAGAGCGAAGCGCTGGCTTTTAATGACTCATTGGTTATTCCCCGCTGGGAAGAACGGATGCGGCAGGATACGACTTGGGTGGATTCTCTGACTATAGATACGATTATTGAAAGACAGTACACTTATTACCTGCCGGATGATATCATTTTGCGTTCTTTTACGGAGGATATGTTTTCGCAGTATCTTATCAAAAGCGAACGTCTGACTCCGGAGAAATTCACGCTTTACTTTGCTTCCAGAGCGGATACCTTACCGGTATTGAAGGGACTGAACTTTGAAGAAGAGGATGCTTTTGTCATCGAGAAGAGCCAGAAGAATGATACGATTCATTACTGGGTAAAAGACTCGTTGGTCTATAAGCAGGATACTTTGTCATTCAGTCTCAGCTATCTGTATACGGATACATTGAATCAGTTGGTTCCGCGGACGGATACGCTGAAGCTCGTAGCCAAGAATGTGAAAAAGAATGTGGAGGAGCCTAAGAAAAAGAAGAAAAAGAAAGACGAAGAGGATAAACCGGAACCGACCAAATTCCTGTCCGTTTCGCCACGTGTCTCTTCTTCGATGGATGTATACGATTATATCTCATTGGCTTTTGAGGAGCCGATAGCCTGGTTTGACAGTGCAGCGATCCATCTGAAACAGAAAGTGGATACGTTGTGGGAGGATGTGCCCTTCGAGTTTGCACAGGATTCGTTGAATTTACGTAAGTATAATCTGTATTATGACTGGGAACCGTCGACGGAATATGAATTTTCGGTAGACTCGACTGCTTTTCACGGCATTTACGGATTGTTTACCGATAAGATAAAGCAAAGCATAAGAGTACGCTCCCTGGAGGAATACGGGGCGATTTATTTTAATGTTACAGGATGCGATTCCATCGCTTTTGTGGAACTGCTCGATGCTCAGGATAAGGTAGTGCGCAAGGTGCCTGTCGTTGACGGGAAAGCGGATTTCTATTTCTTGAATCCGGGTAAATACTGTGCCCGCCTGATAAATGACACGAATGGAAACGGAATCTGGGATACCGGTGAATACGAAACGAAGCGGCAACCGGAAATGGTATACTATTATCCGCAGATATTGGAACCGAGGGCCAATTGGGAGATCGAACAGGCTTGGGATGTGAAGGAAACCCCGTTGGATAAACAGAAACCGGATGAACTCAAAAAACAAAAACCTGATGAAGACAAGAAGAAAAGAGGCCAGAACAGTAGTAGCAGTAGCCAAGGCGGCCGCCGGCGTTAAGAATCGTATCACCCTGTTATGGCTGACCTTTATTGTCAGTGCTTGCTTTTCGATGCCGGCCAAGGCTCAGTGTGAAGCGACAAACGAAGCTTTCAAGTCCGGCGAGCAGGTAATGTACGATTTATATTTCAACTGGAAATTTGTATGGATAAAGGCCGGTCTGGCAAGTCTTACCACCCATGCGACGGCTTACCATTCCCAACCGGCTTATCGCTTTAATCTCCTGTCGGTGAGCAGCAAGAAGATTGACTTTTTCTTCAAGATGCGGGATACTCTGACTTGCATTGTCGGTGAGAGACTCGAACCCCGTTATTTTCGTAAAGGGGCTGAAGAGGGAAAACGCTACACGGTAGATGAGGCGTGGTTCTCTTATAAAGACGGCTTGTGTCTTGTCAATCAAAAGCGTACTTACCGGGATGGCGAGATTGTAGAAACGGAGTATAGCGACAGCCGTTGTGTGTTTGATATGCTCAGCATTCTGGCACAGGCCCGCTCTTACGACCCGAAAGACTATACGGTCGGGCAGAAGATAAACTTCCCGATGGCAACCGGTCGCAGGGTAGAGGAACAGACCTTGATTTATCGCGGAATGAAAAATGTCAAGGCCGAGAATGATACGACTTACCGCTGCCTTGTTTTCTCATTTGTGGAATATACCGATAAAGGAAAAGAAAAGGAGGTGATAACATTCTACATTACGGATGACAAAAACCACCTCCCGGTCCGTCTGGATATGTTTCTGAATATCGGTTCGGCCAAGGCTTTCCTTAAAAGTGTCACCGGAAACCGTTATCCGCTTACATCGATTGTCACAAAGTAAAAGGCACTTGCTGGTCTTTGCGGAATACGCTCGATTCGAATGTGGCGATCAGCTCGTTTTTCTGATTGGTGATGTCTATCTGGTAATACCCGGTGCTTCGTCCGATATACCGCTCACGGGCTTCGGCATACAACGTATCACCGATACCGCTGGCGCGGAGAAAGGTAATATTGGACGACAGAGAGAAAGCAAGTTGTCCGTGTGAGTTGGCGGCCGCAGCCAGAGCGAGATCGGCCAGGGTAAAGATTGCTCCACCTTGCGTGCGGTTTCCGGCATTGAGGTGCTCCTTTTTTATTTCCAGTCGGGCTTTACTGTATCCTTCGCGTACTTCCATGAGTACGATGCCTGCCTTTTCAGCAAAAAGATCGTTTTTGAAGAATTCCTGTGGTGTCATGGTTGATAATTGATTTATATGTCGGTGTGTCAATCTGTGAATTGTGTGGTTCGATATGGATGGCACAATCTCATTGCCCTCAAAGAACCCGTAACAAAAATAGCGTTTTAATGATATTATTCCATGAAAACTTATCGGATTTTATTATTACTTCTATTATATTTACTAAAATCTTTCTATTTTTGTTATCTCAACACTAAAGGATAAGATTGATATTTACAATAAGTTAATTTAGGGTTATGGGTTTATTTATGAAAAGAAGAATGAATAAAACACACTATTTTCTTATACTTGCTTTTGTGCACTTGGTCACCATTGGAGTGTATGCACAGGATTATACCAAAGACGTGAACAAATTCATAGGAACGGGTGGTAATGGCGGTATCGTACCTGTTGCATGCGTACCTTTCGGCATGATGCAGATCGGCCCCGACACCCATCCGTACGGGTCGGGCTATCATTATAACTCACAAAACATTCAGGGATTCAGTCATCTGCATAAAAGCGGGGGTGGCTGTGCCGACTTTCTCGATATCATGTTCATGCCCATGCCGCATTCAATTGGAACAAATCTGCCTCAGACCATAAAAACAGGTCATATAGTGTCTCCACTCGATCACTCTAAGGAGAGTGCGTCTCCAGGCTATTACCGTATAGCTGTGTACGGTGGTGAAACTGACGTGGAGCTAACCGCCACGCGCCGATGTGGTATACAACGTTACACATGGCACTATCAAGGTGATCACAATGTGCTTGTCGACCTCGAACACGGTTCTGTTTGTGCATGTACCATACAGCCTGAGCACAATGTAGACACCGTGTACGATGCCTATATAGAGGTTGTCGACAGTCACACCATACGCGGCTACCGCAAATCCAATGGATGGGCGTACCACCAGCAGATGTTTTTTTACACCATATTCTCACAACCTATCGACAGTGCCGTTATGTACATTGACAATGAACGTTGGGCCGGACTGTACAAAGCGCATGGCAACAATCTGAAACTGATGCTTACCTTTGCTGGCAACTGCAACGATATGGAGGTGAAGACTGCCATATCGTATGTTGACATGGACGGAGCAAAAGCAAATCTCGAAGCCGAAACAACCGGCATCGATTTCAACACTGCCCGTGCTGCAGCACACCGGCAGTGGCAGAACAGTCTCGCACAAATCGAGGTGAAGACAACTGATGCCAAACGCCGTACCATATTCTACACATCGTTACACAACTCTCTGTTGTATCCCATGTTGTCGTCTGATGTTGACGGACGTTTCCGTGGACCTGATGACTCGATACACAACACCGGTGGATTCGACTACTATGGTGCCGTTGTCGGACTGTGGGATACTTTCCGTGCGCAGTGTCCGCTCATGGCAATGTTACACCCCAACGTTATGAGCGACTATGTAAAGACCGCACTCAGCCACTACCAGGCATGTGGGCAGCTGCCCATTTGGACATTGGCCAACATGGAGACCTATCAGATGATAGGTATACACTCGATGCCAATGATAACCAATTGTTACATGAACGGTATACACAATTTCGATACACACCTTGCCTTGCAGGCCATGATTGCATCGGCCGACCGCGATACCTGCGGCTGGTCAATGGGGTACTTTGTAGGCATGAAAAATTACAAACGATACGGTTACGTACCTTGTGATCTTGAGATGGAGGCCACGGCACGTACACTTGAATATGCCTATGATGATGCCTGCATAGCAAGGTTTGCCAAACTCATACACGCCGACCATTCTATCATTGAACGCTTCAGTCGCCGGGCAAAGAATTACACTAACGTCATCGACCCCACATGTAACTTCGCACGCGGACGCGATAGTCATGCTAATTGGCGCACACCGTTCCATCCACTTATGTCGTCACACCGTAATGATGACTTCTGCGAGGGCAACGCATGGCAGTGGACGTTCTTCGTGCCACACGACATCAGTGGATTGGCAAAAATCATGGGTGGTAAGAAACAGCTCGAAAACAAACTCGACTCACTATTCAGTCTCAGTGTAGCTGTCGAGGGCGACAATGCATCAGGCGACATATCGGGACTTATAGGTCAGTATGCCCACGGCAATGAACCGGGTCACCATACTATATATATGTACAACCGGTTGGGCGCATCTGCCAAAACGCAGCAGCTGGTGCACCGCGTTATAGACACTCTGTATGACGATACCCCCGACGGCATCTGTGGCAACGAGGACACGGGACAGATGAGTGCTTGGTACGTGTTCAGCGCTTTGGGATTTTATCCTATGGACCCCACTTCGGGACACTACGAGATAGGTACACCATCATTCGATGAGGCAACCATCCATCTGCCATCGGGTAAAGATTTCACCGTTAAGGCCAGAAACCTTGCACACGACAAGTTTCTGATAAAGCAGATGTGGCTTAACGGTAAGCGGCTGCGCCGTACATACCTAACATTCGATGAGGTACTGGCCGGCGGCGAGCTTGTAATGGAAATGTATTAATTGTAGATAAGAAAACTAATGTTTAGGAATCCTCCTTGTTACTGAAGGTAGTAGCAAAGGGGATTCTACAAACAAGAGAGCTTGTACGTACTCTCTGTCCGAAGTATGATTCGTTATGTCGGGTAGAACAGTATGCGCTGTTAGTTTACAAACCATAGTTCGTAAATCAATTTTTCTATATTTCTCCTCTATAAAATAGCCTCCTAACCCTATTGAAAGAGTTTTTTTTAATGAATGGGCCGTGGCACAGAGCTAATTTTTGTATTTTCATATTGAAATTATTATTTTTGCTAAGCTAATAATATTCATTTTTATGAAAATAGGAAGAATGTTTACCATTATGTTAAGGACGTACACCATATTCATATACCTCTTTTTTTCATTAAACTATTTAAATGCAGATGAGAAGCTTTTCTCTTTTTCAAGGATAGATTATCAACAAGGGCTCTCTAACAGTGCAGTGCTATCTCTCTTTCAGGATAATGAGGGATTGATGTGGTTCGGTACGTATGATGGGATAAATTGTTGGGATGGAAAAACGATGGAAGTGTTTCGTTCGGATTTCTCTAAACAGAAAACATTAAGCAATAATATAGTTCATTCTATTCAGCAGGCGGACAGCAGTTGTTTGTGGATAACTACGCATGCGGGAGCCAATCGCTTTTCAAAAGACTCCCGACAGATCATCAACGATTACAATTTCGAAGGAGACTTCGTCATTCATTCCAATCAGAAAGGAAATACTTGGGTATTGGGTTACGGATGGATTTCTTATTATAATACATACCACCGTCGTTTTGTTAATATTCCGGTGCCGGACATTCGTATGCAGGAAGTGGATGTCAGGGCGTTTGTTACTGACGAAGGGGAGTTGTATCTTTTCCCTTATAAAAGTGGTGAACTGTATCGTTTTTCATTGAGCTCTTTCGAGCAGGATACTCTATCCACTCGGCTTACTACCACTCCTTCCCATTTTCATCAAAAGCCAATAGAATATGTGTGCTACCAGAATCATGTGTTCTGCTTTTATGATTCCGACTATGATCTTTTCGTATACGATATCTCAAGAAAGTCTAAAATATATATTCGTAATATCGGTGAATTGGTACGGAAATATGGAGTTATTACCGGTATTGTGCCTTTCTATGAAGATATCATTTTGGCTTTCCATACCAATGGGCTGATGCGTTTACCTCTTTCTCAGCGGTATGCAGAAGAGATAATTGATCGTAATATGCGAATTTTCGGTATTTATAATGACCTCCGGCAGGGGATTCTATGGGTGGGAACAGACGGACAGGGAGCGGTGATGTACTCGTGTAAATATACTATTGCTACTAATTTGATGCTGAACGATTTTTCTCCCAATCTGACCCGGCAGGTAAGGGCGATTATGACGGACAGACAGGGTGGACTTTGGGTAGGTACAAAGGGGAACGGCCTACTTCATGTGAAAAATTATCATGACGGTGTGCAGGCGTCTGATGTGGAAGTTTATTCATTGGATGGAAAACAGTCTGCGGTGTCTTACGTGAGGCCGGAACGGGAACTGCGAATCTATACTATGCGGGAGAGCCGTTACCGGAATGGTTTCTGGGTGGGAGCCGCTTCGCCTGGTTTGTGTTACTACTCTTTCGATGACGGGCAACTTCATCCTTTGGTAAGGACAGGCTCCGGAGTCCCGGTAGAGAGTGGCAAAGAGGTACATTCCATTATCGAAGAGAATGACAGTGTACTTTACCTTGGCACAGCAGATGAAGGGCTTTGTAAAGTAATTCTCGATAGCGAGCACGGACCACTCCGGATAAAGGCTTTGGAACATTATAAGTTCTACTATGAGCAAGAGGAACTTAATCTATATTATAGCATGGTGCCCCAAGGAGATTCTTTATTGTGGTTGGGGAGTCTGCAGAGGGGATTGGTGCGTTTCAACCGAAAGACGGAGGAATATCAGGTATTCTCTTTGAGTGAGATGTTGCACAAATCTGTGGACGCCGTATTGAGCTTACATTGGCATCGTGGACAGTTGTGGGTGGGTACTACTGCCGGTTTGGTGCGGGTTACTATCAAGGGAAACAGATTGGAAGCTGTCCACATCGGACGTGAACAAGGCTTACTCAACGATATGATACACAGTATTCTGGAAGATGCAGACGGACTTCTCTGGTTGGGAACGAATCGGGGACTTATCAAATTCAATCCGGACAATTTCTTTTCTCATGCATATTATTATAGTGGAGGTATACAGATTGGAGAATTTAGTGATGATGCTTATTATCGCTGCCCTTATACGGGAAGACTTTTTTTCGGGGGAATCGATGGACTGCTTTATTTAAATAAGAATACCCCTTCTGCTCCAGAGTATTATCCGGAAATTCTATTACGTAAACTGATGATTGAGAAAACATTTGTCAATTTTCAAGACTACTATCTGCCGGACAGAAAAGAATTACAGATGACAGGAGCGAAGCTCTCTTTTTCTCTTTCTTTTGTTGTGCCGGATTACACCAGTGACGGAGATATAGAATATTCTTATATGCTTGAAGGGTATGATCGGGATTGGGGAGCATTCAGTAGCGTCAATGAGATTTCTTATTTTAGCGTACCTCCAGGTAATTATCTTTTCAAAGTACGTTATAAGAAAGATGTGTTCGCAACAGAATATAAGACGCTTACTATTCCTATTCATATTCTACCTCCCTGGTATCGAACAGTTTATGCGTATATCGTCTATTTGTTGATCGGAGTTGTACTGGTTGTATATGTTTTTCACTTGTTCCGTAAATATTTCCGGCATGAACGTCTGATACAGGAGATACTGGAAACCGAACGTCGTAACGCTTCACTGGAGGTAGACAGTTATAAGGAGCGTGAGGTACTTGACAACTGTACGCTTATTTACCAGGCTTGCGACCAACTAAACGACAAGACACTGTCACCAGATCAACATGCTGATAAAGTTGCTCAGATCCGGGAGGCTGTTATGGCTTTACTCTTTGGGTGTGGTATTGGTGACGAGTGTTTTCGGTTGTTGCCATCTTTGCAATTCTTTGTTGCTGGACAACAGTCCCTTACTCAATTGGCTGAAGAGGTGTTTCGGGTATTGGAGAAGGAAGGACACGATGTCTCATTCATCCGTACGGATATTCCGGTAGATTTCACTTTTCCAGTTTATAAGAATGCCTTGCGTTGCATTCTCTATTTCTGTGCTCTTTACTTATCCGACAGGAATGCCCATAAAGTGTCGGTTGGTATGAAAGAAGAAGAGAACCGGATGGTGCTGACTATTTTTTCTTCAGATAATACAGTGGAAGGACTGTATAAGATACTGACTGAACAGGAGGTATTGCCGGCGAAAGGGAGGGATTCGGACGACCGTTTTCGCATTCGGGCGATGCAGCGTTTTGTATTCTCGGCATTGAGACAACAGAACTGTACGCTTTGTTGTGTGGCGGACGAAGTTTTAGGAGGAGATCGATTGATAATCACTTTCGATCCGGTGACTGTCGTTGCGCAAGATAAGGCGAAGAAAACCGTTTTGTTATTGGAAGATCGTGAAGAGATTATATGGCTCGTTAGTGTTTTGCTTTCTGATGAATATGATGTTTGTCCGGTACGAAGTGTACAGTTGGCTTTTGATGAAATACACACTTCGACTCCAGCTTTGTTTCTGGTAGATATGCAGATGTATATAGATGCTGAGAGTATATTTATGAAATACATTGATAAAAATCGTTCATTGCTCTCGAAGACTGCCTTTGTGCCGATGTTGACTTGGAAAGTCAGTACGACGATACAACGGGAACTGATTCTGTGGGCAGATTCTTATTTGGTTCTTCCTTATGACATACTGTTTTTGAAAGAAATTATTCAGAAAGTAATCTATGGTAAACAGGAGGCTAAGCAGGTATATCTGGAAGAGTTGGAAGGCTGGACGAATTCCATTGTATGTACCACTGTTGAACAAGCCGATTTTGTTCGGAGGTTTCTGCAGGTGGTTGAGAAGAACCTGGATCGGGAGGATTTGGGTTCCACTTTTATTGCAGAACAGATGTTGATGAGTTCCCGTCAGTTCTGTCGAAAACTTAAGGAAATATCCGGGATGACTCCAAGTGATTTGATTAAAGATTACCGGATGGAAAAAGCTGCTCATTTATTGCAAAATAGCGAATTGTCTATACAGGATGTCATTTCTGATGTAGGTATTTCCAGTCGTGCTTATTTCTATAAAGAATTTACACGTAAGTTTGGCATGACGCCGAAGGTTTACAGGGAGGCTCATTTGAAAAATGAAGAATAGAATGGATATAGTTTGAACATATTGGTGTATGTAGTTGAGCATATAAGTGTAAGAAATGGAATATGTGATGTAGAATTGTGTCGTTTCTTGATATTGGATAGTGTACTCTCTTTCCCTGAGTTAATTATACATTGTATTGATTGATAGTTTGTTATCTTGTACTCTAAATGGCAGGTTGTACTCCGGACGGACATTTTTTCCCCTCTCTGCTATTTGGCGTGTAGGAGTATTTTATTTTCTTTTAAATCCTATTATTTTGTCGCCATGTAATTATTGTATTTGGTAACCTTATTATTAATTTAAAACAAGTAGTATGAATTTGTTTGAAATGAAAAAACATCGTATCAGATCTTTGTGGCTGTTACTACTGTTGTTCGCGCATAGTGTAACAATGTGGGCACAGAGCGGTTCGGTCACAGGACGTATTTCGGATGAAAAAGGAGAAATGCTCATCGGAGTTAGTGTACAGGAGAAAGGGACATCTAATGGTACTATTACCGACACAAATGGTCAGTACACTTTAAAATTATCAACAGAAAATCCTATATTGATTATCTCTTATATAGGATATAAATCACAGGAAATAAAAATTACCAAACAGAAAGTGGTGGATATTGTTCTGGTAGAGGATGTATCATCATTGGATGAAGTGGTAGTGGTGGGTTACGGTAATCAGCGTAAGGTATCTGTAGTCGGTGCTCAATCCTCATTGGATGCAGCTGCTATTAAGATGCCTGCCGCAAAGTTATCTTCTGCCATTTCCGGACGTATTGCCGGTGTTGTTGCCGTGCAACGTAGTGGTGAACCGGGACATGACGAGTCGGATATCTGGATTCGTGGTATTTCTACATTGATAAAAAACGGGCAGAGCTCTAGTCCATTGGTACTTGTAGATGGGGTAGAACGTAGCTTTAATAATATCGATCCGGAAGATATCGAATCATTTACTGTATTGAAAGATGCTTCTGCAACGGCCGTTTATGGTGTACGTGGTGCGAATGGTGTTGTAATTGTGAAGACGAAACCCGGACGTATCAGCAAACCGACGTTTAGTGTGGATTATTATGAAAGTCTCACTCGTATGACTAAAAAGGTGGACATGGCCGATGCTTACACTTATATGGAAGCACGCAACGAAGCGCAGATGAATAAGAACAACAGCATTGTTTATTCTCAAGCGTATATCGATGCTACAAAAAAGGCGAATGGTTTGTTACCGAATGACAATCCCCGTTTGTATAATCCATATCTGTATCCGGCCGTAGATTGGGCAAACGAGTTATTCAATGATTGGGGGCACAAT
Source organism: Coprobacillus sp. CAG:698 (assembly GCA_963599995.1). Taxonomy (GTDB): domain Bacteria; phylum Bacteroidota; class Bacteroidia; order Bacteroidales; family Bacteroidaceae; genus Bacteroides. The sequence continues at coordinate 30,213 of CAVCAX010000326.1, forward strand.
CGGCGTGCTAATCTCAATATCCGTGGTGGTGCACCGAAAGCGAGTTATTATGCTTCGTTGAGCTATTATGGCGAAAACGGTATGACACGTAATTTCAGACTGGATAATTATAATACATCGATGAAGTATGAACGATACAACTTTACCTCGAACTTGAACCTGAAACCTACCACAAGAACGGCCATTGATTTAGGATTTTTCGGCTATATGGGACAAGGGCACTATCCACAAAGCAGTGCTGCATCCTTATATGCTTCTTGTATGGATGTCAATCCGGTCATCTATCCGATGGTATTACCCAATGGTATGATTCCTGGTATCAATACACAGCAAAAATTCAATCCTTACGGCAAGTTGGCTCGTGGCGGTTATTATGATGAATTCAGTACTCAGTTGAATTCAAATGTGCGTGTAAAACAGGATCTTGACTTTTGGAACTGGAGTAAAGGGCTTTCAGCTTCTGTAATGATAGCTTTTGATACTTATAATTCGCGCCGTAGAAACTACAATCGTAGTGAACCGATGTACAAATTCAAAGGTGTTACAGATGAAAACGGAATCTGGATTGAGGATACTTTATTTGATGAGGAAACAGGAGACTATTTGTACGATGTGTTGGGTGAAGCAGATGGGAATCTGACACTTGATACTCCTACGCATTCAAGCAATCGTACGGTTTATACAGAAGCCTCTTTAAATTATGAACGTGATTTCGGGGCACATCGTGTAAGTGCATTATTACTTTATAATCAAAAAGTATATTGGGATCTGAATGCTGCCGATATTATTGGCGGTATGGCTTACAAGCAACGTGGTTTTGCCGGACGTGCCACCTATTCTTGGAACGACCGTTACTTTGCTGAATTCAATTTAGGTATTAACGGTTCGGAAAACTTCACCCCCGGCAATCGTTACGGTACTTTCCCTGCATTCGGTTTAGGCTGGGCAGTCTCCAATGAACCGTTCTGGGAACCGATACGTAAATATGTATCATTCTTAAAATTCCGTTATACGTATGGATGGGTAGGTAGTGATACGGCAACAGGACGTCGTTTTATGTATCAGGGTGTATTCGGTGGTTTGAATGGTACTTGGTTTGGTACCTCACATAATTCTGCCAGCGGTTATGGTGAAGAAAAGTATGGCGTGGATGTCACTTGGTCTAAATCGTGCAAGCAGGATTTGGGTATTGATTTGAAATTGCTAAACGACAATCTTTCATTTGTAATCGACCTCTTTAAGGAGCGTCGTGATAACATTTTCTTGCAGCGGAGTACCGTGCCAAGTTATGCAGGATGGATTGAAAAGCCGTATGCTAATTTGGGTATTGTAGAAAATAAAGGTATCGAAATTGCGATGAATTATACGCAGAAGATTGGTAAGAATGCTTTCTTGACCGTACGTGGTAACATGACTTTCAACAAGGATAAAATTGTAGAAAATGATCAGCCGCCAGTAGATTATCCATGGATGGAAACCCGTGGAACAAACGTGAATGCTACCTGGGGATACATTGCAGACGGATTGTTTACCAGTCAGGAGGAGATCGACGACCACGCTACTCAGTTCGGTACGTTGCACATAGGTGACATTAAGTATCGTGACTTGAATGGCGACGGTGTGATTGATGACTACGACAAGACGGTTATTGGTCGTGGCGATGTACCGAGAATCTATTATGGATTCGGAGCCGATTTACAAGTTGGAAACTTATCCTTCAGTGCCTTGTTTCAAGGAAACGCACAGGCAGACCGTTATTTGGATGGTATTTCAGTAAAACCGTTCTGGGATGATGAAGGGCGTGACAATGTATTTGCTAACATTACCGATCGTTGGAGTGCGGACGATCCTACCAATCAGGATGTGTTCTATCCCCGTTTGTCAGTAGGAAGTGACGGCAACAACAATAACGTGAAACCAAGCTCTTGGTGGGTGAAAGATGTTAGCTTTTTGCGTCTGAAGCAAGTGAACATTGCTTATAATTTACCTAAGAAATGGACAGATCCCCTGTTGATCAAAAATGCTCAGATCTATTTGATGGGAACAAACTTATTGACTTTCTCGAAATTCAAATTATGGGATCCGGAATTGAATACAAGCAATGGTACGGCTTATCCTAATGTATCAAGCTATTCAATAGGTGTTAAGTTTAACTTTTAACCAAATCGAAAATGAAAAGTATGAAAACTGAAATAAAAAAATATGTTGCAGCTGCTTTTATATGCTTAGGAATGTCGTCATGCAATGATTTCTTCGAAGCTATTCCGGGTAAGCAGTTTGGATTGGAAGAGACATTTACTTCCAAGCAGCGTACCGAACAATATTTAAATAATGTATACAGCTATATCCGAGAGGTGGGTGACGTACTCCATTTGAATGAAAACCAGAACGGAACCATCTTTACCGAAGCATCATTGGAAGGAGCCAATCGCTGGAATAAGACGTATACAGAATGGACAACGGGGGCGGCAACTGCTTCGTACAGTCAGGCCAATCGCTACTTCACAGACTACTACAAAGCGATAGCTAAAGCAAGTACTTTTATTCAAAATGTGGATAAATGTCAGGAGGTAGGTGCTTCTGTACGTGGACGTTGGAAGGAAGAGGCGCGTGTGCTACGTGCTTATTACTACTTCGAGCTGTTTCGTATTTTCGGTCCTATTCCTTTAATTGGTGAAGAGCCGATACCCTTGAATGCTTCTAAAGAAGAACTTATTAAGGTGCGCAACTCAGTAGACGAATGTGTAGAGTTTATCGCTACTGAATTGCAAAAGGCTATTGACTCGGGCGATCTTCCGAACAGGGTCAGCAAAAACAACTTGGGGCGTATGGATTTGGGGATATGTAAAGCTTTGAAGGCTAAGTTATATCTTTATTGGGCAAGTCCGTTGTTTAATGGGAATACGGATATGGCATCTGTCAAAAACTTAGACGGGAAACAGCTTTTTCCACAGACGGAAGATCCTACAAAGTGGGAAAAAGCCAACAAAGCTTATAAAGAGTTCTTTGATTTTGCTGCTTCGCAGAATTACAAACTGACGAAGGTATACACAGACGGTAAGCTCGACCCTTACAAGTCCTGTCGTGCTATTGCTTCTTTCTTCACAAAGAACTATGACGTCATTTTTGACGAATTGATTATGGTTAAACTGCGAGAACAATGGGATTATACTTATTGGACTTGTCCTAAGTTCTCAGGCTTCGAGGACACCAGTGTGACTGGTGGTGGCGGTTATTATACTACCCAAGAAACAGTAGATATGTTTTTTACGAAGAATGGGTTAACAATAGACCGTGATCCCTCTTATGACAGATTCGAAGGAATTCCCTCTACCGGCAATTTTACTTCCGGACAGTGTTATGACGAGAACGATCCTGAACTGAAGTATTTCGATGCAGACAATTCTTATGTGTTGAAACAGTGGAAAGACCGTGAGGCACGTTTTTATGTGAATGTTACTTACAACGGTTCTATTTGGCTGAATTATGG